>NZ_JADEWX010000248.1 GCF_015207395.1 Nodosilinea sp. LEGE 07088
TCCCACCCCTCCACCTGGCACTCCCCTGGTCTCTGCGCAACAATGAAGTCGAGCCATGTCGGAATAGGATAAACCGCAATGACCATCGGGGTTTGGGTGCTAGGCAATCAGCTGTGGCCAGAGCAGGCTGCTCTGGCAAGCTGCCAGACAAAAGATGCGCCAGTTCTCTTCGTAGAATCTCAAGCGTTTGCCCAGGAGCGACCCTACCACCGGCAAAAGCTAGTGCTAGTGTGGTCGGCCATGCGCCACTTTGCTGACGAATTGAAGGAGGCTGGGTGGCCGGTCACCTATGCGATCGCTGCCGATACCGAAACCGCCCTGCGCGACTGGATTAAAGCCGAGGAGATTACCGAGCTGCGGGTCATGGACCCGGTTGATCATCCCTGCTCTGCCTGGCTTGAGGGATTGGATTTGCCCTGTAAGCTCACCATTCTCGACAACAATCACTTTCTCTGGAGCGCCGCCGACTTTAGCACCTGGGCCAGCAAGCGCAAGGGCCTGCTGATGGAGAGCTTCTACCGCGAAGGCCGCAAGCGCTTTGACGTGCTCATGGAAGATGACCAGCCCGTCGGCGACCGGTGGAACTTCGACAAAGACAATCGCCAGCCGCCGAAGGGTAAGCTCAATACCCCTACTCCTCGATGGTTTGAGCCTGACCAGGTTACTCAAGCCGTGATCGACAAGGTTGAAACGTTAGGCATCCCCACCTTTGGCAACGCGACGCCCTTTAAATGGGCGGTTACCCGCGAGCAGGCGCTGCAAGTCCTGGAAACGTTTATTATAGAGCGGCTCGATACCTTTGGCCCCTATCAAGATGCCATGGTCACTGGCGAAGACACGATGTGGCATGCGTTGCTGTCGCCTTACCTAAATTTGGGATTGCTGCATCCCTTGGCGGTGGTGGAGCGGGCGGAGAAAGCGTTTTTAGAGCATGATCTGCCGCTCAACAGTGTGGAGGGATTCATTCGCCAGGTGCTGGGCTGGCGCGAGTACATGCGCGGTCTCTACAGCTATGTTGATGCCGACTACGGCGATCGCAACTGGTTTGACCACCGCCAGCCCCTGCCGGAATTTTTCTGGACTGGCCAGGTCGAGATGAACTGCCTGCACCAGGTGATTGATCAGACCCAGCGCACCGGCTACGCCCACCACATTCAGCGGCTCATGATCCTCAGCAACTTTTCGCTGATCGCCGGGTTCAACCCCCAGGCGGTGAAGGACTGGTTTCACGCAGCTTTTATTGATGCCTACGACTGGGTGATGCAGACCAACGTGATTGGCATGGGCCTGTTTGCCGATGGGGGGCTGCTGGCCTCTAAGCCCTATGCCTCGTCGGCCAACTACGTGAACAAAATGAGCGACTACTGTAAGGGCTGCCGCTATAACCCCAAAGACCGCACGGGAGAAGACGCCTGCCCATTTAATTTCTTCTACTGGGACTTTTTGCACCGCCAGCGCGACAAGCTCCAGACCCAGGGGCGGATGAGCTTTATTTTGAAGAACCTGGATCGCATGGAGCCGGAAGACCTGGAGGCGATTCAACAGCAGGCCAAGGACTGGCACCAGGCCCACCGGTAGAAGTTGTGTTTTGTGACAGTTCGGGAGCGCGATCGCAGCCCCCTGGGCCCCAGGGCTAAAATGCAGATCTGTCGAATCCTCTGGTAAAGCTTCATGGTTCAAACCGCACCTCAGACCCCCGCCGACACTCTGCCCGGCGATAGCTATCTAGTGGTGGGGCTGGCCACCTGTTATCTGCGTCACGAGGGAGAAACCGTCGAGCTTCAGGTGCTTGAGCCCATTCCCTCCGCCTATCTACAATCAGTCCTGCAGGGGGTGCCGACCTCCTATAGCGTTATCTGCGGCACCACCATTGCCCAGGCGCTAGCGCTAGAGTTGCCAGAGATTGCGACTGACCCCGCTCAACCCTGCGCCGACTTTGAAGAACGGGTGCAGGCCGCCGCGCGCACCTATCAGTCTCGTCCCGAAGCAGTAGATCTGGTACCTAGGGGCACGCTGCACCGTGAGCTCAACTACTCCACCGAGAAAAAGCGGGTGCTCAACAGCCAGCGCAAGATTTCAAAAAACGACAACGTCAAGCAGCACAAGTACACCCACGAAGTCCTGTAGGGGCAAAGGGTTGTTTACCCGGTAGGGGCATAGCACTGCTATGCCCCTATCTCTCGCGAGATACCGGTAGGATTTGACCCTAAATCGGCACAATCGATCGCTGGCAGCTGGGGCAAATGCCGTGGATTAGCAGCTGGCAGTCGAGAATGTGATAGCCAGAGCGATCGGCTGTTTTAGCCCCGGCTTTGAGCACCGAGTCATTTTTAAACTCGATAGTTTTATTGCACCGCACGCAGATCAGGTGGTGATGGTGATGGGGCGCGGGCTGATTGATTTCGTAGCGCTTTTGGCCCTCGGCCAGCTCTAGCTCGCGCAAAATACCCATGCGGGCCATCAGCTTGAGATTGCGGTAGATGGTTGAGAGGCTAATGGGCTCCCCTTCTTGGCTGAGCAGCTCACAGAGGTCTTCGGCACTCAGGTGGGTGCCCTCGGGCAGATTTTGAAAGGTTTTGAGCATGGTCTCTCGTTGGGGAGTCATGCGCCAGCCGCGCTCGTTGAGCTCGGCCTTGAGAGCCGATGGAGTGTAAGCAGCCACAGCCTGGATCCTCCGATGAGATTTCAATAACTCCTGCTTAATGAGAATAGTAGCGAATTCTTGAGGGGATTTGCAATAATTTTTGCTTATTGAGAATGACTCCGAAGACTGGTTTAGACAACTTTAAGGCTGTCTTCTAATCTGCGGGCAGCAGTAATTAGCGTCAAGGCTGCCAGGGGAGCCGTTACCGCCCTGAGAATCTGAGGACCGAGGGAAACTGTCTCAAACCCAGCTGCGATCGCCGCCTCAACCTCAGCTTCAGTCCAGCCCCCCTCCGGCCCGGTGGCGATGGTAGCTGGCTCGGCCGCAGGGCGGCTCAGAGCCGCCGCCAGCAAATGTGGCGCATCACCCCGCGCTACGCAAATCCAGCGGCTGCCCGTGGTGGTTTGGCTCAAGTAATCTCGCCAAGACATCGATGCCAGAATCTGGGGCAGCAGCAGGCGTTCCGACTGCTCGGTGGCCTCAGCGGCAATGCGCCCCCAGCGCTCTAGCTTGTTGGGGCTGGGTTGGGCCAGGGTGCGATCGCTGATCACGGGCTGTAGCGTCGTTACACCCAGTTCTGTGGCCTGCCGCACCACCTCGTCAAAACCATTGCCCTTGGGGAGCGCCGCCACCAGGGTCAGGTCAGCCGGGGGCAAATGGCGATCGGGCAGAGCCGGTACAATCGACGCCATCTCAGCCGTGGCGGTGAGCGTTGCCAGCCACCGGGTGCCCAACCCATCGAGGGCTAAGAACTGCTGCCCAGGCCGCAGCCGCAGCACTCGGTAGAGGTAATGCTGTTGAGATGGGGTGAGGTGAAGCTGGTCTGCTGTCACTTGAGCGGGCTCAACCATTAACCGCTGCACAGAGCCTCCTGCTGGGCCAGGTAAACGCCTTTTCTCTTATACCCCGAACCCCAAATACTAAGGCCCCCAGCCCGAAAGCTGGAGGCCCTTGTGTTTAGATGTTTCAGTATAGTACGTACCCTATAAGAGCCTTAGCGGCTCATGACTACCATAGGTGACTCTACGTAAAGAACGAATAAGCCGCTTGTAAAGCTTCGCTCAAGCCTTTTAGAAGCTGGCTGGGGAGCTGACAGCAAAGTCCGGCTAATCAACCCTAGAATGATAGCGTTGCACGATAGGCTTAACGCGAGATGGGGCGTCGCCTGGAGCGATAACCACGCTTGACCATTGAGAAACTAGAACAACCTGAATTCAGGCTAAGCCTCCCTCGTTTAGAACCAGGCTAGCCTTCCCCGCCTGGGAGGGTTTAGGGGTGGGTTGGTCTGAGCCATTGCCCAGCTATCCGTAGAATGCAGCCGCGTTGATGTCAGCATTTTGACCCACCCCGCCCTCCGGGCACACCCCCAGGCGGGGAAAGTGTGATCCTGAACTGAGGGTAGCTTACGGATTAAATGCGCCGCGATCGTGGCTGGTGGTGGAGGCGGTGAGCGCGTCTACCAAGAGCACAGACTATCGGGCCAAGCGGGCGGAGTATAGCGTGCTGGATAGTCCGGAATACTGGATCTGTGGCCCACTGAAGGAAAAGTTGACGGGGTGTGCGCTGCTGGAGGGGTGGTACGAGGCAGCGGAATACATCCAAGAAAGTACAATTAAATCACTAACATTTTCGAGCTTAAAATTGATCGCAAGGGATATTTGGTAAAAGCTAGGCAATCTGTCAAAAGAGGGCTTTCATGAACCAGGTGACTGTGCAAGAGGTGCAGCTGCATTTGCTAGAGTTGCTAAAAAATTTGAATCCTGGGGAAGCCGTCCAGATTGTCGCTGGGGAACAGGTTGTGGGTCGGCTAGTGGCTGAAGCGGGAGTAGCCCGCGCCCTTCGGCAACCGGGTAGTGCCGTTAGTACGTTGACTATCGTTGCGGAGGATGATGACCATCTGCAAGACTTTGCCAACTACATGCCATGAGACTGCTGTTAGATACCCATGATTTTCTATGGTTCGTATTATCAACATCGATGAGGTCTTTGATAGCTACGGTGTAGAACGCTAATGGTGAGTGGGTCTTGGCTCATTGAGCGGTATAACGACTGCGGAGACGCTGGCGAATGGCGTCAATTTCGGCGAAGGCTTCTAGAAATTCGCTGGGCTCAGCGTCGTGTGCTGGGAAAGATTGTATTCAGTCATCTCTTCTGGCAAAGTTGAAGCTAATGGTTGAGCATATTTTGTAGAGGTAGCAGACATCAGTTATTGGATGCACGCTCAACCGCGCCGAGTGCCAACATCATACTTCGCTGTGCGTCGGTAAGACCTTGTGCTCCGTAGATATTTGTACCCTCATAGAGACTTGGCAAAAGCAAGACAGCTAAGCTTGCTCCTGTATTAACATCCCACAGACGAATGGTAGCATCGCCGCTGCCTGTGGCTAGTCGTTGACCATCAGGACTAAAGACAACTGATCTGACATCAGCGGTATGGCCAGCAAAAGTATGAGTGCATTGCTGTTTTTGTACATCCCACAAACGAATAGTGGCATCGCTACTGCTGGTGGCCAGCAGTTTGCTATCAGGGCTGAAGGCAACTGAATTGACCCAATTGGTGTGACCGGTGAAAGTATGGACACATCTCCGCTGTTCAACATGCCAAAGACGAATAGTGGCATCACTACTGCTAGTGGCCAGCAGTTTGCCATCAGGGCTAAAGACAACTGAATTGACCCAATCAGTGTGGCCGGTGAAAGTATGGACACATTTCCGCTGTTCAACATTCCACAAACTGATAGTGGTATTGCGGTTACCAGTGGCCAACAGTTTGCTATCAGGACTAAAGGCGACTGAAATAACCTCAGCTTTATCATCGGTGAAAGTATGAACATATTTCCGTTTCTGCACATCCCATAGGTGACTATTGGCAGCAGCAGAGCCAGTAGCGAGCCACTGGCCATCAGGACTGAAAGCAACTGAATTGATCCAATTGGTGTAGCCAGTGAAAATATGAACACATTTCTGTTGCTCAACATCCCACAACCGCAGAGTGGCATCGGCACTGCCGGTAGCGAGCCACTGACCATCAGGACTGAAAGCAACTGAATTGACCCACTTAGTGTGACCAGTCAAAGTATGAACACATTTCTGTTTCTGCACATCCCACAAACGAATGGTGGTATCGGCACTACCAGTAGCGAGCCATTGGCCATTAGGACTAAAAACAACTGAATTGACTGACTTTGAGTAACCTGAGAAGGTATGAATACATTGCCGCTGTTCAACATCCCACAACCGCAAAGTGGCATCATCGCTACCAGTGACTAGCAACTGCTCACTAGGACTAAAGGCAACTGAATTAATCCCAGCAGTATGGTTGGAAAAGGTATGGACACACTTCTGCTGCTGGACATCCCATAGCCGAATAGCGGTATCGCCACTACCCGAAGCGAGCAACTGGCCATTAGAACTAAAGGCAACCGCCCAGACCCAACCAGTATGACCAGTGAAAGCGTGAACACATTTCCATTTCTGGATATCCCACAGACTGATAGTAGCATCGCTAGTACCCACAGCCAGCAATTGCCCATCTGGGCTAAATGCAACTGAATTGATCCCAGTAGTATGGCCAATGAAGGTATGGACACACTTCTGCTTCTGAACATCCCACAGCCGTAGAGAAGCATCATTGCTGCCCGAAGCAATCCATCGGCCATTGGGGCTAAAGACAACTGACTTAACCGAACTTGAGTGTTCAAAGAAGGTATGAATACATTGCTGTTGATGAACATTCCAGGTTCTTCCGGCAGCATGGTGATAAGTTTTTCTAATCAGAAAAGCAAGCTAGCAAGCGCTTACGGAAATTCTCAAAGTTTACAAACCCATAAGCTTGGCGCTTAATCAACTTAATTCGATTGTTGAT
>NZ_JADEWX010000249.1 GCF_015207395.1 Nodosilinea sp. LEGE 07088
AGATTGCCGGGCAGATGTTTGATAACGAATATGACCTGGCCATGACCGTCATTGAGGGCATGGAGGCACGTAGTAGAACCGGAGATTACCCACTGGAACGTTTTATATTTAATTGCGCCTAGCTACTTACCCAGGCAGATGATAAGGATTGTCCCCAGCACTAGACATTCTGTGATCGCTAGAGATAACAGGTGCCGTCGCGATCGCCAGGCCGAGGGACGAATAATGCCGCCCATAAACACCGCGCTGATATCGAGCCCGGTGAGCTGGTCGAGTTCGTCATGGGTAATCCGTAGCGCCTGCAAACTAGATTCCATAGCTCCGTGAAATCAAAGATCAACTCCTACAGCAATGAAGCAACCGTTCAATACCTGCTGTAGGGGCAAACGGTGGTTTGCCCCGCCCAAAATCAATTGCCAAACAGCAGCGAGAAAAAGCTGCGAATCACCTGGGAGTAAAAATTGCCTTCCACCTCGCGGAACAGTTGAAACGGCTGTCCTGGTGAGCCAAAAAAGGGTCTCAGGGTCCACCCGAGCTGACTCCCCACCAGGCCGTAGAGTGTCAGCCAAAATAGCAGCAGCCGGTTGCGAATCCTGGGTGTATCTTGAGTGAAATCCATCACGGAGCGAATGCCTGAATAAAACAGCCTGACCCCAATGAAGCCTGTCAGGCCAAAGATGGCGACATTGAGCAGCAAAAAGAAATGATAGCTACGAATAGAGACCAAAAAGAAGAGGGTGATAGGTGCAAAGCTAAACATCAACACGCTGATCACTGAAGTCGTGGTCAGGCTGAGCACCGCGTACTGACGAAAGTCGGCCTTAGAGCCAAACAAAATATCGAAAAAATAGAGCGTTGGCAGGCAAATTAACAGAGTCAGCAGATAGAGAGCTGGCAGCTTCACCATTGATACGAGCAGCTGTTGCCACCCGCTCGATGAGCCAATAATGGCCCCATAGATGGCAAAAAATAGAGAGCTAACCACTAGCAGCGACAGAATTTTAGACTCAATCTTTTTGCCCTGGCGGACTTCGTCTAAGAAGGTATCGCGATCGCGCAGCAGCAATATCAGGGTTGAAAAGTGATTCATAGTCTTGCCCAGAAAAATAGCGCTTAAGGCTCATGTAGAGCGTAACCATCCCTCGGGGCAGAATAGGTCGGATAAAGTCGGCAGCTATTTTATCAATGTTGATGGACACCAAAAAGTTCCCCTGAGCCGATTAACTGCATCATCAAGGTATAGTTCGAGATGCGAAAGTCTTTGAATCGCCCTAGCACCAAAAGGCAGAAGGCAGAAGGCAGAAC
The DNA here is from genome assembly GCF_015207395.1 of Nodosilinea sp. LEGE 07088. GTDB lineage: Bacteria > Cyanobacteriota > Cyanobacteriia > Phormidesmidales > Phormidesmidaceae > Nodosilinea. The sequence continues at coordinate 1,306 of NZ_JADEWX010000249.1, forward strand.
GGGAATTCCAGGTCTCATAAGGGTTTCCGCGTTGGCAAATAGGTAGGTTATTTCCGCCTCAGAGTACTAGCCCGGTGCGGGCATCCATGAGAAAATTCAGCAGCGTCCAGTCTTCTGGTTGCAGCACCTCTCCTTAACGAGTGCTGCTAGCCGGTGGGCTGGCGTTACGGAATGACGGGCATGGGTTGCGGTTAGGCGTATGGCCCAGTTGAGGCACTGAATGAACCAGCGGTCGGGTTTCTAGGCGATCAGCTAGGGTTGGTCGCGGGCCATATAAAAGAAGCCGGGTTTCTCTTGTGTGCTGCTCGGTCTCTGGAAAGCACATATGAGAAAACAGGTTTAGCCCTTAGATAGACTATGATGAAGTTATGGGGTCGAAAATCACCACAACTCTCATCAAGAACGCCGAAATAAAGGCCTGCTTTCCTAGACTATTTCACAGCCGCTTTAGCAGCTTCATACTCAACAAGCTTCAAGCTAGCTTGCGCTGAAAAAACGACTATACGGGTATCTTTGCCACTCGTAGATAGGTTTTCATGGATATGACAGCCTTAGGAAAGAGGGAAAAAAGGATAGATCGGTTTCCTTAATCCTGCCGGTTATCTAAATACTCACCTCAAGCGAGAATAATAACAATGGCGATATTTTACAATCCTTCTCTGCATCAAGAATCTCGCGATGCGGCTGCCAAAATTCCCCCTCAAGTTGAGAGAGAGACTCTGCTTAAGTGGCTAGAACGGACTGGCAGGCTAAAGTCAGATCAAGTTGATGGGGCTCATCATCCTAAGGATTCAGATGAATTAGATGCAATTCTAGACGCGGAACTTTATCCTGTAGACGCAGAGGATGAATAAGAGAATTCCTCCTAAAAAACATCCCGATCAGGAACGCGAACTTGGCCCACTGGGCCGGTCGCGGAGAAACACCGGACAGGTCTTTAGTTGGAACACTCTAACCCTGGTTGACTGACAAAACTTAGTCAGGGTCGTACTGGTACGTGCGTAGCCTAGCGTAGGGTTTCATCCAAGAAGTTCATCATCGTCCGCCACGAACGGCGATCGGCTGGGCCATTGTAGCGATCGCCGCTCCACACCGTGTAGGCGTGGTCGGCACCACCATAGATTTCCATATCGAAGTCAACCTTGGCGGCATCTAGCTCAGCAGCTAGCTGGGCCACGTCAGCCATGGGAACTGGGCTGTCGGCAGAACCATGGAGTACCAAAATACGACCTGGAGTTTTGCTATAGTCTTGCCCTTCGGGCGTGCTGAGGCTACCGTGGAAGACCACAAAACCATCTACCCCCATGCCTGCGCGAGCCATTTCAAGCACGGCAGCACCGCCAAAGCAGTAGCCAATGGCGACAACGCGGTTGCCGTCTACCCCGGCCATGGTTTGGGCCTGGTCTAGCCCAGCCATTAGGCGAGCCCGCATGGTGGCGCGATCGGCGTAGAGTTTGCCGCTCTCGACTCTCGACTCGTCGGTGTTGCTGGGCCGTACCCCCTGGCCATAGAGGTCTACCGCAAAGGCCGCATAGCCTTGCTCTGCTAGCATTTGGGCACGGCGCTGTTCGTAATTGTCGAGGCCGTTCCAGTCGTGCACCACTAGCACCAGGGGGCGATCGCCGCCGAAGTTGTCGTTGACGGCTAAGTAGCCTTCAAAGGGTTGCCCATCAATGGTGTAGACCACGGGCTCAGCCACAATATTAGCCTGCACCTCGGGAGAGAGCCCCATCGCCACCAGCGTGGTGATCACGGCAGCCAGCATCACCAACAAGACTTTTCTCACCACTCCAGTCTCCTAAAATCTTCAACGCCAATGAGTCAGATACCCTGAGGCCGCGATCGCCCCTGCCCCTGATATCGTAAAGAAGTTTGAAGCCCAGCGCAAAATTTCGTCTCTACCTCTGGACTCATCGCTATGGAATGGACTGCCGACGCCGAGGCCCGGTTGAAAGAAATCCCCTTCTTTGTGCGCCCCGCCGCCCGCAAAAAGATTGAGAAATTTGCCCAGGATCAGGGCCTGAGCCAAATTACCGTCGAGGTCTATGAAGCGGCTAAGAAACAGTTTGGCTAAGGACCCTGGCCAGTGCACCGCTAGCCAAAAGATGTTCGCTGGTGGCAGTGGCATCGGCAGGTCAAACAGGTTGCCTGGCAGGTCGGCGGCCACTGTCATGGATGCATTGGGAAAGGAAACCAAGGGGCGATCGCGTAGTCGCCCCATCGGTAGGGGCGCAGCGGTTTCAACGGGCCACCTCACCGCTGCCCAATCGCTCTGGAGATAGGGTCAAAGACAGCGGCGAACTGATCGGAACGCGAGGCCGGGGTTAGCTAATCGAGCAGCTTTCTTGATCGCAGGTGACCTGGGTGGAGAGGGCACTCTCGGGCACCACAGTAAAGCCACCGACGCTAATGCCAGAAATGCCGTACTGCTCTTGCAGCACCTGGTTAAAGCTGGCAATGATGTCGGGCAGCTGATCTTGCAGCACGGTGCGAATGCGATCGGCCTCGGGGGTCGGATTGCCGACAGTTTCAATAGGCATAGTGGTTGGGCTGGTAAAGAGCTTTTTTATTGTAAAGTCAGGACAAAAGCCAAATGGCCTTTGCTTCATGGCTCTACACATGGATCCCTGGCGGGTATCAACTCAAAGCGGGACATTGCTGTCGCGAGGTAGCCAGAAGCCAGGAGCCAGAAGGCCTGTCAATACTGACTGCTGACCCCTGACTTCGACATGCCAAGGTCTACCAGCGTCTCGGCTTAAGCGGATACCTCCCCTTGGCTTTACCGAGGCCAGCTGAAATAGTGAACTCCTTTAGATGGGCGATTGCTAAAACGGAAAACGCGGCAGCGGAATGGGCACCCGGCGACGAATTTCGTCTTCGACCTGGTCTTGTACCTCATCGACCAGATTGGTGGCGATCGCATTCACCGCGCTCTGCACAAAGTCGGGTTGCCCCGTAGCGGCGACATCGAAGACACAGCCCTCCAGCATCCACTCGTTGACGCCCGCCTCCTGGCACAGGCGGGTGGCATTTTGAATTTGGGCCGGGGCCACCCCCACCAGGGTCGGAAACTGGCTGGGAAAGTTTCGCTGGGTAAAGGTTGCGGTCGATTGGCCAGGGCCGTAGTCAAACAGTGATTCGCCCGCCGTGACCCGCCAGCTATCGCCAAACTGGCGGTAGAGCTGCTCAAAGAAGGCGTTCTGCAACTGGGTCAGGGGCACCGGGGCGGGAATTAGCCCCTGCACTAGCCGTGTGACCGAGGCGTAGGCATTTTTAGGCGGAATGACCGCGCCCCCGCGAATTTGTAAGTCATCGTCGGGATTGCGGTTGAGATTGCCCAGCAGCCCCTGGTAGGTGCCGGCCCGCCGGGGCACTTCCGGCGAAAGGGTCAAAAAGGGTGCGCCGCCCATGGTCGTTTGGGACACTTGCAGGCTTTCGCCCGTGGGCCAGGTGATCTGGTAGCGATCGCCGACCCGCAGCGCCACCCCACCCCCCGGCAGGGATGTCGGCCCTTCGCCCAGGGCAAACGGACTACCGTCGAGCCAAACTGGCGAGCGGCCATCGGGCAGATTTTGAGCATAGATGGCCAGGCGATGGCCTCCTACCGCCACCGCCACCGCCGTATTCATCGACAGGGGCCGACCGGGAATCTGCCCCTGCCGCGCCTGCACCTGAAAGTGGCCATCGGTGGCGGCGGTCAGCCAATATTCACCGATGGTCTGAAAGCTATAGCGGTAGCCGTCGTAGGTGATGATGTGGGGGTCGCCGTAGCTGGTGCCGTGGGCGCGATCGCCCTCGCTGCCCCAGTCACTGCTGGGGCCTGGAACCTCGGGCTCTTCTTCTTCGCAGGGGTTTTCTACCGGGTCGATGCCCAGTTCGGCATTGCTGGGGTAGCCGGTGAGGGCGATGATGGCGGTGGGCGAGTCGACGGCAGTGACCCCTGCCGGACGACTGCCGTCGGGGCAGGTGCAGGTGTCGCCCAAGCAATACCGTTGGTTAAAGCTGCCACTGATGCGGGTGGTGTCGCGATCGCCCCAGCGAATCGCCCCGTGGCCGCCATCAAACACCTGTACCGACACCACCTGGGCCTCGGGCAGGGTGAGGCTGTACAGCCGCTGAATGGTGCGGGTAATGCGTCGGCCCTGGGGAATAGCCAGGGCAACGACTTCTCTGCGATCGCCGGTGATGCCCGGCCCGTCAGTATTCCAGTCGCGCTGGCTAGAGTTGCGCTCCAGGCCCATGGCCCAGGTTTGCAGAAAGCCATCGCGATTGGCCATCAGACCCAGAAATCGCTCGATCCACTCGGCTTCGGCGGCGGCGGGTGGCAGGGGCGGAGTCAGGGCGCGATCGAGCAGGTTCCAGGTTGACTCGCCGCTATAGGTCATATGGGCAAAGACTCCCTGGGCGTCGTAGCTGCGGTCTTCGATCTGGCTGTAGCTGGTCAGGTATTGCCGCCAGCGACCCTCGCCCAGGGGCGATCCGCCGGCGTAGGTCTCCCCGGCCCAGCTCGCCGAGCCCTCCAGCACCCAGGGCGGCAGGGGGGACAGCGCCCCGACTTTCTCGCGTTGGTAGCAGTGGTAGACCTCGTGGGCAATATTGCTGCGTTTGGCGGGCTCCAATAGCCCAGTCCAGGCATCGGCCACCACGATCAGGCAGGCTTCCCAGTCACCGCTTGACTCGCGGCCAGTGCGGCCTTCGAGCACGCGAATATCGACCCAGAGGCTTGGATCCGCAGGATCGCGCAGGGCAGCTCGGCTGGTGGCCAGGGCATGCTCCCCCGAGGCATCGACCCGAATATAGTCGCGCTGGTAGCTGTCGTCGTTGGTGATTACAATCGGGTGGGTAAAGCGATGCCCGGTTTGGCTCTCGATATAGCTGCGCGCCTCGGCCACCCGGCGGTCTAAATCGGCATCGGCGGGGGCAGAGCGGGAGAGCGGCGCCAACACCAGGGTAAGGGTGAGGCCAAACAGCACAATCCACCGCAGCCAGAGTGAACGGGGCAACACAACCATGGCAAAACCCAAACATCAGTGAATGACTCTGATTTCAGCTGAAATTAGCGTTATTCCGGACGGAGTTGATGAAACCTTAGATTTATTTGGTGAGGGGAGAGGGGGGATGGGG
>NZ_JADEWX010000250.1 GCF_015207395.1 Nodosilinea sp. LEGE 07088
TTTCGTTCAGAAGCGCTAAGCTGGATATAGCTCATAGGGTGTCTTTTTGTTGTGGTAAACATCAGACTATCCTATGAGCCCCTCTGTGGAAAGCTTCTAGGTGTTGCACTTCATTCTAGAATCGGCGTCATCTAAATCAAGATATGCCAGCGTTAGAGGTTGATTATAGCGGCGAGTTCGCTCTACTTCAAACTGCAATAACTCTAGAAAAAAACGTCGGTTGTAGAGACCGGTGAGCTCATCTAACAGTCCGGACAGTTTTAGCAACGACCTATAAGGCTTACAGGGCAATCACTCTAGCAATTGCCTATTTAAGTCAAGGTTAGTTTTTAGGCTGACATTGACTTAAATACTTTGGGCAACGTAGGCTCTGGCTTACAGGTAATATGGAGGGCAATTTTTTGTCCGGAGTATTGTCATCAAGGCGAGCGAGCAGTTGTTCTCGCTGATATGCCTTACGAAGGGTCGCCAATAGATAACTTGTAATAGAAAAAAAGCCCAATCGAACAGCGGCATTCCAATAGGGCAAGAGAGCAAAGTCATAGTGCTTTGCCACAATATCGGCCTGAAACCAGATAAATGTACAAACTCCTGATATAAACAGCCCCGCCCGATAGCTAATAAACCAAGCCGCAATGGCAATGGGTGCCAGGTAGAAAATTGAGAGCGCTATATCTTGCCGTACGACAAAGTCAATAGTGCCAATCAAACAGGCCAGGGCCAAGCTCAAGCCCATCAGCATGCCTTGAGGCTGGCGTTCCAGCCGGTCGATGGGATGGCGTCTTATTTTTTCAACCGTTTTACCCATGTCCGGTCCTAGATGATTGAACTGGTAATCGGCGCCGCATTAGGGTCTTTACTGGGTCACCACTGGGTAAGATAACGGCAGTGCCGCTTTGGTAAAATAATCGAACTAACCATCAGCAGAAGTGCAGGCCTTTTTGGGAAAAATAAGATCACTCAACCAGCGGTTAGGCTAACGCCGAGCGCCGCCGCTGCGATCGCCGTATGCCTCTATACCCCTAGGGCAGTATGGTGATTTACCCATTATGACCAGGAAAGATCAGTCTTACACCATTAGGCTAAGTCTAGATCAGCACTATGCAGAGCCCAAAATTCTTTAATTATTCCAGGCTGCTAAAGTTTTTGCTAGTCAGCCTCATTGCTCTGGGTGTGCTGCTGCGGTTTGTGGGCTTAGACCAACGCCCCTATTGGTTCGATGAAAGCTTTACATCGCTATGGATCTCTGGTCATTCTCCCCGGGCTGCACAACAGGTTTTATTCACGGGCAAACCGCTTACCGTTGCCGATATTCAACAGTATCAAACTTTTGCGGCCAATAGTAACCTGGGCATCACGATTCTGCGGCTAATTAAGTATGACCCGCAGCACCCGCCAATATACTACGCGATCGCCCATCTGTGGGCCACTCTATTTGGCACCTCTGTTATCTCAATACGTACTATTTCTGCACTGCTGAGCCTGCTGGCGTTGCCCTGCGCCTACTGGTTAGGGGTAGAGCTTTTGCTGTCTGAGGTGCAGGTTTTAACCTTTGTCAGCCTCATTTCTATCTCGCCAGTGATGGTTGTATATGCCCAAGAAGCCAGGGAATATGGCCTCTGGGTAGCGCTAATTTTATTCACCAGCGCTGCTTTTCTACGGGCTATGCGATTGACTACAGGGCGTCATTGGTTGAGCTACGGCACTGGGCTATGGGTTGGGCTATGTACTTTTCCGCTGACGCTATGGGTTGCCATGTCTCACGGGTGTTATTTGTTGCTCTGGCACCAGCCGAATACTCGCAAAGCGTTGAAACCCTATGGGGTCGCCTTTACCCTCAGCCTACTTTTATTTTCGCCCTGGCTATTTCGGATTGTCACCGGCCGCTCTCCTCGACTTTCGCTGCAATGGACGGCAGAACCGCTCCCCTGGCCTAACCTAATCGAGCGATGGATCACGAATACCAGTCGAGTGTTCTTTGATATGGGCATCGGCGACTATCGGGCGCTGCCATTCACCCTGGTTGCGATCGCAACCTTGGCATTGGTAGGCTACGTTTTGATCGCGGCCTATCGTCGTCTTCCCCGAGCGCCGCTGCTATTTCTGATCAGCCTGGGTGGCCTGACGGCCCTGTCGTTGGTCGGCCCCGATCTATTGTTTGAGGGGCGGCGATCGACTATTTTGCGCTATTTTTTCCCGACGTGGATTAGCCTTTTGCTGGCGATCGCCATTCTTTTTGGCGGCACCTTACAAAACTATGGGGCAAATAAGCGCCATACATTGGCTCATACCCTAGAGCTAGGGTTGATTTTTGGAGTGTTTACCAGTTGCATGATCTCTAGTTTGACCTTTACCCAGGCCCATAGCTGGTGGATAAAAGATCACGCTAACGACTACCCAGAGATTGCGGCGGTTGTTAGTCAGGCGACGCAACCGCTGCTGATTAGCGGCAACTTTAACGATCAGATCTTGGGCGATCTGCTTGCTGTCAGCCATGTCTTGCCTCCAGACATCGATGTCTTGCTGTTTGCCAAAGACGCCGCGATCGCGATCCCCCCCACCACTGGGGATACATTTCTACTGTTTCCGTCGCAGGAAGCCGTGGCTCAGCTCAACGATAGCGGTTACTGTCTCGACCCCATCGGCACCGCTGGGCAGCTAAGCCAGGTGGTCCTCTGCCCAGGGTAAACAGCAAACCGCCAGGAAAATGAATGAGGAACTTCTATGAGAGCAGCCGTCTATCGGCAATTTGCGGCTCCACTGACCCTGGAGACGGTGCCCGATCCAACGCCAACCGATCACGGCGTGGTGATTCGGGTTATGGCCACCGGCCTCTGCCGCAGCGATTGGCACGGCTGGATGGGCCACGACCCCGGTATCACCATCCCCCATGTTCCTGGCCATGAGCTAGCTGGAGTGGTTGAGGCGAGGGGCAAAAACGTTACCCGGTGGGCCGTGGGCGAGCGAGTAACGCTGCCGTTTGTCTGCGCCTGCGGCTATTGCTCGCAATGCACGTCAGGCAATCACCAGGTGTGCGATCGCCAGTTTCAGCCGGGGTTTACCCATTGGGGGTCGTTTGCCGAATACGTCGCCATTGACTACGCCTTTGTCAAAGCAGGTAGCCTAGAGCATCGGTACAGTATGGCTAAAAACCCGGTTTCTTTGTCACTGCCCTAACGGCATGACTGGCCTTCTGGCCGAGAAACCGGGTTTCTGTACCGGCGTTCTAGACGAGTTTGTGATGATGACCCGATTCCTAGCCCCCTAGCCCCTCTGCCCCACAGCTCTATACCCTAACCATATTTTTGGAGCGCTAACCGCGCGGCACCAGCAATCCCCGCCTGGTTGCCCAACTCAGCCACCAAGACTTGTAGGCCTTCTCGGGAACTAGGCAACAATCGAATCTCTAGCTCGGCCAGAGTTGTGGGCAAAAACAGCGCCGCCGCGGCGCAGATACCGCCGCCAACAATCACCGCCTCGGGCGTCAACATATAGACCAGGCTAGTGATGCCCGCCCCCAGCCAGCGACCGTAGGTGTGCCAGAATGCGATCGCAGCCTCATCCCCCGCCTGAGCCTGCTCGAATAGGGCCGCCGGGGTTAACCCCGTCTCGCGCACAATTGCCTGCACCGAGCAGTACTGCTCTAACGAGCCCCGGTTACCGCTGTTACAGGGCGGCCCATCAGGGTTGAGGGTGATTAGCCCTAGTTCTCCGGCGGTGCCCTGGCGACCGACAAACAGCTTGCCATCGAGAATAATCGCGCCACCGACCCCGGTTCCCAGGGTTAAGGTAAGCACATCCTTACAGGCTCGTCCGGCCCCCAGCCAGGCTTCGCCGAGACCAGCGCAGTTGGCATCGTTGGCAACAATGACAGGACGCCCGGTTTTGACTTCGAGCTGGTCGGCAAGGGGCACGTCGTGCCACCCGGCCAGGTTGATGGCGACCCGGGCAATGCGGCCAGCGGCATCGGCGGGGCCGGGGGTGCCCACCCCAATGGCGACGGCGGTGCGATCGGGGTCGAGGGTGGCGATCGCATCGGCCATTGCCTCTATCACCGCCTCGGGGGTCGAGGGCTGCGGCGTCGGCACCGACAGGTCGGCCAGGCACTGACCCGCTGGGGTAAAGCGCCCTAGCTTGATGGCCGACCCGCCCAAATCGACCCCGATCACCTGGTGTTCTTCCATCCCCATCGCTACCCTCAACGGTGTGAACAAGGGTTATTGTCTCAGATTGACCGCCCTTCGATGCGCCGCGCCGCCGCGGTTTGAAAGGCCTGGCAATACTGCCGATAACCGCCGGGAAACACGACGTTGAGGGTTAGGGGGTCATCGCCGTCGCGGGGGTCGCCGGGGCCTGCGGTGACGACGGTTTTGCCATTGCGATCGCCCAGCTGGATTGCCCGGCGGTTTTTCAGCTCGCCGCCGCTGCTGTCGACGTAGGTGACCAGGTTGCCCTTACTAAAGTGCTGGCCGATGGCCTGAATCAGGTGCAGAAAGTTGCGATCGCTGCCGCCCCGCTTAGCCACGGGCTGGCCGTTTTCAGTCACCACCACGCTGGTCACCGTGTCGCCCACCCCTACCAGGCTCGGCATCAGGGCTGGGTCAAAGGTTTTGATCACCAGCTCTAGCAGCTCGGCGTGGCTATGGGGAGCCTGGCGCACGCTCCAGCCCTCCCCTAAGGGAAATTCTCCTGTTTTAGCGGCGTAGTAGCGATTGAGCAGAGCCAGCACCCCGGCCTCTTTGATCGCCCCCCGCAGCATGAACTGAAAGTCGGTGGTGCCCGACTCATCGCCCTGGCTAAACCAGACAATCTCCTTGCCGTCGGGGCCGCGTCCTTGGTTTGGGGCGTAGTGGACAAAGAACGCATCGCCCAACCCCTGGCTGGCGGCATCGCGCAGCAGGTTTTCCATCAGCGTCTGCATGTCGTACTGAAGATCGACGTACAGCTCACGGTGGTTGTGCAGCAGACCGTGAAAGGTGTTGAGATTGGCGGTGGGAGAGGCGATGTTATCCAGCGCCGAGGCGTCAATGCCGCGCTGGAGATCGGCGGCGGCGATCGCTGTCGAATGCGGGCGAAAAAACCGCTCTAGGCGGTGGCGAATCTGGTCGGGCACCGCCGCCAAAAACCTTAGCTCAGCCTCACTGACCCCCGGATGGCTGACATCTCCGGCTCGGGTTTGCCATTGCACCCCGCCCGCCGCCAGCCCCGGCAGATAACCTGGGCTAGGTTCACTTCTGGTAGCGCGCTCAATAATGCCGTTGATGCCCCGCTGCCCGGTGTGTTCACCATTGGTGAGGACGTAAAAATGGCCGTCAAAGGCCTGGGTGGCTCTGACATAGGCCAGATCAATCTGGCGATCGAGTGGGTCTTTGACCAGCTCCATACAGACCCCATCTAGATCTTGAATGATCAGCAGATTGTCGGTGGTGGCGAGACAGTCAATCCAGGCTCCGTGATCGAGGGAAAACTGCTGCTGGTGAAGCGCGGGGGACATGCTAGAAACCATGAAAAAACCAGAGGTGCAGCCGGACAAAAGGCAAACGCCTTCACCTTACCAGCCCGCCAGCCCTCTGTCTCGCCCCCCGGGCAGAACGGATCACCTAGAGCCAGCCCCTGAGCCAGTAGATGCCGATGCCCAGATATTCCTTTAGGGCGCGGGTGAGGTAGTGCAGGTTCTCGGTTTGGGGCACCAGGCTGAGGGTGCGCCCCTGCCAGGTGTTGGTCTCTGGGTTGAGAGGGTCTTGCACCACGTGAAAGTCGGTAGGGGCTGGCGCCACCGCCAAACCCTGCTTTTTGAAGATCGCCAGCGCCCGAGGCATGTGCATGGCCGACGTCACCAGCAAAATGCGCTCGATGTTGCGATCGCTCAGCAGCGGTCGGGTAAAGGCAGCATTTTCAAAGGTATTCAACGAATCGGGCTCAATCACAATGGCACTGGCGGGCACCCCCAAAGCCTCTGCCAATTCCGCCATATCGGCGGCCTCCGAGCGGCTTTTGCCCTGGCCCCAGGTCACCCGCCCACCGGTAAACACCAGCAGCGGTGCCTTACCCGCCAGGTACAGCCGGGCCCCGTGCAGCACGCGATCGCCCTCTTCAGCCACCTCAATCCACGGGCGCGGCGGCAGCTGCGGCTGAATCGACCCGCCTAGCACCACAATGGCCTCGGCCTCGGGCAGGTCAGTGGTGTCAGGGTAGCGCCACTCCAGCGATCGCATCACCGCCGTGGCCACCCAGCTATTGCTGCTCACCAGCAGCAGGGCCAGGGCCAGGGCGATCGCCCCCGCCGCCCACCGAGGCCGTCGCTTGAGACAGATCAGCGCTACCACCAACAGGCCACAGGCCAACCCCAGCGGATAGACTACCAGCGGCAGCAGCTTCGACAAAAACAAAAACATCGTTCAATCCCCTAATCTCCCCCTCTCCCTCTCC
>NZ_JADEWX010000251.1 GCF_015207395.1 Nodosilinea sp. LEGE 07088
GAAAGGGAGGGGGTGAAGAGTTAGGGGGTGGATGGGTGCGAGGTATACGGTGCGAGGTATACGGTGTGAGGTATACGGTGCGAGGCAGAACCGCAGACCGCAAACCGTGAACCGTGAACCGTCCCCCCCCTCCCACCGCCGTTTACTCAGGCAAAATGACATGTTTTTTTTGGGAGTAGCCAATCGCCCCGTTTCGCTCTAGTTCTTGCATCAGGCGGGTGACGGTAACGCGGGTAGTGCCAATAGCATCGGCCATATCCTGATGGGTCAGCCGCAGTTGAATTAAGCGACCCTGCTCAACCGGGCGACCAAACTTGAGGGCTAGCCAGTCCAATAGGCGCTGCAACCGCTGGGGAACCTGGCCCTGACGGAAGCGAATTAGCTCTTGCATTTGGTGCAGGTGCGATCGCATTACCTGCTGGAAATTCCAACATTGCTCGGGGCTGAGCGGCACGGCCTGCACTTTAGTTAGGCACTCAATTTCGCTGGGCTGAATGCAGATCAACGGCTGGCCAGTCAAATCGCCGCTCTCCCAAAAGCCGAGCGTGATGGGGGTGCCCTCTTCCGAGAGGGTAAGCAGTCGCACCGCCCCGGATTGAATCTGCCAGAGCCGATTGGCCTCTAGGGGAAGAATATCTCGTCGCTTGAAGGTATGAACAAGCGGACGATCTAAGGCATTGGCTGGAGCGGTCAGAGGCGGCATACAATCACCGAAGTAATGAGCAGCGGAGGGCTATTGGGGCTAGCACACTTAGTTTGCAGAAGGAAATCCTAGCCCTACAGCCTTAGTGTTAATGATAATGATTCTTAACTAGGTTAGCCATAATTAAGCCTTCTAATGCTTTGCTAGGGTTGAGGCCAGGGCGGAATTCTTGCCAAAATGCCTTTTTGCAGGGGCTCAGGACGTAACTGGCGCGGCACCAGACCGTCAGGGCTGGCAGCGTATTGGATGGCCAATTTCGCGATCGCGCCAGCGCTCTCCAGCGGTGGCAGATCGCCAAACATCAGCGTGGTTTTCTGAGGGGCAGCCAGGGCGATCGCACAAAACCGATGGCAGGCGCTGAGGCACTCCACCGCTTCAAGCGTGACCTCGGGCGGCATTTGCCCCTGCTGCTGCAACTGTTGGAATAGGTGATATCCCCCTCGGTGGCCCAGATGGTCTCGCTGGGTTGCTGAGAAGGCGCAGGAGGTGCAAACAAAGAGGGCATGATGTGCCATGGTTTAGTTCTCCTGAACCGCTTTGACCAAATCTGCTGTGCTGATATCGCTGATCGCTTTGTGGATTTTGTACTGCTGTATCGGCTGGGTCAGAATGATGATGGCCGTTTCTACCGGCGGACAGCCAGGCTCTCGACACTGAATCTGATTGATTGAAATAGTCGTTTCTGAATCTAAATTAAGCAGGTCAGCAACTTGAGCCTTGAGCTGTTGTAAAGTCGCTGGGTCAACGGTGGGTTTGGGTTGAGAAAATAAGTCCATGGGAAGTCTGGTTATGCGAGATGAGATATGGCACACGGTTTACGGTGAACGGTTCAAGGTCTACGGTGAAAGGAAAAACCGTGAACCGCAAACCATGAACCGTTTACCCTACACCCTCCTCCGATAGGCGATCGCCTGTGCCATCAGCCCCTGCAATTCTGTCAGGCCGAGCACTCCTTTGTCGCCATCTTGGCGGGTGCGCACACTGAGGGTCTGTTCTTCCACCTCGCGCTTACCCACCACCGCCACCACCGGAATTTTCTCCAGTTCGGCGGTGCGAATTTGCTTGCCGAGGCGATCGCCGCTGGCATCGACCTCCACCCGATAGCCTTGCCGCTTCAGGGTCTGGGCCACCCCATTGGCATAGTCGCGCTGGCCGTCGCTCACGGGTAGTAGCCGCAGCTGCACCGGGGCCAGCCACAGGGGGAAATCGCCAGCGTAGTTCTCGACCAAAATGCCAAAGAACCGCTCTAACGAGCCAAAAATGGCCCGGTGAATCATGATCGGGCGCTGCCGCGAGCCGTCGGCGGCTACATAGTGCAGGTCAAATCGCTCGGGCAGGTTAAAGTCGACCTGAATGGTGGAGCACTGCCACAGGCGACCAATGGCGTCGCGAATTTTGATGTCAATTTTGGGGCCGTAGAAAGCGCCGCCGCCCTCGTCGGTGACGTAGTCCCAGCCCTTGTTATCCAGTGCTTGAATCAGGGCATCGGTAGCCAAGTCCCACACGGCATCGGTCCCCACCGACTTGGCCGGGCGGGTGGATAGATTGACCTCGTACTCGGTAAAGCCAAAGTCTGACAAGACTTGCTCCGTCAGGTTCAGCACCGCCAAAATTTCGTCGCTCACCTGCTCGGGCAGGCAAAACACATGGGCATCATCCTGAGTAAAGCCCCGCACCCGCATCAGGCCGTGCAGCACCCCCGATCGCTCGTAGCGGTAGACGGTGCCCAACTCAGCCCAGCGCAGAGGCAACTCTCGGTAGGAGTGCAGCTGATTCTGATAGGTCAACACATGAAAGGGGCAGTTCATCGGCCTGAGCTGATACTGCTGTGCTTCAATCGTCATCGAGTCAAACATGTTGTCTCGATAGAACTCAAAGTGGCCCGAGGTCTTCCACAGGTCGAGGTTGGCAATGTGGGGGGTGTAGAGCAGGTCATAACCCGCCGCCAGATGGGCATTGCGCCAGTAGTCCTCAATTAGCAACCGCATCCGCGCTCCCTTGGGGTGCCAAAACACCAGCCCTCCCCCGGCCTCTTCTTGAATGCTGAAGAGATCGAGCTCTTGCCCCAGTTTGCGGTGATCGCGCCGTTTGGCCTCTTCCTTTTGTTGCAGGTAGGCCTGCAATTGCTCTGGGGTTTCCCAGGCGGTGCCGTAGATGCGCTGCAGCTGAGGTTTGGTCTCATCACCGCGCCAGTAGGCCCCAGCCACACTTTCTAGGGCAAAGGCGTCGGGGTGAATTTCGCCGGTGGTGTTCAGGTGGGGGCCAGCGCACAGATCCCACCAGTAGGTACCAGCAGGGGCAGGTTCCCCAGGGGCAGGGAGATCAAAGAGCGAGGGCGGCTCAGCGCCGGGGGGTAAGGCCGGGTCAGGGCAGCCAATGTAGTAGCGGGTAACGGGCTCGCCCAAGGGAATACCGTCGAGAATTTCGAGCTTGTAGGTTTCATGCATCTGGGCAATCTCCGCCCGCAGCTCGTCGCGATCCACGGTTTCGCGAACTATCGGCAGGTTGGCGCAGATGATCTGCCGCATTTCAGCTTCGATGCGGGTAAGGTCGTCGGGTGTAAAGGCAATCGCGCGGTCAAAGTCGTAGTAAAAGCCGGTCTCTGTGGATGGGCCGATGGTTACCCGCGTTTCGGGAAACAGCCGCTGCACAGCCATGGCCAGCACATGGGCGCAGGTGTGGCGAAGTCGCAGCAACCGCTGGGGGTCGCTGGGAGCAGTGCGATCGCCAGAGGAGGGACGGGAGAGCTGGCTAACCATGGGCAAATTATAGAATGATAATCATTATCAATTTATCACAAAACGATAAACGGTTTGCGGTTCACGGTGTTCGGTTGATCCGCAAACCGTTTACCGCATACCGCTGACCGTTTACCGCAAAACCTTCCCCTTCCTATGGCAACAAATGACGGGCCGGGGAAAGGGCGCTGCGGCCTGGTCAAAATCTGCGATCGCTGAGCATTGCCCTTACCCCGCTGGATCTGGGGCAACTACCCGGCGCTGAGCGGCAGCAAATAGCTAACTACTGCGCTGCCGTCCTGGGCGACAAAGCCAACATTCTACTTTGGGTATCGCAGTTTTTGCTCAACTTCAACCGCTATGCCCAGCGGCATCCCTCGGGCCAGCTTCAAGCGGTGGTGTTGTTTGATGAGGCCGATCTGTACCTGCCTGCCCAGGGTAAACCCTCCACCAAAGAGTCCATGGAAAGCCTGCTCAAGCGAGCCCGCTCCGCCGGGCTGGGTATTTTGCTCGCTACCCAGAGCCCCGGCGATCTGAACTACCGGTATCGAGATCAAATCTCGTCCTGGTTTGTCGGCAAGGTAAAGGAAAACACCGCACTCAACAAGCTGAAGCCTATGCTCAGCGAAGCTAAGACAGACGTTGCCAGCAAACTCGCCAACCAACAGGTCGGCGAGTTCTTCGCGATCCGTGCTGGGGAGGTCACCAGCCTGAAGGCAAACCTGTCATTGATTCGGGCTGAACAGGTACCGCTGGAAATGGTGCAAGCCCTAGCGGCCAGTTCTGTAAATCAGTAGATAGCTAACCGGCACGCGCTGCGATCCTGGAACCAGCTTTCAAGAGCAATCCCGAACGAACTGTCTGCTTTTGCTTGTTCATCCCCATCGTCGGGCACCCCTTTGAGCAGATTTCGGTAGGAAATTGGTAGGACGGTTTATTGAAAACCGCTAGAATCAAGGGGCAGAAGGGATTAGAAGATTTTCTGAACTTCGTTCGGGACGAAGGGGCTGCGGGTTTTGTTAAGCAAGTCACGACTTTCCTCAAAAATATTTTTCAAATCGTTGTAGAGCCCTCTAAGGAGGCTGTGAGGCGACAGGTAGCCATTTGCAAAACATAAAATGTCATGAAGCCCAACACCTCCGGTTAATCTTGAATAGGGTAGTGTATTCCATACTCTTCTCGCAGGCATTTTGGTGAAATCCGACCATGTGGCCAGTTAAACATGGGCAACCTTATGCTACTGAAATCGAACGGTGGATCTATGCCAATCTCGTAGCGGCTTTCTTCGAAAGATTTGACGAGCTGCGTGAGCTCGATTATGACAATCCCTTGGATTATGTTGATGTTACCGAGCGCTTTGATGCTTTATCCACCGAAGCAAAGCTGGCAGCGGTCTGTGGGTCGGCCATCGCGATTATGAATCCGCTGACTCCCCTCGGTGGACAAAACGCCATCCTTGCCGAAGCAGGAGCGATTCCATTTGAGTGCCTGAAAGGTCTCATTGCCATGGAAATCGATACAGCTAAAGAGCTAACGTCTGTGGGGTCTGGCGATTCCCTTGAAGGTGTGTACTTCTGGCGGCGACAAGTGCTCCTATTTTTCTATGGTCTCCATGGCCTGTCATTAGTCGATATGGTAGAGGACGTTCTTTGTGATGAGTCCAGCGAATACGGTGAGTTATCTGAAGCCGACATTCAAGTTTGCAGAACCCAGGCACAAGATGCTTTTGATCAAAATACCTATCTAGACTTTTTACCGTGGATCCCGAAGTCACCTCAGGAAACGGACATCGAGCAATGGGAAGACCTGATTGAAAGTTACCTGATGGATGATCGCCTGTTTCAAGATCACGACTGGCTGATCAGTCTGCCTTCTTCCCATCCTGAATTGCCGGATGCGGCGGTGCTGGAGTTGCAGTTCAAAAATCAGGAAATCCAAGCAACCGTCGGCATTGCCCCAGCCTACTTTGATATGGGGCTGAGCCAACGACAGCTCAAGCCCTGGCCAGATCTCAGGCGAGAGTTGGAGGCCTATTGGGTCGTGCCCCACCTACAAACCCCGGTCATCGTCCACAGAATTGTGGAGGCTCTGGGGCAAGGGCACTTACTGGGGGCACATCCAGCCGAGGACAGTGAACCAGAGGCATGGCGTTCGGGTGCGCCTAAACGGGTGCAGGATTTGCTGGAGAAAACTATCTTTCGCGAAGGCTGCCACCTGGCCCTGAATATCGCTGAGCCGGGCGAGGTTGATCAGCTAGTTCCGATTACTCACATCAGCGTGCTGGAAGCGGAGGCGGGCTATGGTGTGGGCGGAAGAATCTGCGAATTTGAGACCGAAGCCGGTGCTGCTGCGATCGGGGATACGCTGAACCCTGAGGCGATCGAGGAGGTAGTTGTTTTGAGAGTTGAGGGGTTGGCGTCGTTTTTTAGGCCGATGGATGACGCGGTAGGGTGACAAATGTTTGCGGTGCCTGGGTTATGGGCGAAAATCGGCATTGTCCTTGCCAGACACGGAATGTCACTTGGGCCTTCAGTCAAATTCGACGACTGACCCTAAGTTAAAGCCGTGGGCCAGGAAAATGGTTTCAATTCGCTCCTTGGGAAGCCAGGTTATCTGGGCAAACTGAAGCGCGAGACCGTGAAGCGTAGTGCGCGATCGCGTCCTCGTCCCAGGGTTTTGCAAGTTGGTTTGCTGATCTTTGGCATCATGAGCCCGGAGGACAAATTCTGCCAGTATGCGCACGTCACCGGGCCACAGGATCTCTATCTCCTCTAGCTGGGATAAATATACGGGGGTAGTACATTTTAGTAAAGGACAGAGGAAAAGATGGACTCTTCCCGTTCTGCCAACTTCTGTCTGACTTGGCGATTGTAGTCATGGATGAACATCCAGATCGCACCGATGTGATTCTCTAGCTTCT
>NZ_JADEWX010000252.1 GCF_015207395.1 Nodosilinea sp. LEGE 07088
TGGTTTGGTAGGATGCAGGAAACATATTGGTTTAGGGGAGCTGCACTGAGGCTCCCTATTTTTTGTCCCCTTTATTGTCTCAAAGCCCTGTACCGCATGACGTTGAGTACCCTTGTCACCCGTTAAGGCTAAAGACTAGAGGTAGCGTAGGCTGTAAACCAGCGATCGCGCACTAGGCACCCAACTTGCGTCAGGGGGCAAACGCAGTCTCAACCCCAGGCAACGCGGGTGCCACCGCTGGGCGTAGGTAACAAGTCTGAGAAGCTAGACCGCAGCTGGATTTAACGGTCAGGGGATAGCCGCTAGCCAACTATAGACAGACGGTAAACTAGAAGCATGCTCAATCCTGTTGTCGCCATGACTCTGGCCCGAGACCCAAGCACTGCCGCCCAAGCGCCCCAAGCCGTAGTGCTTCAGGGGGGGGAGGATATGGTCTTTCCGCCTGGTGACATCTACAGCGACGAGCCTCCCTTGGAAACTGATCTACACCGCGACCAAATCGATTTGCTAATTCGCCTACTACGGTGGCTATGGCAAGATCGACAAGACTTCTACGTGTCCGGCAATATCACCATTTACTACAGTCCGAACCAGCTCAAATCCGAAGATTTTCGAGGTCCAGATTTCTTCGTTGTGCTTGGCACAGAGCGTCGATCGCGCAAAAGCTGGGTGGTGTGGGAAGAGGGCGGTAAGTACCCCAACATCATTATTGAACTACTGTCAGAGTCTACGGCCCAGACCGACCGGGGCTTGAAAAAGCAGCTCTACCAAGATACCTTTCGCACCCCCGACTACTTCTGGTTTGACCCCAACACCCTAGAGTTTCAGGGCTATCATCTGCTCGATGGCAAATATCACGAGCTAGAACCGAACGAGCGCGGCTGGCTCTGGAGTCACCAGCTGGAGCTTTATCTGGGCATTCAAGACCAACAGCTGCGATTCTTTACCCCTGGGGGGCAATTGGTACCTACCCCAGAAGAGACGGCGCAAGCAGAGCACCAGCGCAACGACAAGCTAGCCGCCAAACTGCGAGAACTTGGCGTTGATCCTGACGATCTCTAAGGGTGCTGCTGGCAATGAAAATACCCAAGAATTTTGCGTCCTCTCAAGGGCGCAGGCCCTGCGCCCCTACCTTGGATATCTTCTTTTCTAGAAACTCCCTAAGAGTATTCCACCTAAAAAAATATCCCGATCAGGAACGCGAACTCGATCCAGGGGCCGATCGCGGAGAGACACCGGATAGGTATTTAGTTGGAACACTCTCAGCCTGATATCGCTGAACTCATGGCAATCGTTAGATCCGCTCTAAACAGAACTACCCACCTTTTCGCTGAGGTACAGGTTGGTGACGTACTGCAAGATCACCATGCCGTCGATCGCAGCCCAGACCCGATGCCAAGCCGTGACGCGAGGCCCCCAATCGGCCAGCAGGCGACTCGAAATACCGGTGCCTGCCCCAATATCGGCCACCACGAGCGATCGCGGGTCGCCCCGGTCGGCCAACATCGCGGCGATCGCCCCCTCGGGGTAGCTGGGCCGATAGCGAGCATAGTCTGCGGCGCGGTCCGAGAAGCGCCCTAGGGGGTTGAGGGTATGGAGGGGTAAAGCATTGTTTGGCATAGTAGCGATCGCCAGCACTGCGCCCAAGATCTTACCGCGTCTAAACCGCGCGCTGACCCAAAGCGGGGCCCAAGCGAGGCCCAAGTAGAGCCCAGGAATGATTGGGGTACATTAGGGTGACCTCTCGCCGCGATCGCGCGATCGCCCCCAGCATGACCTCGACCATCCTCCAGGATCGTGACTACGTTGTGATTTTGGCTAAGACTGCCGCTCACTGCCAACTACCCATGCAGATCAATGCTTGGAACCAGGCCCAGGCGGCAACTCAGGCCTTAGTTCATCAATGCGAGCGCCTCGATCCCGACGGGGTAACGCTCTACGTCTCCTGCCAGGAAGAGGTGCCAATCAATTGTTTTCGCAAGTATGAGCAGGTCACCAGCGACAACCTGGCGACACTGCTAGACGGCAACTATCCCCCCCATAGTCTGCCGCTCCAGGGGGTTTTGACGGCGGCTCTGGAAGATTATCTCCATCGCAAAGCAGCAGGCAAGACCAAGGCCAACGGCGAAACCATCGTGGTCTTACTCGATGGGGAACCCCAAGACCGCCTGGCGATCGCCAAGACGATCATCCATGTGACTCAGCAGCTAGAGCACCCCACCGAACTGGCCATCGGCCTGGTGCAGGTGGGCGACGACCCGATCGCAACGGGGTTCTTTCAGGCCTTAGATGACGACCTCCAGACCCACGGCGCGGCCTTTGACATTGTCGATACGGTTAAAACCACCGATATCGCTGAGCAAGGGCTGACCCAAACCCTGCTCAACATGATTCACGACTGAGCATACTGGTAGGTCTATCATGGACAGACACCCAGTCATCAAAAACCGGGTTTCTTTTATTAGCAGCAAGCCAGCTCGTTACTAGCGCAGAAACCCGGTTTTTAGCCGCAGCGAGCTACTCCGCCCGCTGTAGCGCCGTAATCTTGGGGTCGATGATCTTACGACCCTGGCCCTGAAAGTAAATCGCCAGGCAGATCTTATTGCCTGCCCCAAAAATGTGGGTCACCTCACCGGCTCCGTAGGCCTTGTGCACCACCACATCGCCCACCGTCCAATCGGTCTCGTGGGCACCGCTGCCAGGTCGGGCGGCGGCCTCGCGCTGATTGCGGGCCTCGCGAATGGGGGTGCTCCACTTTTGGGGTAGGCCCGTGCTGCTGTTGCCCGTGATGTAATCTAAGGGCAATTCGGATAAAAATAGAGAGGGACTGGCGGGTTGGCGATCATTGCTGTAGAGACGACGCTCCCGGGCGTGGGAAATAAACAGACGCTCCTTAGCGCGGGTAATGCCCACGTAGCAGAGGCGACGCTCTTCTTCGGTGGCGGCGGGGTCTTCCAGCGAGCGATGGTTGGGAAAGAGGCCCTGCTCTAGACCGACGAGAAACACGACAGGGAACTCTAGACCCTTAGAAGCATGCAGGGTAATCAGCGAGACAGCATTTTTGCCCTTATTATCCTGGTCTGAGGCGAGGGAAGCATTAGCGAGAAAGGCCAGCAGAGAAATATCTTCGTTTTCCTCCTCAAATTGCAGTGCAGCATTGTACAACTCTTGTACATTACCCAAGCGCTCATCAGCCTCGTCGGTGCCTTCGGCCTTGAGGGCCGCCAGGTAGCCGCTGTCTTCAATCACACCTTGAATGATTTCAGACCCTTTTTTCTCGTCAATGTCCTGGCGGTATTTTTTGATAATGTCGGCAAACTCTATCACACCTTTGGCAGACCGCCCTGCAAGAGTCTTTACTGAGGTCTCATCACTGAGAATTTCCCACAAGGGAATTTTCAGGGTACTAAGGGCAGCCTGCTCCAGCTTGTCGAGGGTGCCCTTGCCGACGCCGCGCCGGGGCACGTTGATCACCCGCTTGAGGCTGACGGTGTCGAGGGGGTTGGCGATCCCCCGCAGGTAGGCCAGTACGTCTTTGATCTCGCGGCGATCGTAGAACCTCAGCCCCCCCACCACCTGGTAGGGAATACCATAGCGGGTTAACACCTCTTCAAATGGACGAGACTGGACGTTGGTTCGGTAGAGAACTGCAAAGTCGCCCCAGTTTAACTCCGGATGCTGGGTCTCCAGATTGCGAATCTGGCTGATTACAAAATCGGCCTCAGCTCTCTCAGTATCGGCCCTGTAGACGTAGACGCTCTCCCCCTCCCCTCGGGTGGCCCGCAGCATCTTGTCAATGCGCTCGGTGTTGTTTTCAATCAGGTGATTGGCGACTTCGAGAATGTTTTTGGTCGAGCGGTAGTTTTCCTCCAGCTTGACCATCGAGCGAGTGTCATCGTCGGGCAACCCGTCGCCAAAGTCATCCTGGAAGTTCATCAAAATGGTGAAATCGGCAGCGCGGAAGGAATAGATGGAATTGTGTACCAGCAAGCCTTCAGCGACGTAGCTGTGGCTACGATCGACCTCTAGATCGTAGACCTCGCCATCGTAGTTTTCTTGCCAAACGTCAGAAACGTTGTGCTCCTCTAGTTGTCCATCTACGTCTAGCAGTACCTTCATACCCGGATGGAGATGGGAAAGGGGCAAGAAATTATAAATTTCGCCGTCAATCTGGGCTCGACGACGAATGTCCAAACCTCCCGCCCCCGCCGCCGCTTTCACGATAGAGACGGCCTCAGGGTAGGACGTTCGAGCGGTTTCGTAGCGGTAGGTACCCGGTAGCTTGCCTGGACGAATGGGGTAGCCAGCCTCGGCAAAATTAGCCGCAATATCAGCCCGATTGGATGACCACTGGATGCGGTGATCAGCCTTAGGATGCAGACGCTCTTTTCGCACATTGCCGAACATCGTCAAATTGATCGTTTGACGACGCAACCCGTTTTGAGGGCGGTAATGGGGAAAGTCGGGATGCAGCCAAAGGTCTTGCATTAGCGCTTCGGCTTTCGTAAACGTATCCAGCTCAGAAAATAACTTGAAAATCGTCTCGTCTGAAATACTCAGCTTTCGCCCCTTGGCATGGAACACCATAGTCGGTAAGCCATACTGGGCGGCAAAATATGCCTCGTAATAAGCTGCTTCCTCATAGCTATCGGTGGCTTTTAGCACCCAGAGCTTATCGGCATTCTCCTGGGCAACCCGAACCTTAAAGCCAATCTCCTTTTTGCCATAGTCGTTAGAGCGCTGCCCGGTGGTCAGGCCGATACGATAGCCTCGATCTTGCCGAAACATCAGGTAGACATAGTAGCAATCCAGCAGCGGCACCATGCGAGCCATCAGAATATGGTGGGGGGTACCCCTAAGGATGCGATTGCCCGCCCGTACACACCATAACTTTCCCTTGAACTGCCCTTTTTGAATGTGAGTGATTTTCGCTGGATATAGGGTCTTCTGCCCCAGCGTAGACAGTACCTCATCCCCAACCTGAAGCGACTGAATTGGAACGTTCCCCTGAGGCGTCAGGATATCTGTGTCGGGCGGTAGGCACTGATCGGCATCACCAACGACAAAAACAGAGCGGTGGTTCCAGTCTTTGTAGGTGGCGATCGATTCTCCGTTGGTGGCCAGCAGGCGAATCAGGTCGTACTGGGTGCGGTTGGTGTCCTGGTATTCATCCACCAAAATGTGGCGAAAGCGCTTGTGCCAGTAGCCCAGCACCTGCTCGTTCTGCTGAAACAGGTGCACTGGCATGAGAATTAAATCGTCAAAATCGAGTGCATTGTTCTCGGCTAGGGCCTTTTGGTAGTGACGATAGACATCGGCAATCACCCGGCCCCGGTAGTTGGGCTGCTCTTTTTCTAGCTCATCGGGGGTGAGGTTTTGGTTTTTAGCGTTGCTGATAGCAAAGCGCACGGAGCGGGGGTTGAACTTTTTGTCGTCCAGGTTCAGGGTCTGGATGACAATGGTTTTGACGACGCTTTGGGCGTCAGACTCATCAAAAATGGAGAAGTTTTTGGTCCACCGGTAGCCCGCCGGGTGCTGGTACTTTTCAATGTCAAACCGCAGAATACGGGCGCAGAGCGCGTGGAAAGTGCCAATCCACAGATGCTTGGTAATGGTTTTGTAGACCTGGGATCTGAGCTTGGTTTGCTCGTACTGCGGCAGGCTCGAGAGCGACTTGCCGTGGCGGGCCTGGGCATCCTGCTCGGCAAACAGTACCTCTATGCGCTCCTTCATTTCCTTGGCGGCCTTGTTGGTGAAGGTCACCGCCAAAATGTTGTCGGGGTCAGTTTTGTGGGTGAGCACCAGGTTGGCGATGCGGTAGGTGAGCGCCCGGGTTTTGCCTGACCCCGCCCCAGCTACCACCAGCAGCGGCCCGCAGTAGTGCTCGACGGCCTGGCGCTGGGCGGGATTGAGGGGGGCAAGAAAATCAGTCATCGGTAGCCGGGTGGGGTTTTCGCCTATTTAGTATGACACCGGCTGCCAGCATCCGGTTAGCTATAGGCCTCACCCCGATTTTCAGGCGTTGATGTGAGAGCAGGTGCCGAGGCACCCCAGACCCTATTGAACCGGGTCGCTGACTCACAGGCGGTGAATCCATTTGGTGAGAATGCGCATGGGTTGGCCAGTGTTGGGGTCGAGCTGGGGCTTGCTCCAAGCGCGGGGTTCGGCAAAGCCGAGCTGGTGCAGATGGGCGATGACGAGTTCCATGCCGGTGGCGGTGCCGATGAGGATGACGCGCACGGGTTCGCGGGGGTCGGCGGGCTCTGGGC
>NZ_JADEWX010000030.1 GCF_015207395.1 Nodosilinea sp. LEGE 07088
CCCCCACTCCCCCGCTCCCCCGCCTCCAAATGCACGGTATAGGCAAAAAAATCCAGCCTGCGATCGGCCACGATGCGGGAGTCGAGCTGGCGCAGGGTACCGGCGGCGGCGTTGCGGGGGTTAGCAAAGAGGCTGTCGCCTCGCGCCTCGCGCTCCTGGTTGATTTGCTCAAACACGTCGAGGGGCAAGAAGGCTTCGCCCCGTACTTCGACGACGGCGGGCGGATGGTCGGTATTGAGCCGCAGGGGAATGGAGCGAATGGTACGCACGTTGGGGGTGATGTCTTCGCCTGAGACACCGTCGCCACGGGTGACGCCACGCACCAGCAGACCATTCTCGTAGGTCAGGGCCAGAGCGTTGCCGTCGATTTTAAGTTCGGCCACGTAGTCTACGGCCCCAACCTCGGGGGCCTGCCGCCGCCAGCGATCTTCCCAGGCGCGAAACTCGGCCAGGTCGAAGGCGTTCTCAAGGCTGTAGAGAGGAATGTTGTGGCGCACCGAAGTGAACTGGGTGGCGGGCGTTTCGCCGACGCGCTGGGTGGGGCTGTCGGGGGTAACCAGCTCGGGATGGGCGGCTTCGAGGTCTTGTAGCTCGCGGTAGAGGCGATCGTAGACCTGATCGGGCAGGTCAGGATCGTCGAGCACGTAGTAGGCGTAGCTGGCGGCCTGCAGCTGCGACCTGAGCGTTTGCATCCTGGCGGCGGTGGATTCGTCTGCGCGCTGGCCCATGGCTGGTTCATCTAAAATCGTCCGGTGGCTAGTGTAACGTTGCTGGGGGTTAATTTCCGCAGCGGTCGTCAGGGGTGAATAATGTCGGTACTATCCAAGGACTCGCTCTGGGCGGTGGGCTTACTAACGGCATTGATGGCCAGGGGAATGAGGGCGGTGGCGACAATTACCCCATAGTCTCTGGGGGCTAGGGGGGCAATGTGCAGAAGCTCTCCCAGGGCTGGTACGGCCAGGGGCAGCAACTGCAAGACCAAAGACCCGACGACGGCCACGATCAGATAAGGATTGGCGGGCAGGGGTGAATTATCTTGTCCTCGCCGGATCTCGGTGCGGCAGACCAGGGCGTGGAGCACCTGAGCCAGGGTGAGGCCCATGAAGGCAATTGTGCTGGCGGTGGCCCCGGCCCCATACTGGCCCAGACCATAGCCATAGGCAGCCAGGGCAATGAGGGAAATCACGCTGGCTTCCCACACCATGCGGCGCAAGTCGGTGGGATTGATAATGGGGGTGTCAACAGCACGAGGAGGCTGCTCTAGCACGGTGGGGTCGGCGGGGTCGAGGGCCAAACCCAGGCCAGGGAAGATATCGGTGACCAGGTTGAGCCACAGCAGTTGAATAGCGTTGAGCGGATCTCCGAGCCCGACCAGCGTGGCCACGGCTACCACCATAATTTCGCTGAGGTTGGTGGCCAGCAGATAGTGCACCACTTTGCGAATGTTGGTGTAGGTGGTGCGCCCCTGGGCGATCGCATCAATGACCGTGCCCAGGTTGTCATCTTGGATAATCACGTCGGCGACATCGTGAACGCCTTCGGTTTTGCTCGAGCCCATGGCCAACCCCACGTTGGCGGCCTTGAGGGCGGGGGTGTCATTGATGCCATCACCGACCATGGCCACAACTTTGTTAGCCGCTTGCAGCGTGCGCACCACCTGGAGCTTGTCGGCGGGGCTAATGCGGGCGAAGATATCGATCCGGTGGGTCAGAGACTGGCTATCGCCCTCGAACATATCGGCCAGATCGTAGGCATCGACAATGGTCAACTCGCCCTGACGGCCCAGCTTGACTTGCTCGCCAATGGCTTTCGCCGTAGCGCGCTGGTCGCCGGTCACCATCACCGTATCAATACCGGCCCGGTGAAAGGCGGTGATCAGCTCGGGCACCCCTTCGCGAATGGGGTCGGCCAGACCCACCAGGCCCAGCCAAGTGAGGTTTTGTTCGTAGGCAGCGGGGGCTAGGGGCGGCTGGCCAGACTCGAGGGGGATCGCCCGCTCGGCGATCGCTAGTACGCGCAGGGCCTGTTCGGCCATGGCCTGATTGCGGGTCTTGAGGTGCTGGCGATCGCTGGCGGTGAGCGGCGTAGGCCGATCGCCCAGCAGCCAGTGACTACAGCGATCGAGCACCTCGTTGGGGCTACCCTTAACAGCCACCAGGCCACCGCCCTCGGGGGTGCGGTGCAGGGTACTCATGAACAGCCGATCTTCTTGGCGCAGGTTAAGCGCCAATCGAGGATAGCGCTGTCTGAGGGGGGCCACGGCAATGCCCGCTGCGATCGCCAGGGTGAGCAGGGCATTTTCTGTCCCTGACCCTTGCAGGGTGGAGGTCTTATCTTCAGCCAGCATCAGCTGGCTTTCGTTGCAAAGCACGGCTACGGTCAACAATCGATCTAGGGCCGGAGACCCCCACAACGGCTCGACCGCTGAAACGTCTCCTGCGGCCAGGGCTACGGCCTGCACAGCCATGCGGTTAGCGGTGATAGTGCCGGTTTTGTCGAGGCAGATCGCCTGCACCGTACCCAGGGTCTCCACGGCGGGGAGGGCGCGAATCAAAATCTTACGTTGGCGCATGGTTTGAATGCCCAGGGCCAGCGTTGTCGTGGCCACGGCGGGTAGCCCTTCGGGTACAGCGGCTACGGCCAGGGAAATCGAGATTTTGAGGGCATGCAGTAGGTCGTAGCCTCGCCATGCGCCAACCGTAAAAATGACGGCACACACAACGCTACAGAGCACCACTAGCTGACCGCTCACCCGGCTTAACTGTCTTTGCAGGGGAGTATCTTGGCTCTGAGTCGTATCCACCAGGGCCTGAATAGCGCCCAGCTCAGTATTGGTACCGGTCGTCACCACCACGGCCAGCCCTGCTCCGCCGGTCACCAGGGTGCCCTTAAATACCAGGTTGTGCCGCTCGGGCAGGGGCGCGTCTTCCTCTAGATCGGCAGGCTGCTTGGCTACCGACAGGCTTTCTCCCGTGAGGGAAGACTCATCCAGACTGAGGCGATTGCCGTCAATCACTCGAGCATCGGCGACTACGGCCTGCCCAGCCTGCAATAGCAGCACATCTCCAGGCACAATTTCTGCACTGTCTACCGTGATCGCGCGGCCATCCCGACGCACCTGGGCCTTGGGTGACACCGTCTGCTGCAGCGATCGAATGATGCGCTCTGACTGGCTTTCGGTGGTGAAACCGATGATGGCGTTGATCACCACAACGCCCAAAATCACCGCCGCATCCACCGGGCTGCCGGTCATCTCAGAGAGCAATGCCGCCATGGCTAACAACCCCACGGGCCAGCTGATAAATTGCTCCACCCAAAGCCCCAGGGCCGAGCGGCGATTGGCCGCTGGCAAGGTATTGGGGCCGTAGTAGCTAAGGCGATCGCGGACGACCTCAGCCGTCAAGCCGACCTCAGGATCAACATCCACCAGGCTCAGCACCCTGACCAAGGGCAAACTGTGCCAGGATTTTAGACCCCCCTGGGCTGGGGGGATATCTTGCCGAGATCTAAGTCCAAAAGCCATTGCTGAGCAGGGGCAAGCGGTTGTCTTACCCTCAGCCTAGGTGACAGCAAGGGGGCCAGGGCAAAGCTGCATCACAACGCAATATTGAGGCTTCATCCCAATCCCCCTGGGCAATCTTAGACAAGCTAATTCTAATTACTGCTTCCCTGTCTCCTTAGCCCCCTGGCTCCGCTGCCGCCCAGCCATAGGCCATAACCATCAAACTTGCGCCACCGCCTACGACTAGCCGGTGAGTTGTGATATAGGTATACACCTGAGTTCCTGCATCATCTGCACTGTCTAACCCATGTCCAATCCCTTGCGCTTCTTGCTAGGGTTACTGTTAGCCCTTGGTCTATCGCAAATTCCTATGGTTGCCATTTCTCTCACCTACCCGCCCAGCCTGCAACAGGATCAGGTTGATACCTACCACGGCGTGGCGGTACCCGACCCCTATCGCTGGCTCGAAGATCCCCAATCGCCCGCCAGTCGCGAGTGGATTGAGGCCCAAAACCGAGTTACCTCGGCCTACCTAGAAACGCTGCCAGGGCGACAGACCATCAACGATCGCCTAACCAAAATTTGGAACTACGAGCGTTACACCACACCCTTCAAGCGGGGCGGGCGGTATTTTTACTTCAAAAACGACGGCCTGCAAAACCAGAGCGTGCTCTACACCCTGCCCAGCCTGGAGGCCGAGCCCACGGTGCTGCTCGACCCCAACACCCTGTCAGAGGACGGCACCGTTTCTCTCAGCGGCATGGCGGTGAGCGAGAATGGGGCCTACCTGGCCTACGGACTCTCTACCGGCGGCTCCGACTGGGTCGAGTGGCACGTGCGCAACATTGCAACGGGCGCAGACACCAATGACCTGCTGAAGTGGGTGAAGTTTTCCAGCGCGTCCTGGACCCACGACCACCAGGGTTTTTTCTACAGCCGCTACGACGAACCTGACGAGAGCACTAAGCTGGAGGCGGTCAATTACTACCAGAAACTCTTCTACCACCGCATTGGCACCCCCCAGAGTGAAGACGTTCTCGTCTACGAGCGCCCCGACGAAAAAGAGTGGGGCTTTGGCGGCGACGTTACAGAAGATGGGCGGTATTTAATCATTTCGGTATGGAAAGGGACTGACCCCGACAACCTGGTGTTCTATAAAGACCTGAGCCAGCCCGACAGCCCTGTGGTGGAGCTGATTTCGGAGTTTGAGGCCAGCTACAGCTTTGTCGATAACGAGGGGTCGCTGTTCTGGTTCACGACAGATCTGGAGGCCCCCAAGGGGCGGCTGATTGCGATCGATGTTGGGCAGCCGGCGCGATCGCACTGGCAGGAGATTATTCCCGAGGGTGACGACACGCTGGAGGGAGTCAGCATTCTCAACCACCAGTTTGTGGCCGATTATCTCAAGGATGCCTACACCACCATTCGCATTTTTTCGCTGACGGGGGAGCTGGTGCGCGAGGTCGAACTGCCCGGCATCGGCTCGGCAGGGGGCTTTGATGGCAAACCAGAAGACACCGAAACCTTCTACAGCTTTACCAGCTTTACGGTGCCCAACACTATCTACCGCTACGACATGGTGACCGGCCAGAGCACCCTCTACCGTCAGCCGACGGTCGATTTTGACCCCAGCGCCTACACCACCACCCAGGTGTTTTACCCCAGCCAAGATGGCACCCGCATCCCGATGTTTATTACCCACAAAAAAGGGATTGAGCTAAATGGGCAGAACCCAACGCTGCTCTACGGCTATGGGGGCTTTGGCGTTTCGCTGACGCCGTCGTTTGCGGTCAGCAATCTGGTGTGGATGGAGATGGGTGGCGTCTATGCGGTACCCAACCTGCGCGGCGGCGGCGAGTACGGCGAAGAGTGGCACTTGGCGGGCACCAAGCTGAACAAGCAAAACGTATTTGACGACTTTATTGCAGCGGCAGAGTGGCTGATGGCCGAGGGCTATACGTCGTCGCAGAAACTGGCGATCGCAGGCGGCAGCAACGGCGGCCTGCTGGTGGGGGCCTGCATGACCCAGCGCCCCGACCTGTTTGCGGCGGCGCTGCCCGCCGTGGGGGTGATGGATATGCTGCGGTTCAACCAGTTCACCATTGGCTGGGCCTGGGAGTCGGACTATGGTTCGCCCCAAAACGAGGATGAGTTTAAGGTGCTCTACGGCTATTCGCCGCTGCACAACCTGGAGCCAGGGACGGCCTACCCAGCGACGTTGATTACCACTGCCGACCACGACGATCGCGTAGTACCGGCCCATAGCTTTAAGTTTGCGGCGGCGCTCCAGGCGGCCCACAAGGGGGATGCCCCGGTGCTGATTCGGATTGAGACCAAGGCGGGCCACGGAGCGGGCAAGCCGACAGCAAAGGTGATCGAAGAGGTGTCGGACAAGTGGGCGTTTTTGGTGGCGAATTTGGGGATGGCGTTGTAGGTTAACTTCAGCTCGCCGTCCCTTCCTCGGAGGGGTGCCCGCAGGGCGGGGTGGGTGAGGCTCGGATCAGAAAGCTACATTCTTTATAGGATCCCTTGCAGACCCACCCCTGCCCACTTCGCCAGGCTCAGCACAAGCCTCCCAGGAGGGATAATCATGCACTAGGAAGCGGGGTGAGCCGCTAATAACCGTTGCGCGGCCTGAATTCTAGAGGTTTCTCCAAGCAGGATGCACGCCGACAGTACACTCAGATCGATCTCGGCCAGAGCTGGTATGCCGCTGCGAGCAACCCTTTCGTATTGACCAGATTGGTGGTGGTAAACCATCAGGGAGCCGTCTTCCCACATCCAGACTTCATCAACCCCCAGGGCTTGATATCGTTCTAGCTTAGCGGCATTGCCGCTGGTGAAATTGACTTCGACCGATAGCCTGTAGCCGTCAATCTGATACGACTCGTCGGCTTCGGCGGCGGCGATGCCTTCTTTCTCCTGGGTCATTGACCCGGTGGGCTTGAATTCAAGGCCGCGATGGAACAAAAACGTCTCGATTAAAAAGCCGATGACGCTTTTAAACAGCTCGTGGGCCTCGCCGGGCATAAGGATTTCAATGGTGCCGTTGTAGAAGAATAGTCGGAGCCCACGGGTGTTCTCAAAGCCTTTTTGCAGGTGCTTAAACTGCTCCCAGGTGCGCCCCGGCTGAATGGTGCGAATATCGCCATGGCCGGTTTCAACGCGAATGGAGGAAGGACTGCTGGCAAGGGTCATGGGTTTGGCAACGTGCTATGACCATGATAGCGACGGGAGGTTGCCATCACCATTTTGATGGGTTGCATGGATGCAGCTGGCCGTCAGCCCAGGTGAGGGAATTGTGTGTGATGTAGTGGCGCATGGGCTGGAGCGATCGCTCGTTCCGAATGATGTGGTCGTAATAGTTGCGCTGCCAAATAGTTGCGCTGCCAAACCGGTGTGCCTGCCGCATCGCGCCGGGTGTTGATGCGTTTGGTTGTAGCCGATTTGTAGGAACGAATAATCGCTGAAATCGATCCTGGAGGCATTTTGCCAAATACCCGGGTATAGGAGGTGTGTGGTGTATCGCCAGGATTTGCGTAGGGGCATAGCAGTGTGTCGCCGGGCGGGGTACAACCTTACAGCGCGTGACACATGCAATGCCCCTACAAACCGGGGGTATGCAGGCAGGATTTGGTCTTAGGCCTCTGGCAGCAGATCGCCAAACTGCTGGCGGTAGCGGGCAAGTTCAGCTTCGAGCTGGGCAACCCGCTGCTGTTCTTGACGAAGCGACACCGCCAGTTCCTCCGGGATGAGCAGCTTCTCGCCCGTATCGAGGCGATAAAAGCCGATCAGGGTGTCTTCTACGACGAGGCGCAGGCTCAGCCGCTGGCTAATGCCGTCGGTAATGGCGGTGTACTCCTCCCTCTGCAGGCGATAACCCTTGAGCTTTTCGGGTATCCAATCGCCCTTGGGGTCAAACAGCCAATACTCCTCGACCTCAAGCTGTGCGTAGAGGGTTTTCTTAAACGACTGGTCTTGCTCCTGGGTGCCCGCAGAGGTCATTTCAAAAATGACGGCGGGGGTTTGCCCCTCTTGCCAGATCTTGTAGTTGTCGCGGCCCCCGGGCTCGACATCAAAAATCACCATCACATCGGGGGCCACCCGTAGCTTGGGAAACCCCTGGGCGTAGTAGAGAAACTGATTGCTGAGCACAGTTGCCTGCTGCCCGGCTAAATACTGCCGTAGCACCTCCAGAGTGACCAGCATGGCGTAGAGATGCACAAAGGTTTCAGCCACAGGCTCACCGTCTGCGGAGGGATAGATGGGCGTAGAAACTTGGGGAACGATCGCCGTCATGGTCGTTGGCTAGGGCAGCACCCCAGGCGGCAGGTAGGGGTTGGGTCTAGGTTTAATTGTATCTGAACCCTCCCTCGACGGCCCCATCTCCTGCCTCTCTGCCCCAGTCTCACTACCCCTATCTCATTACAATAAATAGACTCTCCTCAGTTGCCAAAGCCCCGTGGTTGTTAGCCTCACCCCCATCACCGACTATTTCGCCACCCGAGGCTGGCAACCCCTCGCCTTTCAGGCTGAGACCTGGGCGGCTTACCTGTCGGGACGCAGTGGGTTGGTACAGGTGCCCACCGGCTCAGGCAAAACCTATGGGGCGGTCATGGGGGCGATCGCAGAGCTGATCGCCCAGCCCAGTGAGGGGCTGCACCTGCTCTACATCACCCCCCTGCGCGCCCTCTCGCGCGACATTGAGCAGGCGATCAAGGCCCCGATTGAGGCCATGAACTGGGGCATCTCGGTCGAGTCGCGCACGGGCGACACCAGCTCATCACGCAAGACCAAGCAGCTTAAGCAAATGCCGAATATTTTGATCACCACGCCCGAGTCCCTGGCGGTGATGCTGTCCTACAAGGGCGGGGCCAAACGCTTCAAACACCTCCAGGCCGTCATTCTCGACGAGTGGCACGAGCTGATGAGCTCGAAGCGGGGCACCCAGGCAGAGCTGTGCCTGGGGCAGCTGCGATCGCTCCAGCCCACTCTCCGCACCTGGGCCATCTCCGCCACCCTGGGGAATCTGGCCGAAGCCGCCCAAACCGCCGTGGGCCTGGGCTCCGAGCCTGTGATTATTCGCGCCGACCTGAAGCGCGACACCGTGATCAAAAGCATTCGGCCCGAGTCCGTGGATACCTTTCCCTGGGCGGGGCATTTGGGCCTGCGCATGTTCGAGACCCTGATTGAGGCGTTGGATCTGGAAAAATCCACCCTGATTTTCACCAACACCCGCAACCATGCCGAGCGCTGGTACCAGGCGCTAAACTTTGCCCTACCGGAGGAGGCCAAAAGCATTGCCCTGCATCACGGCTCAATCGATGTCAAGGAGCGGGAAGCGATCGAGGCCGGGGTGAAATCGGGCGACATCAAGTGGGTGGTCTGCACCTCATCGCTGGATCTGGGTGTAGATTTTCAGCCGGTGGAGCGGGTGGTGCAGATCGGCAGCCCCAAAAACCTGGCTCGGTTGTTGCAGCGGGCGGGGCGCAGTGCCCACGTACCTGAGGGCACCTCGGAGGTGTTCTTCTTACCCACCAACGCCCTGGAACTGCTGGAGATCTCCGCCTTTCGTCGGGGTCTAGCCCTGGGCGATATGGAGACTCGTCGCCCCCAGCACAAGCCCTACGACGTGCTGGTGCAGCACCTGGTCACCCTGGCCTGTGGCGATGGCTTTGAGCCCCAACAGACCCTGAAAACGTTGCGCCAGACCGTCGCCTATGCCGACCTCACCGATGAAGAATACCAGTGGATCTTAGATTTTATTGAAACCGGCGGCCAGTGCCTCGGGGCCTACCCCCGCTACAAAAAAGTGGTGCGGGAGGAGGGTCTTTGTCAGGTCAGCGACACCAAGCTGGCCCGCAATCACCGCATGGGCATTGGCACCATTACCTCTAACACGTCGGTCAAAATCGTCTACACCAACCGCCGCGAAATTGGCACCGTAGAAGAAGCGTTTGTATCGCGGCTGAAGAAAGGGGATGTGTTCTTCTTCGCCGGACGACAGCTGGAATACTTTCAAATCAAGGACATGGTGCTCTACGTCAAAAGCACCAAACGCAAATCGACCGTAACCCCCTCCTGGGGTGGCGGCCAGATGGCCATCTCCGATACCCTCAGCCATCACCTGCGTCGCGAGGTGGAGTGGGTGCGAGAGGTGATCAAAGAAGTCAGTGGCTCAGCTTTCCCCCAATCAGTGGAATCCACCTTTGACGAGACTAGCTTCCCCCAATCTCTCGTTGGAGAAGATCACGCCATTACCCCCCTTAACAAGAGGGGCAGGGGGCATTCTTGCCGGACACCTGACGAACATCAAGCTGACTACAAGCCAGAAACCGCCAACGCCGAAATTCTCACCATCGCCCCCATTCTCGCCGCTCAGCAGCGGCTCTCGACCCTGCCCAGGGCCGATGAACTGCTGGTCGAGAGCTGCAAAACCCGTGAGGGCCAGCACCTCTACGTGTTCCCCTTTGAGGGACGGTTCGTCCATGAAGGGCTGGGATTCCTATGGGGCTACCGTTTTGCCAAGCAAAAAACGGCGACCTTCACGATTTCGGTCAACGACTACGGTTTTGAAATTCTCGGCCCCAAGGGCTACCCCTACGAGGATCTCTTCTCCAGCGCCTTCTTTAGTTTAGAAAACCTGGCCGATGACATTCGCGCCAGCCTCAACATTTCAGAACTCACCCAGCGCCAGTTTCGCGGCGTGGCCCAGGTGGCCGGGCTGGTGTTTAAGGGCTATCCGGGGTCGCGCAAAACCTCTAGCCAGCTCCAGGTCAGTACGTCGCTACTCTACGAGGTGTTCACTAAGTACGAGCCCGACAATCTGCTGCTCAAGCAGGCCGAGCGAGAAGTGCTGCAAGACCAGCTTGAAACCCATCGTCTAACTCAAACCCTAGAACGGCTCGACCAGCGATCGGTGGTGTGGCAGGAGACTAAACGTCCCTCCCCCTTGGCATTCCCCTTATTGGTGGAGCGGTTGAATTCGCGGATGTCGAACGAAACCCTATTAGAGCGCATTCAGCGCATGAAAGACCTGTGGGAGCAGCGCTAGTACAGGACAGAGCAGCCCCGCCAGACGCTTGTGCGCTCTATGCCTATGGTAAGCATTGCGGGATTGTTAGCTAACCGGGGCAAAGCAGCGGGCGATTCGCGAAGCGATCTGTTCCGGAATCGCGCTAGGCTGAAAAGAAGCCGTTATCTGGGTTTCCATGCCTACACCAGAGTCTGCCCCCCCGACCTCCGCCCCCACCGTCGCCGGGGGCTTTGATGCTCAGCATCCGCCTGACCCCAAGCTGATCGATGCCTGCGTGCACTGTGGGTTTTGCCTCACCACCTGCCCCAGCTATCGGGTGTTAGGTACTGAGATGGATTCACCCCGGGGCCGCATCTATCTAATGGATGCTATTAATACCGGGGAAGCGCCATTGTCGGCGACCTCGGCCCAGCATTTTGACTCGTGCCTGGGCTGTTTGGCCTGTACGACAGCCTGCCCCTCAGGGGTGCAGTATGACCAGCTAATTGCGGCGGTGCGGCCCCAGGTAGAGCGCCACCATGAGCGCTCTTTACCCGAACGACTGGTGCGATCGCTGATCTTTAGCCTGTTTCCCTACCCTACGCGGCTGCGGGCGATCGCTGGGCCGCTGTACCTCTACCAAAAGCTGGGGCTTTCGGCGCTGGTCAAGCAAACTGGGCTGCTGGCCAAACTCTCTCCCAGCCTGGCGGCCATGGAGACCCTGCTACCCCCCATCACCGCCGAAAGCTTTCAGGATGACCTGCCGGAACTCGTTCCCGCCGTGGGCCAAAAGCGCTACCGAGTGGGCATGGTGCTGGGCTGCGTACAACGGGTCTTTTTCTCCGATGTGAACGCGGCTACTGCCCGGGTGCTCAGCGCCAACGGCTGCGACGTGGTGATTCCCCACCGGCAAGGATGCTGCTCGGCCCTACCCGCCCACCAGGGGCAGGAGGCCCAGGCCCAGACCCTCGCCCGCCAGATGATCGATTGCTTTGAGGCAGCCGAGGTCGATTTTGTCGTTATCAATGCCGCAGGCTGTGGCCACACCCTGAAGGAATACCACCACATTTTGCAGGATGACCCTGAGTACCGCGATCGCGCCCAAGCCTTCGTCGCCAAGGTGCGAGACGTGCAAGAATTTCTGGCTCAGGTGGGTCTGACTACCCCACTCCACCCCCTGGCTGAGGGCAAATTGCCCATCGTGTATCAAGACGCCTGCCACCTGCTCCATGGGCAAAAGATCAGCCTTCAGCCCCGGCAACTCCTCAAACAAATCCCCGGTGTAACCCTGCGGGAACCCATCGATGCCGCCCTCTGCTGTGGCAGCGCTGGCGTCTACAACATGCTAAATCCGGAGGTGGCAACCGAACTCGGCCAAATGAAGGTCAAGCATCTGCTGAATACCGGCGCAGCGCTAGTGGCCTCTCCCAACCCCGGCTGTTCCCTGCAAATTCAGCAGCACATGGCTCAGCAAGACGGTGCTCTACCACTGTTTCACCCCATAGAGCTGCTCGATTTTTCCATGCGCGGCGTACCGTTGCCACTGGTCAAATAGCCGACCAGGTGACTGTATGGCTAGCCATACAGTCGGGCATACCCCAAACCTATACGCTCAAAATGGTGTCCTATTTAACATGGTGTCCTATTTAACTAAGAGTGTTCCAACTCAATACCTATCCGGTGTCTCTCCGCGACCGGCCCAGTGGGCCAAGTTCGCGTTCCTGATCGGGCTGTTTTTTAGGTGGAATACTCTAAGCAGCGCCCAAAATCGTCTTCATGGGTATGCTAGAACTCCAGGCCTAATCCAGGCCCATTGAATTTAGTTGGCCGCTACAATGACCCCTCTTCATCACCGTCGTACCCAGCTTAAAGCCCAGCTACTTCAGCAAATTGAAGCGCTCCAGCCTGAGTTGGCCCTGCTGCCCCATGAGCACCCAGACATTGACCAGATGATCTGTGAGCTAGAGTCGCTTACCCCGATCAATCAACCCCTGCGCCAGGAATATCGGCCCCTGCTGTTCGGGTCTTGGGCGTTGGTCTATGCCTCACGGGGTACGGTGGTGACCCGCCGCATCAACCTCCCCCTGCCGATGCCAGTAGGCATTCGGCGGATTTGGCAGCGGCTGGCGGGGCCAGAGGAAACCGGCACCGCTATTACCTCTGAAAATGGGGCGGTGCTCTCGCTACCATTTGTGGGCGAACTGACGGCAACGGCCCAGGGTATATGGCAACCCTTTGAGGAAGGGGAGAGTGCTCAGGTAAGTTTTGGGGCCTTGACGGTGCAAGCCACCCGCCTGTTGGGCATCGCTGGGCTGCATCTGCCTCAGATCACGGTGCCGATTTTAGATTTTCTGCGCCAGGAGGCGCTATGGATCACCTCTTACCTGGATGATGATTTGCGGTTCGGACGGGGCGTCACCGGCAATTTGTTTGTGTTTAGGCGCTAGGTGACCCGTCGCAGCCTGCCCGACTCAGACCGCAGGGAGGTGAATTTCTATCGTTCACGGCCTTGAAACGCCATCGACACATTATTGCCACACCGGGTATTTATCGTTAGCGACCAAGTGAATCGCTCACCTCATACCCAAAGGACAATTGTTATGGCAACTTGTGTACGCGATCGCAAACCCCAGATCTCGACCCCAATTCCGCCCGCTCCTGACCCTCAAACCGAGGCCCTGCGCTACTGCGAACTGGGAAAAATTCATTTGGAGCAGGGCCGCTATCACCAGGCTCTAGAGTCTATTGAGCAAGCCCTGGCTCTGCGCCCCCACGACGTTGAGAGCTGGTATAGCCGCGCCAATGCCCTAGCCTGCCTCAATCGCTACGACGACGCCATGGAGAGCCTAGAGCAGGCCCAAAGCCTGATTGGGGGCGACGATGCGCACCTCTGGGTGCAAAAGGCCACCCTGCAAATTTTGCTCAACCAGCCCGAGGCCGCACTCAATAGCAGCAACCGGGCCATCTGGCTCTCCCCCCATCACACCCAGGCCTGGCTTTTTCGCGGTGTGGCTCTGCATCGATTGGGTCGATTTGGTGACTCCTACCGCAGCTACCAGCGGGTTACCCATCCCGCTTCAGACACATCTGCCAACGCTATTCGGAGGTTGTGCCATGACATTGCCCCAAATCACTCGGCTGGTTAGGTTTGTGCAGGCAGAGTTTGGGGTCTCTACCGATGAGGTCAGCACTGCACTAAACCACAACGACGGTCGCATTCAGTTCCCGATTATTCTGTGGCAGTACGGCTTTATTTCTCTCAGCCAGCTCGAACACCTGTTTGATTGGCTAGAGCGCGAAAGAGCCTGCCCTGCCAAGCAGTCACTATAGGCAATAGGTGAACCGCTGTTTTGATGTCTGAGTTCAGGCATCAAATTGCACTAGCCGAAACTTATCGGCAGGGGAGAGATTTGCGATCGCGGGCAATAGTTCTGCAATTGATGTGGGCATGGCGATTAGCCTCATTACTTAAATCATAGACTGTGAACCAATGATGGTTGTCAACCATTGGTTCACAGCTTGCAGTCTTCCGTAGTTGAGTCTTTAATCGACTCCCTCGATCGGGGCGAAGCCCTGGCGCTGCACATTTTCGCTGACGTGGCGGGGCTCCAGGAATTGCAGCAGGTAGTCGGGGCCACCGGCCTTAGAGCCCACCCCCGACATCTTGAAGCCGCCGAAGGGCTGCCGCGAGACGATCGCCCCCGTAATACTCCGGTTGATGTACAGGTTGCCGACGGCAAACTCATGCTGCACCCGCTCAATGTGAGAGGGGGTGCGGGAGTAAAGACCGCCGGTTAACCCATAGTCGGTGTTGTTGGCGACTTGCACGGCTTCCTCAAAGTCTTTGACCTTGATCACCGCCAGCACCGGGCCAAAGATCTCTTCCTGGGCGATAACCGCATCGGGGGCCACGTCGGTAAACACCGTGGGACCAACGAAGTAGCCACTGTCGGGGGCGGGCATTGCCAGGGCCAGGGTTGACTCCTGCTTGCCCTTTTCGATGTACTCCTTAATTTTGGCCTGGGCGGCGGCATCGACCACCGGGCCGACGGTGGTGCCGGGGGCTTCGGCGATGCCGACCTGGAGGGAGCGGGTCGCCTCCACCAGCCGGTGCACAAAGGTGTCGTACACCGACTCCACCACCATGACGCGGGAGCAGGCCGAACATTTCTGGCCGCTGTAGCCAAAGGCGGAGTAAACCACCCCCTGCACCGCCTGATCGAGATCGGCGCTCTCGTCGATGATGATGCCGTTTTTGCCGCCCATCTCGGCCACCACTCGCTTCAGGTGCTTTTGGCCGGGGCGCAGCTGGGCGGCCTCGGCGTAGATGCGGCAGCCCACGGCACGAGAGCCGGTGAAGGTGATCATGTGAATGTCGGGATGCTCGACCATGTAGGCCCCGACAGTGGAGCCTTTGGCGGGCATGAACTGGAGCACGCCCTTAGGAATGCCCGCTTCGTAGAGAATTTCGGCAATCTTAGCGCCGATTACCGAGGAGTTTTCGGCGGGCTTCATCAGGGTGCAGTTGCCCGCCACCAGCGACGCTACGGTCATGCCGGTGGTGATCGCCAGGGGAAAATTCCAGGGAGAAATCACCAGACCGATGCCGTGGGGGAAGTAGCGGTAGCGGTTGGTTTCACCGGGGTAGTCGTAGGCGTAGCCCGCGTCCAGCCGCTCCATTTCGTCGGCGTAGAAGCGGCAGAAGTCGATCGCCTCTGAGGTTTCGGGATCGGCCTGGCCCAGGGGCTTGCCCACCTCCAGCACCATCCAGGCGTTAAGCTCGTGGCGGCGGGCTTCCATAATGTCGGCGGCGCGGCGCAGAATGTCGGCTCGCTCTTTGGCCGGGGTAGCGGCCCAGGCGGGGAAGGCGGCTTTGGCTACAGCGATCGCCCGTTCGGCCTGCTCCTGGCTGGCCATGCCCACCTTGCCGATCAGCTCCTTGGGGTTGGAGGGGTTCACCGAGTCGAAGAAGGTCTCGGTGGTCACCGCTTCGCCGTCGATAATCGGGCTGTAGCGCTGGCCGATCTGCTGGCGCACGGCCTTGAGGGCGGCGAAGGCCTCGGCACGCTTGACGGCGATCGCATAGTCCGTATCCGCCGCATTGGGGAACGGCGGCTCCCAATCCCCCCTGCCCCCCTGCTCCTTGTCTCCCGGGGCAAACTCCGGTGCCGCCAGCAGCGTCTCCACCGGGGTATCTTCCAGGTTTTGCCGCAGGAAGGAGCTATTGGCGGTGTTCTCCAGCAGGCGACGAATCAGGTAGGACATGCCGGGAATCAGCTCGCCGAAGGGGGTGTAGACCCGCACCCGGTAGCCCTGGTCAGCCAGGGTTTTGGCCAGCTTGTCTGCCATGCCGTAGAGCACCTGTAGCTCGATATTGCGCTTGGGGACCTTGAGTTCTTCGGCGATCGCCATGGCATAGGCCTGCGACCTGACGTTGTGGCTACCAATGGCGGCATACAAATACTCATGATTCTCCAGCAGCAGCCGGGTCATGCGCTCAAAGTTGGCGTCGGTGGAGACCTTCTGGCTGTAGACCGGGCTGGGCCAGTCGTTCTGCCGCGCGGTGATCGTCTCCTGGTCCCAGTAGGCCCCTTTCACTAGGCGCACGCTGACGGGGGTGCCCCGATCTTTGGCCCAGATCACCAGGTCCTTCAGATCGTCGTAGCTATCTTGCAGATAGGCCTGGAGCGTAACGCCAACGTCGTCGCGTTGGCGAAACTCATCCTCTATCAAGATGTCTTTAAGAATCGCCAGGGTGAGGTCTTTGTATTTGTACTGCTCCATGTCGAAGTGCACCATCACCCCCAGCTCTTGGGCGCGGCGCAGCAGGGTGCGAATGGAGTCGCTGACCCCGGCCCGACTGCCCGCCTCATCCAGCGGGTCAAACTGAGAATAAAAGGCGGTCAGCTTCACCGACACCTGGACTTTGGAGAGTTCTTTGCCCTCGGCAACGTCGATCGCGTCGATGGTTTTCCAGTTTTTCGCGGCGTTCGACAGCTGCTCCATGATGTCGAGGTAGCGCTGTAGGTAGGCCTGGGCCTCCTCCTCGGTAATTACTGCCTCCCCCAGCAGGTCCATGGTGAAGGTGAGCTTGTCCTTGCGCATGCGCTCGATCGCCTTGATCGCCTGATCCATCTTTTCGCCCGAGATGTAGCGGTAGGCCAGGGTTTCAACGGCGGGGGCGACGGTGGTGGCGGCCAGCTTGCCGGGGGCCGAGTCGGGGTCGGTGAAGTTGAGCAGACCCTTGAGCACGTTGGGCAGCTCTACCTCGTCGGCAGACAGATACTCCTGCAGGTGGCGGGCAATTTCTGGCTTGCTGCGCAGGGCGGGCAGGGCATCAATGAAGCGAAACAACTGCACCTTGAGGCCGGGGTTGGCCATGGCGAAATCCATGATCTTGTCGTCCCAGCGCATCTGGTCGCGCATCTGGGCGAAGAGATTTTTCTTCTCGCGGGTGGCCCCGAGCAGGGCGGTTGCGATCGAGAGGGTCTTAGCCTCGTAGGGGCGTGCGTCGGTCTGAGGCTTAATTGCTGGGGCTACCACGATACATGTCTCCTTGATTCCCTAGCTCTATCTTGAGGGAAAACAGCCTCTGTGGGGTTAGCGTGTCATGATACTTTTCGCGCTCAGGGGTAGAGCTACAGCGGCCTATCATCGTGCCTCAATGGTGCAGACCAAGATACAGGAATATATGATCAGCGGCGTCCGCCTGGGCTGGTTGATCCATCCCCAGACCCGACAGGTCGAAATTTATCGCCAGGGACAAGCGCCTGAGGTATTGACCAACCCTACCTATCTCTCTGGCGAAACCGTTCTCCCTGGCTTTGAATTGAATCTGGCCCTAGTTTGGTAGCTGTCAAGCCATGCTGACTTGAGTCAGCGATGAAACAGTAGACCTATCGATTGTTCTAAAATTGGCGTAACCCCGAACAGTAACCACCACGATGAAAGCCTACGAGCTACCGGCAACCGTTATGGCCAATGGCCATTTGACCTGGCCTGACTTTCAGCTAGATCCTGCGCTAAAAGATGCTCAGGTCAGGGTGATTGTTTTGGTGGACGAGGCCAAAGACATCGGAGATGATGAGTGGCTACAGGCGGCAGCTCAAAATCCTGCCTTTGACTTTCTGAGCGACCCTGAAGAAGATATTTACGAATTAAGCGATGGTAAACCCTTCGAGCCCTAGGGGTAAGGTCGTCCTGGTTCGGTTCCCGTTTGATGATTTGGTGACAGCTAAGGTAAGACCGGCCTTGTGTTTGACCCATTCAATTGGTCCTTACCAGCATGTTCTACTAGCATTTATTACTAGCCGTATTCCAGATAGCCCATTGCCAACAGACATCATCTTCAAACCATCTCATCCTGACTTCGTTGCCAGTGGGCTGCGTAAGCCGTCTGCCTTGCGGTTGCACTACTTGATGACAGCCAAACTGTCTGTTATTTTGCGCGAGCTGGGAGTATTGTCACAGCCGACTCAGGAGAAGGTCGCTAGACGATTGTGCAGTCTTTTTATTGACCCAGTTTTGTAGAACCCATGACCGAAGACCCCCGTGCCCAAGCCCAAGCCCAGTACGTCATTGGCCAAGCTGCCTTCGAGCGAGGCAGCTACCGCGAAGCGGTAGAACGTTTTGAGGAAGCCGTTCAGCTGGCCAAGGCCGCTACCCCGCTTGGTGGGGAAATTCAGACCTGGCTGGTAAATGCCTATAGTGCCGTGGGGCGACAGCAGGATGCGATCGCCCTCTGCCAAATCCTCACTCGCCACCCCGATCTAGACACCCGCAAGCAGGGCAAAAACCTGCTCTATATTCTGCAAGCGCCCCAGCTCCAGCGCCCCACTAACTGGATGACGCAAATTCCTGACTTAGACGAGCTATCTGCCGATGGAGCCAAAATTTTAGGCACCGCTGCCTACTCTGGGGCGACTAAATCTACCCCTCGCGCCAAACTTAAGGAACCGCCCATTGACCCCAGCGAAATCAACCGCAAAGACAACGGGTTTCTTTGGGTTGCGCTGGTGGGTGTTGCCCTGGTCTTGGGGGGGCTGGTCTGGCTGAGCTAGAGAATACAGCTCAGATCCCGATGTTCAAGGGATGGTCATTTGGGGGGATGGCATTGCGCTGGGCCAAACTCGGCCCGTATGATGTGAAGCTGCTGTCTAAACGCTGGATAACCATGGTGAGCATTCGTCGTTCGTGGGTTGCGGGGCTATCGAGCTTGCTGTTGCTACTGCCGTTGGGTGCCTGTGGGTCATCTAACCCAGACCTGGGCACCGCGCCCGAAAATGACCCCGTTGCCGAGCAAAGCACCGAGCCCCTGGCGGTGGGCGCTATTCCCGACCAAGATCCCGAAAAACTCCAGCGCCTCTACGGCAAGCTGGCCGATTACCTAGAGGCCCAACTGGGGGTGCCGGTAGAGTATAAGCCAGTGACCGACTATGCGGCAGCGGTCACTGCTTTTAGGGTGGGCGATCTCGATCTGGTGTGGTTTGGCGGCCTGACCGGGGTGCAGGCACGGTTGCAGGTGCCCGGTGCTCAAGCGATCGCCCAACGCAACATTGATGAACAGTTCCACAGCGTGTTTATTGCCAATACCGCTAGCGGCCTGAAGGAATTTTCTGACATTCAAGACCTGGCTCAGCTCAAGGGGCGCACCGTTACTTTTGGCAGCGAGTCTTCCACCTCAGGGCGACTGATGCCCCAGTATTTTATGGAGCAGGCTGGCCTTGACATCGAGCAAGACCTCAAGGGTGAAGTGGGGTTCTCGGGCAACCACGATGCCACCATCAAGCTGGTCGAGGCCGGTAGTTATGACGTGGGTGCGCTCAATGAACAGGTCTGGATCGATCGCCTGAGCGAAGGAGATGTCGATACCGATAAGGTGGCCATGATCTGGCGCACCCCGCCCTACTACGATTACCACTGGGTGATTGGCCCAGCAGTGGATCAGCGCTACGGCGAAGGCTTTGCTGACAAGGTGCAGGCTGCCCTCATGGCCCTCGACCCGGCTGTGCCCGAACAAAAAGAAATTCTCGATTTATTTGGGGCGGAGCGGTTTATTGCCACGACCAATGACAACTACGCCGAAATTGAAGCGGTGGGCCGCAAAATTGGCAAAATTCAGTAGGGGCGAGCCGATTTTTCAGCTTGAGGGCGTGAGCTGCCGATTTGGGTCGGTGATGGCTTTGAGCGATTGCACCCTGACAATCGCCGCTGGGGAGCGAGTGGCGCTCATCGGCCCCAGCGGCGCGGGCAAAAGTACCCTACTGAGTCTGCTGAATGGCAGTTTGTCGCCCATCGCCGGACGGGTCGTCATCCTGGGGCAGGATGTTGGCCGTTTGAGCTCTAGAAAACTGCGGCGCATCCAGCGGCTAGTGGGCACGGTATACCAGCAGCACCATCTGGTGGGCAACCTGGCGGTGATTCACAATGTCAATGCCGGGCACCTGGGCCGCTGGTCGCTGCCCAGGGCTTTATGGTCGCTGGTGTGGCCCCAGGCGGTGCCGATCGCGGCCCAGGCTTTGGCCCAGGTAGGCATTGCCGATAAGCTCTACGCCCGCACCGATCGCCTCTCCGGTGGGCAGCAGCAGCGGGTGGCCCTGGCGCGGGTGCTGGTGCAAGACCCAACGGCTATTCTGGCCGATGAGCCGATCGCGAGCGTCGACCCCGAGCGATCGCGAGCGATGATGGAGCTGCTGTGCCAGCTCAATCAAACCACCGGCAAAACCCTGGTGATCAGCCTGCATGAGGTGGCGTTTGCGATGGCATACTGCGATCGCATGATCGGCCTGCGCCAGGGCCAAATTTGCTTTGACCGGCCTCCTGCCGCAATCACCGAGCCCATGCTGGCCGAGCTCTACCGGCTCTAGGCACCGCTTTAGGC
Organism: Nodosilinea sp. LEGE 07088; assembly: GCF_015207395.1. Classification (GTDB taxonomy): domain Bacteria; phylum Cyanobacteriota; class Cyanobacteriia; order Phormidesmidales; family Phormidesmidaceae; genus Nodosilinea. The sequence continues at coordinate 20,398 of NZ_JADEWX010000030.1, forward strand.
TGAACCCCCACCAACACACTAGTACTCGAAGGCAGAAATATTCCACCATTCCGGATCGCTTGGCTCCCTAGCTCCCCTGCCCCCTAGCCCTAAGGAATAGTATCTAAACTTGCGCCGTGGAGTACTAGGCCGAGCCCTGCCCCAGGCCAGCCCTCTAGCTGCCGAGCTTAAAGGCTTCCACACAGAGAGCATAGACTGCCCCCATCTTGAAGCCGTTCAGGCAGTCAATCCAGAGGGGCTTGGGGATGGTCTTGAGCAACTCGGGGTCCCGCCAGCGGCGGCTGTAGACCAGCCAGCTAATCAGCTCGGCAGCAATGACTAAAAATGCGGACACGATCGTATCTTGTACGGCGGCCTGGCCTGCGATCGCCGCCAGCGAGACCGCCACAAAATAGCCCAGCAGCAGGCTAAGCAGCACCAGCGACACCCGCCGCCAGGGGTTGACTAACCACAGGCTCAGCTGATCGCCCAAATCGTCAATGAGGGTGCTTAAACGAGTGCGCTGCATAGGCTAATTCTGGATGGAAAATAACGGTGCTAAAGGGCTAAAATCCTCCCCCACAGGCGGGGTGCAGCCCCCCCTGGCGACACACAAATTCTAGCTGGTCACCGCCCAGGTTGAGCGTCTCAGAAAAGTCTACCCCGGCCAGGGTATGGCCAGCATCTGGCTCAGTGATGATGGCCACAAAACTATCGCCCTGGGATTGTTCTGGGGTAAAAAAGCGGGCATTGGCCAGGTTAACGCCTGTCAAGTTAGCCCCAGTGAACACGACTCCGGCCAGGTCTGAGCCACTTAAATCGGCCTGTTCGAGGTTGGCCTGGCTGAGATTGGCACCGGTCAGCCAGCTATTGGTGAGCAGGGTCTGGCTGAGGTTGGCACCGGTTAAATTGGCTCCACTGAGGTTGGCGTCGGCCAAGTCGGCCTGGGTCAGGTTGGCTGTGGTTAACGTAGCCCCAGCCAGGTGGGCCTGGCGTAGCCGGGCGGCCACCAGGCTGGCTGCGGTCAGATCAGCATCGGTGAAATCGGCTCCTACCAGGCTAGTGCCATTGAAGATAGCGTGGCTGACATCGGCTTCAATGAACCAGGCGCTGCTGGCATTTGCGCCAGAGAAGTCGCTATAGGGGGCTAGGGCATTACTCAGGTTGGCCCGCAGCAAGCTGGTATTGCGAAACCCGACGTGGCGCAGGTGGGCTGCCACGAAACTGGCCTCCGTCAGGTCTGAGCCGCTAAAGTCACTCACCCAATCGTCAAAGGTGTCAGCCAGACCATCGTCACCGGGGTTATAGAACTTGGCCTTGCGTAGCCGTGCTCCCGACAGCACCGCATTGCGCCAGATGATGCCAGCTAGGTTTTGCTGCTCCAGCAGCAGGGTAAAGTTGTCGGGGCCTTCGAGCACGTAGGCCAGGTTGGTACCACTCAGGTCGACCTGGTTGAGATTGCCGCTGTGGAGCACCAAAATTTTGGTCAAAGTGCGCTTCACCGTCCGCTGGCGCAGCTGAGGTACCAGTCGCTGCTCGGCAGGTAGGGTCAGCAGGTCATTGGCCAGGGCCAGATTGAGCCGCTGCAAAGGGGGAATCGCCCCCGGCCCGAGGGTCACCAGAGCCTGTTGCAGGGTATTCAGCAAATCGGGGTCGCCGGTTTGGGCCAGCATATCCACCAGCAGCGGAATGGCGCGGGGGTCTTGGCTGCTGGCCAGGGCCAGGGCGGCGGCCTGGCGATCGCTAAAGGAGGTCGCATTGCGGCTGAGATTTTCGACCAGGGCCAAAAACAACGCATTGTCTTCACGGGCCGCAGGCAACCGGCGATCGAGCCACAGCGCCCCCAGGCCCCCTAGGGCCACTACCCCTGCCAAGGCCGCTATTACCGGCAGGTGACGTCGCCAGCCCCGGGGCCCCAGCACCTCAGCCGAGGCATCGGGAGACAGCACGATCGCCGTGAGACCGCCATATTCTTCGGTTGTCAGCCCGACCAATGGCGATGAACTGAGTAATGGCCCCCAACCCTGATCAAAACGCTGACCTTCGCCATCTTCTGGGTCGGGGGTGTAACGGCTGGGCACCTGTCCGCCCCGCAGCACTACCACCCGAGTACCAGCCAGATAGTCGTACCAGGCCCGCCGCGATGGGTTAGTGCGCCCCGTCGCGCCAGCCCCCAGGCTACAGACCAAAGCCAACCCTCCCAACCACGGCAAGCTAGGGAAAGCCCCGATCGCCAGCCAGACCCCATAGGCGGCCCCCGTCGGCACGCCCCAGCGGCCTAACTCTCGCACCAGCGTGGCATAGGCCCCTACCCCCGAGCGATTGATGGCCACCACCTGCAACCCCAGCCAGGCCTTGGGCCAGGTTTTACCCCGGGTGGCCAGCCCGTAGATTTGGCTACCGGTTAGCGCCACGGGCAAAACCAGGGCCGTAAACCAAAGCAAATTAGTCAAGCGGGGCACTGCGGTCACTAGTCGCTGGCGCGATATGCCCAGGGGCCGAGCGATCGCCGTTTGCACCGTTGCCACCACCGGGTTTAGCTCAACCGTAGTAGGGGCAATTACGGAGCCTGCAGGGTCTGCCTGTCGCCTGACCCACTCCCCTAGCCCCCAGGGCAGCGCCACACTACTAACCAGTAGCCCCACCTCTAAACCCCAGGCCACCAGTCGTCGCAGCGCTAAACTTTGTGTTGCCGACAGCCGCCCCAGCACTCGGGCCGTAGACACCTGGGCCGAAATCGGCTGAGAGCGAGAGGTTTGTGCCATAAATAACCTGTAGCAATCCAGCTACTAAAAAGCCAGGGCCAAGGCTCACCGCCCTGCTAGCCCGAAGGGGCCAAAATAATTGCCCTTAATCATAGCGAAGGCGACCCATTCTGGCGGATTTTGACGCTCCATATTCCGTTACTCTGGGTTAGCTAACTGGTCACACAATTTAGGCAGATGGCAAACTGGCATAGGTATTGTCATCGGTTTCCGTAGCTCTAGATACTATAGACACATAGACCAATGCTCCTTACCAAGGAGGACACGCGATGAAATCTCTGCATAAATTCTTCATTCTGCCTGCTGCGGCTATCACGTTAGCCTTAGGCAATGGCGTGGCCTCAGCTCAACCCATTGCCCAAACCCCCCTCAACCAGCCGGTACAAGCCAGTGGTTCTGTAGACCCTGTTCGCCCCTCCGACTGTGGCGTGCTGGGCAGTGCCCCGGTTCAAGTCTTACAGGTTAACCAACAATTTGCCGCCGTCGATGTTGCCGTTAGCGGCACCAGCGGTCTCACCCTCATGATTCAGGGTGACAATGGCTTCAACGAGTGCCACACCGGTGGTAGTGGGGCTATCCATGCCCCAGGCCTGCTCGATCGCGGCACCTATTCTTTCTTTGTGGGCAACGTTAGCAACGTCTCCACCAACTATAACCTCACCATTAGCGAGAATTAATCGGACTGCGGCGAGGTAATCAAAGCCAGAACAGGGCCGGATGCAGGCCTGGCCTATACAGCCAGACCCTGCATCCGCTGGTTGGTAGCGGCTAAATCAAACGCTTCGGGGTCAAAGTCGTAGCCGATGCGCTGCCAAAGGGCATCGATGTCGGGTTCGCTGCTGTCTTCGAGGCGTTCGAGGAGCTCGAAGTAATCCCACACCCCCTGGCAAAACTCAGGGGGGCAGCGGCGTTCCCCGGCGGTGCAGTAGGGGAGGGAGCTGTCGCTGGGGTCAATGGTTTCTAAGGTGATTTTATGCAGCCAGCCCAGCGCCGGGGCATAGTTGTAAAGCAGGGTATCGCCGGGCTGGAGGAGCAGGGTGGCGAGCGATCGCGCTTCGCCAACCCCCAGGGCACGCCCCTGGCCCTTAACTACATAGTCTTCTTGGCCAGACCACCCCATTGCCGCCACCAACACCCGGTGGAGCTCGTCTAACGATACCGCGCCTGATACCCACACCTGCCGCCAGATGGGTGGGTCACTATCGCTCAGTTCGACATGCAGGCGGTAGGCCGCAGCCGTCGGGCCATTGTTCATAGGGTTAATTTGGCCAACGCGGGAGTTCATCGCTAAATACCTGGGTCACGCTGAATGGTGCGCCCAGACAACTTCGCCTAGCAAGGGGCTATATCAACGGCCAGCGGTAGCAAACCGCCCCAAACCCTAGCCTACTGGGAATCGGCCCAACTCGGCGATCATCTTTCTCGACTCAGCTAGAGCGGTGGTTGTCGGGAGATGGCCCCAGAGCCAGTACCGCCAACCCTGTAAACTAGAGATACTCCTACGACGATTTCTTTACCCATCCATGACCCACGCCACCGATATTCATACCCTGGCCCGCTGGATGGCGGCAGACTTTAGCAACCAGCAGCAGGCCTTTGACAACCCCCCCCTGTTTGCCCACATTCGCGTCTGTATGCGTCCCCTACCGACGGAGATTTTGGGTGGTTTGGGCTTTTATATTGAGCAGGCCTACGACTTTATGCTCAATCAGCCCTACCGGGCCCGGGGCATGAAGCTCAGCGCCCAGGACGACCACATTTTAATCGAGAACTACACCCTTCAGGATGGCGAATCCTTCTACGGGGCCTCCCGCGATCTGGGGCAGCTGGCGAAGCTCACCACCGACCAGTTTGAGAAAACCCCCCACTGCAACCTGATCGTTCGCTGGACGGGGCATAGCTTTAGGGGAGCCGTAGAACCGGGCAATGCCTGCATGGTCGAACGAAATGGTAAGACCACTTACTTAGATAGCGAATTTGAAATCGACGCCGACCAGTTCATCAGCTGGGACCGGGGCCGTGACCCCGAGACCCACGAGCATGTCTGGGGGGCGCTGGCGGGGCCGTTTGAGTTTAAGCGCAAGGCCAGCTTTGCCTCGGAAGTCTTGGGCTGATCGGGGAGATCCAGGTGATAGGGCTGATGGAGGGCTACATTAAACCCAGCTCAGGTGGCGGGTTTTCTCCTTAGATCAGATGTCTCGCTCCCCACCCTCCCTATCCTCCTTATCCCTCCATCCTCCCTATCCCTCGCGCCACTTGCCTCCCCACCGCCACTCCCGTCTATCATGGGGAACATCGCACCTGTGCAGCAGTAGGAGTTAGGGACGTGGAGTCCAGCAAATATACCCCCGCAGAGATCGAGAAAAAGTGGCAGCAGGCCTGGGCTGACCAAGGGCTCGATCGGGCCGTGGAAAACCCCGACCAGCCGAAATTCTATGCGCTGTCGATGTTCCCGTATCCGTCGGGGAACCTGCACATGGGCCACGTGCGCAACTACACCATCACCGACGTGGTGGCCCGGGTGCGGCGCATGCAGGGCTACCGGGTGCTGCACCCCATGGGTTGGGATGCCTTCGGTTTGCCCGCAGAAAATGCGGCCATCGATCGCGGCGTTCACCCGGCCCAGTGGACGTACCAAAATATCGAGCAGATGAGGGCCCAGCTCAAGGAGCTCGGTCTCTCCTACGACTGGGAGCGAGAGCTGGCCACCTGCGCCCCCGACTACTATCACTGGACCCAGTGGATTTTCATGCAAATGCTCCAGATGGGGCTGGCCTACCAAAAAGAGGCAGCGGTCAACTGGGACCCCGTCGACCAGACGGTGCTGGCCAACGAGCAGGTGGATAGCGAGGGTCGGTCGTGGCGATCGGGGGCGATCGTCGAGAAAAAGCTGCTGCGCCAGTGGTTCCTCAAGATCACCGACTACGCCGAGGAACTGCTGCAAGACCTGGATCAGCTGACCGGCTGGCCCGAGCGAGTGCGCACCATGCAGGCCAACTGGATTGGCAAGTCCACCGGGGCGCAGGTGGTGTTTAAAACCGCAACCGGTGACGAACTGCCCGTGTTTACGACCCGGCCTGACACCCTGTGGGGGGCCACCTTTATGGTGCTATCGCCGGAGCACCCCCTAGTGGAGAAGCTCACCAGCCCCGACCACGTGGCCGCAGTAGACGACTACCGCAAAGAGGCCGCCGCCAAGAGTGAGATCGATCGCACCGCCGAAGACCGCGAAAAAACCGGCGTGTGGACGGGCAGCTATGCCGTAAACCCGGTGAACGGGGTCAAAATTCCGATCTGGATTGCCGACTATGTGCTGATGGGCTACGGCACCGGGGCGATTATGGCCGTACCCGCCCACGACCAGCGCGACTTTGAGTTTGCCCGCAAGTTCAATCTGCCGATCAAGGTCGTCGTGCAGCCCGAGGGCGAAGCGCTGGATGGCGACACGATGACGATTGCCTGGCCCGGGGATGGGGTCATGGTCAACTCTGGCCCGCTGAATGGCACTGCTGCCGGTAAGGGCGAAGGGCAGAGTGTAGACGCGGCGATCGCCTGGCTAGAGGCCAACGGCAAGGGCAAAGGCGAGTCGAACTACCGCCTGCGCGACTGGCTGATCTCGCGCCAGCGCTACTGGGGCGTACCTATCCCGGTGGTGCACTGCGCCGAGTGCGGCATTGTGCCTGTGCCCGACGACCAGCTGCCCATCACCCTGCCCGAGGATGTGGAATTTTCGGGGCGCGGGGCCTCGCCCCTGGCCCAGCTGGGCGACTGGGTGAATGTGCCCTGCCCCACCTGCAACCGCCCTGCCCGGCGCGAAACCGACACCATGGACACCTTCATCGACTCGTCCTGGTACTTTTTGCGCTATACCGATGCCAAAAACCCTGAGGCCGCCTTTGAGCAGGCCAAGGTCAACGGCTGGATGCCCGTCGATCAGTACGTCGGCGGCATTGAGCACGCCATTTTGCACCTGCTCTACTCGCGGTTTATTACCAAGGTATTGCGCGATCGCGGCCTGCTCTCCTGCGATGAACCCTTCGAGCGCTTGCTGACCCAGGGTATGGTGCAGGGCCTCACCTACATGAACCCAAATAAGGGCGGCAAAGACAAGTGGGTTCCGGCCCACTTGGTCGAAAACCCCGACGACCCACGCGACCCGGCTACTGGAGAACCTCTAGAAAAGCTCTTCGCCACCATGTCTAAATCGAAGGGCAATGGCGTTGCCCCCAGCGATGTCCTGAATAAATATGGGGCCGACACCGCCCGCATGTTCATTCTGTTCAAAGCGCCCCCCGAAAAAGACCTGGAGTGGGATGAGGCCGATGTGGAAGGCCAGTTTCGCTTCTTGAACCGCGTCTGGCGGCTAGTGATGGATTTTGGTGAGTATGGTTTAGTTGAATCTCTTCTGCGTCAAGCCTTGAGGCGTAATAACCGTAAGTATGGGTTTAAGAAAAAACATCTAACTCCTACATTGCAAGATCCTGATAACCTGGTTTGCTTTTTGGTTCCGGTTTTGGATCTTGATTTGCTGTGTATTAGACCAGTCTATAAGTCTCTTGAGGAGTTAGAAGCTTTAGAAGCTCTAGACATTAACAACATGCTTGCTAGAGCACAAAGCCTATCTGAAGAGTTTTTCGAAGCTCACCGCGATTCTGATGATATTCAAAAGGGTATTTCCTGCAGAAACCTATTGGCTTTGCCTCACATCACGCGTACAAAAGGTGAAGAGGCATGGGGATCTCAAGTAGATATGCAGTATATTCTCTTCTCCGATGATCTTCAGTCCGATGTTCTATTAGGCAAACTCCAAAATGCCAAACCTCAGCGTATACGAGTAGACAACGAGATTAGATTCCAAGGTGGCCTTGATGTTGTAGATACCATATGCTCTTGTCTCGACTGTCACAGCATAGAACCAGAGCAAATAGAATCCAGTCCAAAGAAGGCAGAAAAGACTCTGCGCCGCGCCATCCACACCGCCATCAAAGAAATCACCGAAGACATCGACGGCGACTACCAGTTCAACACCGCCGTCTCTGAGCTAATGAAGCTCAGCAACGCCCTCAACGACTCTGCGGCAAAAGATTCCCCCGTCTACACCGAGGGCGTGCGCGCCCTGGTGCTGCTGCTGGCTCCCTTCGCGCCCCACATGGCCGATGAACTCTGGCACCAGATTGGCCATACCGACTCGGTACACCGTGCCCCCTGGCCCGCCTTCGACCCCGATGCTCTGGTCGCCGACGAGATCACCCTGGTGATTCAAATCATGGGCAAGACTCGCGGCACCCTGGTGGTACCCGCCGACTCTGACAGAGCGGCGCTAGAAAAGTACGCCCGCGAGTCGGAGGCGGCCCGGCGCTACATCGACGGCAAAGAGGTCAAAAAGGTGATCGTGGTGCCGGGTAAACTGGTCAACTTTGTCGTGGCCGGGTAGGGAACGTTGCCCACAATCAAACCTCACTCCATCCGCTCTGCCAGCTCCATCCAGCGCTCGGTGGCGGTGTCGATGGTGGCCGTGAGTTTGCCCAGCTGCTCGGAGAGTTTGGCTACTTCGGCGTAGTCGCTAGGCGGGTCGCCGTAGAGCTGTTTTTCGAGCACTTCTTTTTCGGCTTCAAGTTCAGGAATTTGGGTTTCAAGCTGCTCGTATTCGCGCTTTTCTTTATAGGAAAGCTTCTTGGGCTTAATCTCCGGCGCTGAAGGTCCTTCAGCAGCTGCTGCCTTCTCGACTTCTGATTTCTGACTCCTGGCTGCTGTCTTCTCAGCTCCTGCTTTCTCAGCGTCGGAGGCCGCTTTTTTGTAGTCTAAATACACCGAGTAGTTGCCGGGATAATTTCGCAGCACGCCGTTGCCCTCGAAGGCAAAGATGGTGTTAACGGTGCGATCGAGAAAGTAGCGATCGTGGGAGACCACAATCACGCAGCCGTTAAATTCTTCCAGGTATTCTTCGAGTACGCCGAGGGTTTGCACGTCGAGGTCGTTGGTGGGCTCGTCGAGAATCAGCAGGTTCGGGGCCGAGAGCAGCACCCGCAGCAGAAACAATCGCCGCCGCTCGCCGCCGGAGAGCTTTTCCAGCGGGGAATACTGCTGGTTAGAGGTAAACAAAAACCGCTCCAGCATTTGGGAGGCGGTGATCACGCTGCCGTCGCTGGTGGTGACTAGCTCAGCGGTTTCTTTCAGGTATTCGATCACTCGCTGGCTGGGGTTGGCAAACAGATCTTCGGAATGCTGGTCGAAGTAGCCGATGTGGATGGTGCTGCCGATGTCGACGGTGCCGGTGTCGGGTTCGAGCCGCCCGGTAATCACATTCATCAGGGTCGATTTGCCGACGCCGTTGGGGCCAATGATGCCGATGCGATCGTCAGGGGCAAAGGCGTAGGTGAAGTCTTTGAAGAGGGTTTTGCCCTCGTAGCATTTGGAGACATGCTCTAGCTCGATCACCTTTTTGCCGATGCGGCGACCGACGGTGGAGATATCGACCTTGCCGAGGGATGCTTTGAACTCGCGGTTTTGCATATCGCCAATGCGATCGATGCGGGCCTTTTGCTTGGTGCTGCGGGCCTTGGGGCCACGCTTGAGCCATTCCAGCTCGCGGCGCAGCACACCGGCGTGTTTCTTTTGGCTGCTCTGGTCGGCGGCTTCGGCTAATGCCTTTTTCTCCAGGTAGTAGGAATAGTTACCGGCGTAGCCGTAGAGGTCGCCGCGATCGATTTCCAGAATGCGGTTGGTAACCTGGTCGAGAAAGTAGCGATCGTGGGTGATCAGCAGCAGCGCGCCGCGAAAGCCGCTGAGATAGCTTTGCAGCCACTCCACCGATTCGGCATCGAGGTGGTTGGTGGGCTCATCCATCAAGAGGGCATCGGGGTCAGAGAGCAGGGCAGCGGCGATCGCCACCCGCTTGCGGTACCCGCCTGAGAGATCCCCTACTTTGGCGTCAAAGTCGTCGATGCCTAACCGGCTAAGAATTGCCTTGGCGTTAGTTTCCAAATCCCAGGCATCGGCGGCGGCAATTTTTTCTGAGACCGCCGAGAGCTGGGCCATCAGGGCATCGGCATCGCCCGTGCCCTGGGCCATGTGGTGAGAGATATCTTCGTACTCGCGAATCAGGGCCATCTGCTCGCCCGCGTCGGCAAAGACCTGCTCAAGTACGGTATGGTCGGCCTCAAAGTCGGGCTGCTGGGGCAGGTAGACCACCTTGGCCCCCGGGTTGACCCAAAAATCACCGCCGTCGAAGGGCTCTAGCCCGGCAATCATCTTCAGCAGAGTAGACTTTCCCGAGCCGTTGGTGCCGATCAGGCCCACCTTGTCGCCCTCATCGAGGCTAAAGCTGGCATCGCGGAGAATCTCCTTGATGCCAAAATCTTTGGTGGCAGAGCGTAGAGTAAACAGAGTCATGGGTAGCCGGGTCTTGAACCCTTAGATCATAGACCCTAGGCTAGGCTAGCGGGGTGAGGTCGGCAGGGGCAGGCGGGGCAGGCGATGGACATTACATTTCACCCCGAAGCAGCTTGACCTAGCCAAATACTAGGTCGCTGGGGCTGTAGCCTGGCGCCGAGTGCCCGTACTGTAGCCACCCTCTAGGGCGCAGCTATTAGGGAAATAATAGGTTGATGTAACCAAGCCAGAAGGCGGTCGTCATCATGGTGATGATGACGACCGCCTTCTGGCCCGAAAGTAATGTGTTCAAAGTAGGCCCGAAGATTTGGTTTAAAGTCTTGTTTAGGGGCTCAAACCAGTCAGAAGAACGGGCCTTAAGCACAGACAGCCAATTCCTAGGCAGCGTCTTCACGCTCGATATAAAGGAATAAAAAGGCCATGGCGGCAGCAGGAAAAATAATGCCGGTCAGAGGAACCAAAATAGAAGGTAAGAAGGCAGCTGACATAGGGGTTTCCACCTCAATAGCAACATCACAGCGATGAGCACAAGACTACTGCGAAAGGGGGATGTATGTGTCTATTTTGTTACAAACTTTCTCACTCGGCCTCACTCGGCACCTGGGGTTCGGCCTGGTGGAGTCGGGTATGCCACCAGGCTTGGGTAGCGCGGTCGAGCTTGGCGGTGTAAAGCGTCGTCACAAAGGCCTGGTGGCCATAGCCCTGGCCCACAATTTCGACGCAGTAGGAGGGGGACTTGCGGGTGGCCATGTCGGGTACCAGTCGTTTGCCGATGCGCCGCCAGCTGGGTTCTTTACCTCGCCACTGAATACGGCAGCAGGGCCAGGGCAGCTGCTCTCGGTCAAAGAGACGGCAGCAAGGCCCCACGACCCGGTAGGTGAGGTGTGCCCCTGGACTTTGAAAAACATGCCCCGTAGTCCAAGGATGGTCTGAGTCAGGGGGTAAGGACGGTATCATAACAGCATGTAACAAATAGCCAATGTTGAAGTAGTCTACGAGATTTTTTATGGCTGAGCCAATTACCCCAGCTGTGAGCGATCGCATCTGCAAGCATATGAACGACGACCACGCCGCAGCGGTGCTGCTCTACGCGGCCGCCTACGGCCATCAACCCGCCGCCACCGCTGCCGTCATGCAATCAATTGACCCCGAGGGCATGACCTTGGCGGTCACGGTCGATGGGGCCCAAACCCCTGTGCGGGTAACCTTTGACCACGCTCTAGAAGGTGCCGAAGATGCCCACCACACCCTGATTGATATGCTAAAACAGGCTCGCGCCAGCGCCTAACCCCCAGCCCAGCCCTACAGGAGGGGCACACCGCCGTTTGCCACAGCAATTGCCATGAGCGTTTCAATTCAATTTTTACCCGATGGCGTCACCGTAGAGGCAGAGGTGGGTGAGCCATTGCTGGTCGTAGCCGATCGCGCCGGAGTAACGATTCCCACGGGCTGTCTGATGGGCTCATGTCACGCCTGCGAGGTAGAGCTAACCGGGCGCGAAGATCCGATTTGTGCCTGTATTACGGCGGTGCCACCGGGGCAAGAGGCCCTGGTGATTAACCTGTATGTTGACCCGACTTGGTAAGCCCGTGGCGCTGCCTTGAACTAGTACTCCACGGCGCAAGTTTAGATACTATTCCTTAGGGCTAGGGAGCAGGGGAGCTAGGGAGCCAAGCGATCCAGAACGGTGGACATATTTCAGCCTTCGAGTACTAGGGAGTCAACGTCTTGCCCACTGCTCTCCAGAAGCCTCTGGAGGGAATCGGCTGACCCTGTGATGGTGTCGTTTTCTCAGGGGAATTAGGCCCCTCGATCAGTTCCTGTAAATAGCCCCAGACTCTGGTTTGGGCTGCTTCCCAGCTAAGGTGTTGGCGGTAGTGCTGCCAGGCCGAGAGTGCTAGCGATTGGTAGCGGGCAGGGTCGGCCATGGAGGCCGCGATATAGTCGGCATAGGCCTGGGCGGTGGCGTCGACGGCAAAGCACCTGCCGTTGATATCGGCCTGCACCACCGTGGGAATGCCGCCTACGGCGGCGGCTACACAGGGCAGTCCAGCCGCATTGGCCTCGCTAATGGCGACCCCAAAGGTATCGGCCTGGGTCGGAAAGATCAAGAAATGGGCGCTGTTGAGCAGTTGGGCAAACTGGGCCTCACCGGCTGGGGTAGCGCGGTCGATAAAGCCGTAGGGACGCACAAAACTGGGCAGCTCACCTGACGTTTTGGGCTGGCAGCCTACTACCCATAGCTCGGTCTCAAGCCCCTGCCGGTTGAGCAACTGGGCAACCTCCAGGGCCAAAGGCCCCCCTTTGCGCTCCCAGTTGACCCCCAAGAAGAGCAGGCGACAGGGCCCCTCAGGGCGCTGCTGAATGATGCTCTCCACCTCGGGTTGGGCCAAATCTTGGGCATGGCTAGCGCCTCGGGGAATGATGCGAATTTTGTCGGCGGGCAGGTCGTAGAGCGTCATCGCTGACTGGGCAGCCCACCCAGAGGTGAGAATAATGCGATCGCAGCGATCGATCGCGGCCTGTTCCATGGCGTGGAGATGGCGGCGAGTTTCTGGGCAGGGGTTAGTCAGGTGAGGATAAAAATCAACTAGGCTGCCCATTAGGGCATCGGTCCACAACACCGTCGGCAAGGACGTGCGCACCCGCGCCAGGGGAATGGCGTTTTCGGGACACAGCAGCAGGTCGCACCCCGACTGGGCCAGCCGGGTTTCAATCTGGCGGGCATAGTGGGGGGCTACCCAGGGCTCTACCGGGCTGTAGTAGCTCTGCTGACGGCGACGATAATACAGCCACTTAAGTCGAGTAATCGGTATTTTATAACTGTGCAATGGCCCTAAAAACGCTAGCTCGGCTCCGCTAGCTTGCAAGACCTGGGCAATTTTTTGCCCAGCTCCGTAGAGCCCCAAATGGCGGCGGGGCCAGGTGGCGCGATCGCGCACATCGTAGGTGGTCGTGTAGGCAATTTTCATGGGTAACTAGGGTGGGCGAGTGGGTCTGCCTGGTCATTGGCCCTAAGGTGCCCAGTGACATGAGACGATCAACGCCCTAGCCAGTACTCCCCAAACCTTGATAAAACGCCATTGCATTCTGGCGGTGGTGCGTGTATTCCCCTAGAAAAGACCCCTGCCGATCGATTTACTCCACAAAAGGCCGCTATAACCTCCGTTTTTTTGCGGTTTAGCTCCTTAAACCTAGGTGCGAACATAGCGCATGAGTCAGGGGTAACCGCTGACCACCCGCAGTGCTTGCCCTCCCAGGGCAGGTCTGGTCAATGGGGCAGGCCGCCTGCGCCTCTTCAACGAGTGAAGCCAGCTCGACAACTGCCACAGGCATAGTCGGGTCACGTCAGTAGAGATGAGACGCTAAAACTAACGACCCCACTCTTGAAGGGAGGGATACAAGGTCTTACTTCTCAGCTGAACTGGCACTCCGGTTTATGAGCACACTATCGAGATCCGACCATGCACATCTACCAACGACAGCGACCCCAGGTTGATCTGCTTTCTGGCAGTGGTTCCAAGGCCCCGGCAGCGGCCGTAGCAGCCTCTCGCTCTACCCTTTATTCCACCACCGACGAAACCTTGAGTCGGTTGGCGGCGGCAGCGGTTAAAAACCAGCAGTATCCGCAGGCGTTGCGGCTGCTGAGCCAGTTGCTTGCGCGTCATCCCCAGCGGGCGATGCACCATAGCAACCGAGGGCTGGTCTATCTGCGGCTGGACAACCCCACGGCGGCTCTGGCTGACTGCGATCGCGCGGTAGCACTTGACCCCACCCTTGACCAGGCCTACAACAATCGTGCCATGTGCCACGCGGCCCTCGGTAACCTGGCCGCAGCCATTGATGACTACAATCGCGCCGTTGACCTCAATCCCTTCAACAGCCGTGCCCGCATTAACCTCGGCGCTACGCTGCGTCAGGCCGGAGCCTTTGATAGTGCCCTCGACTGCTTTGATGAGGCGCTGATGTTTAAGCAGCTACCCGAGTTTATCTACGCTGAGCGAGGCCGCACCTATCACCTGCGCGGCGACTGGAACTGCGCCATGGCCGACTACCGCCGAACCTTGGCCGTCGCCGCGACACTGGCACCCAGCTCTCAAATTCAGGCCCTGGTGCGGCGAGTCAAGCGCTATATGGCAGAGCTAGTGCCCTCGCAAAGCTGCGCCTAGATCGCTGGCAACAGCAGAGCTGTGTTGGATTTATCTAGTCAATAGAAATACTTTGAGGCCCACCGTTACGGGAGCTGGCCTGGCTGGCAGCGCTACTGTGGGGCGCTACTCCCTGGTTATTCAGCCAGCTCTTGACTGGGTCATCCCCCAGACTCAGCCGCAGTAGACCAGAGGCCAGCCCGCCTAAAAACGCTACCGGGTGGGCCGTGAGTTCTTGGGCAAACGGGGTCAGTTCATCTAAAAACATAGGACTTGGTCAGGCTATAGCGACGGCTCGATCGTAACCTGAAAGCTCAGCAAAAAGGAATCTATCGCTGGTCTGGAGTGATCCGTAGGAGATGACTCCAGCTTTTTATGGAATCTAGCATTTCAGGTCTGTTCTGGTCGGGATCTCCTTAGGGCGGGTTAGAGCAGCCGCTCGGGGGGCTAGGGCGCAGATTTGGCTAACAACCTGCGATCGCCAGCATGCTGACCCAAGACACTCTATTTGTATGACTCCGCTGCACCATCAGCAAATTTCCTGAAGCCCGAATCCAGACGTGACGAAAATCACGGAGAGCTGCGGAAGAAAACACAAAATCTTTTAGGTGAACCTGGGTGGAATCACTGTTTCTTTATGCAGAGACAACGATTTGCCCCCAGGAGTTCTACTATGTTCAAGTTTATCCCCACCAAAACTACCCGGGTTTATACCCTGGCTTCTTTGGCCCTGCTGGCTACCGGCACGATTGCCCCCGTCGGCGTTATGGCTACGCCCATTATCGATGCCGCAGGCAACGTTCGAGTTGAGAGCAATGCATTTGACCTATCGACGGGCGAGTTACACAACGAGACGGGCATTCAGCTACCGGCTGGGCTGCTGGATCAACCGCTTGAGAACGTCTCCCAGCCTACGCGTCCAGGTTTGGCCCCCAGCTCAGTCAATCTCGAAATCAACGAAGACTATGTTAGAGAGCAACTGAGAAATCAACTCCCCTCCGATGTCTCGTCTGATTACACCCTCGACACTAAATCTATTACGTTAAATACCCAGTTCAACCTCAGGTACTCGCCCGGCAATCATGGCTTCGGAGAAGGGATTGAGGTGATTGTCTACGACTCCGAAGGCAATGAAATTGATCGCCAAGTGGCCTATGTGCGGGGCGATAACGTGACGCTTGGTCCAAATGGTCAGCCCTTGCCAGACCAAGCCGAAATTAATGTTACTTATAGCGCTGGCGAGCGGGTGATGCTGCGGGTGATGCACCAGTCTGCTAATCGGGTTCTTCCCCGGGAGTCGGGTATTTACTTTACTAACACCGGTGAGTTTGCTGTGGAGGATCGGCCTGACGGTGAATTTGTTGCGCCGGGCCGCAGGCCGAGCCGTGGCTCCTTTGCCCGCAACGACTTCAACGATGGCGACTACTTCAGGCTCTCCGATGGCGAAGGCAATGCCGTCTTGACTGACATCGACAGCAGACAGTTTGAAGAGACTACTTTCATCGAGGAGATCATTACCACCCCTCTTGATCCTCTGGTACGCCAGGAGGAAGAGATCATCGAAATTCCGGTGTCCGTTGACCGCGTTGCCACCCACACCGAAGAACAGCGCGAGTACGGTGAAGTGGAACTCAATGGCCTGAGCGCTGCAGCCCTATCCCATAGCCTGGGGGCAACGACCGAGAACGACGAGCAACTAATCTACAATCGCTACGCCGGGGCGGCCCAGGTGCGCCTGGGCAATGATGGCGGTAGTCTGATTGGCCAACTGCCTCCCCTCAGCAACAATCCAGCCGTACCGCCTACTCTGGTGACCGGAACCCTGCGGTTTAACCCCGGCGCCGCTGTTAACCAAGCAGGCCTCAGCGGTACCCTATCACTGACCCAATTCTTTCACCCCACTCACCGTGAGGCGGTTGACATGTTTGGCCAGGTGATCACTAACCCTGACCCCAATGGCCCTCGTCTGGTGCAGCCCACCGGATTGCTGAGCAACACGCGCCTAGTCGGCTATGTGCCCAGTACGCCCGATCAGGTTGTGACCGGGCGCGCCCTGACCTCAGTAAACGGCATTTTTGAGTTACCCCCAGACGAAGCCGTGGTCATTGAGCCACCCAGCCCCGATCGGGTAGGTCCTGGTAATGCAGCCTATACCCATAACGTTGGGGGATTAGTCATTGAACGAGCCGACGGCAGTAGCGAGTTTGTGCCCCAATGGACAAGGCAGGGCTATGCCACTGAACCGATCGCGCTGGCGGCAGGGGAAGCTCACCGCGTGATTTACGCCCTCGTGCCCCAGCAGGCCGATCAGGATTTGCAGCTTGGGCAAACCTACCCCCTGACGCTGGATGCCACAGGCTATCGCACCGTAGACGGGAACTGGCAGGTGATTGCCGCCGATATCCACCGCGATAATTTCTTGCAGGAAGCGTCAGAAATCTATGCTGTAGAAGACACTCTGGATCAGCAAAACGCCATTACCAATGAATTCAACGGGTTGCGGGGGCTATATCGTCAAACCCCCAACGGCAGCTTGGTGCCAACCCTTAGTCTGACTGATCCAGCCGGGGTCGACGCTCGCGTAGGCAACTACCTGACCACTGCCGATACAGCTATTCCAGGACAGCCCGGACAACCGGGCTTTTACACCACGACTATGGCGGCAGGGCTGTACGCCCGTGGTTCTCTATCCCTAGGACTGGGCAATCAGCAAGATGTCATCACTACTACTACCACCACTGAGAGCACCCAGACCGATGGTCTCCGTCGCCAAACCATTACCCGGTTCTTTGAGACGCCTGTGACCCAGGTTGATAGGACTCTTCAGGAGTGGGTGCAACCCGGGACAGAAACAATTACTCGATCGGGTAACGCTTTGTTTACCATTGATTCCGAAGGCGTGCTGGGCAATGTGCAGTTCAATCGTGCTCCTGACCAGGTCACCAGGGTTCTAGGCGATCGCATTTTGCGTGACGAAACAAAGACCACTGAAACAATTCGGGGAATTGAGGCCCTAGTCGGTGAGGCCACCGAGATCGAGTTTATCCCTGGCTTAGAGAGCGATGGCGTAGTTGAGGTAGACCGTCAGGCCATCACCCAGACCGAGACCTATCCCAATGTGTCACCGCTGCTGGGTGAACTGGCGGTGGGGGGTGTGCTCAACTTTGGCAATACTCCCTGGACTCCAGCGGCTAATACTCTCCGGGCAGAGCTATTTACCCAGGGTCTGGTGCTGGGCGCAGGAAACGGTGGTGCTACCGGCTGGCGGGTCGAAACGGTGATCAACCCCTTTGGGGAAGAACAGCGCCCTGCCTACGGCGTTGACCCTGCGGGCAATGTGACAGCTTTATACCAAACAGAACCCCTGGTGGATGAGAATGGTGAGCCAGTCATCGCCCTGGTTGCCGATGCCAGCGGCGGTAGTCTGCCGATTGTGACGCATCGCTTCATTACCGACGAGTCCGGCGATCGCATTCCTCTCACCGTAGGCACTGGTCGCGCCATTGGCCCGGGTATTTACTTCCGCCTGGAGGGCGGATTCTCTGGTCAAACTAGCACCTCAGTGGTGGGAGGTCTTAAGTTTGACCTCTAGGGCGATCGCACCCAAGCAAGGATAACAGGGGGGAAAGGCGACTTTTACCCCCTTACCCCATTCCAGACAGGCTCGTAGGGTTAACGCCCGATCGCCTTGACCAGGCCAATGCCGCCAAAGTACAAAAACAGCACCGCCCCGGCCAGCAGACTCTGGGTGACCGGGTCGGTAGAGGGGGTCAGCACCGCCCCCAGCACCGCCGCCCCCAGCAGCACGATGCGCCAGCTCTTCACCATTTGCCCCGAGTTAACGATGCCCAAAAGCCCCAGCAGCATTTGCAGAATGGGAATTTGAAAGGCCAAACCGGTGCTGAACAACAACAGCAGCACAAACTCAAAATAGCGATCGATCGACCACAGCTGCTCGACCACATCGGCACCGTAGCTAATGAAGAAGTTGAGCGCGGCTGGAATCAGCGCTACATAGGCAAACAGTAGCCCCGCAAAAAACAGCACGCTCGACCCCAACACCAACGGCCCAACCAGTCGCCGTTCTCGGCGGGTCAGCCCTGGCAGCACAAACATGACGATCTGATAAAGGATAAACGGGCTGGCCGCCACCAGGCCGCTGTAGCCCGCCACCTTGAAGGAGACAAAAAAGTATTCCCCTGGGGATAGCTGCAAAAATTTTACCCCCTGGGCGGGCACCTCTAGCAAGCTAACGATCGGGTTGACCTGCCAAAAGCACACCACGATCGCCAGTATTACCGCGATTAGGCTATAGAAGATGCGCTGGCGCAGTTCTTCTAGATGGTCAAACAGCGACATCTCGACATCGTAGGGAACATCGTCGAGATCAACCGCTGGGTCGGCTGTGGCACCGTTGGCGCTGGCCGTCTCGGCGGTGGCGGTCTCAAGCTCGGTGGGCGGTGTCATAGGCTGGTCAAAGGGGCGGTGGAGAATTCGTTTCTATTGTAAACCCATGGTTTTGTAGGCCCAACAGATTATAGGTCTGAGATTAGGGGGATTGAATGCTCTCTACATCCGAGTCAGGGGTAAAGGTCAGAGTGCGCACATCCCCATTGTCACCAACGGTTACGGCGCGATCGCCATTGACCGACAGCTCGACCCCGCCCGCATTCCCCGTAGTAAATTCCAGGCTGGTTTGGGCCGTCCAGGTTTCTTCAAAGCCGCTTTCAGCGACGCCCTCGTAGACGTTCTCGCCATCGGCGACTACGCTCAACCAGGCGCGATCGCTGAGACTAGCGCTGACGACCACTGGCGCTTCTAGTACGGCCTCAGTCGCCAAATCCCCTGTTTCTTCTAGGGGGTCTAGCGCTGTTTCAGGAGCATCGCTAGGGGCATCGCTAGGGGCATTGCTGTCGTCTGGCACTGTCTCTGCCACCGAGCTGTTGCTATCTGTCTGGGATGGCTCACGACTACGACCCAACCACCCCCAGATGCCCAAACCCAGCACCAATAACAGCCCGCCCAGGCTGAGCAACAGCGGCAGAGATAGCCACGCCCGTTTAGGAGACTCTTGCTGCAGCACCTTGATGCTGTGGCGCGTCTCGGGCTCAACAACACCGTTGGTATCGGCCTGAGCTAGCGATTCTGCGGTGGGCAGCACAGCCACCGGAATGACCTTAAATTCTTGGGCGATCGCCTGACCATCTAACCCCAAAGCTTCGGCATAACGGCGAATAAACCCTTGAATAAACACTGGCTCCGGCAACTCTCCATCACTGCCCGATTCCAGAGCACGGAGGAGTGCAGGACGAATAAAAATCTGATTGGCCAACATCTCTATAGATAGGCCCTGATCTTGACGCACCTGCGCTAGATACGCCCCAATGTTCTGGAGCTGATCGATCTGAGTAGGCGCTAACTTAGCCACGGCACCCCTTTGAACCACGCCATAGATTATCTGAACCAAATTATCTTAAGGGGAAATGGCCATCCCAGCTAAAACACCTGGTTCCATGCGTACACAGCATAATCAGTCCAGATGCCATTTTGCCAGTAGGGGTCACCCTCAATCAGCTGCCGCACGTCTGCTTCGCTATTGGCCTCATAGATTCCAAATACCTTGGTATTGTCGGTGGTCGGGCCAAGGGCCACCAGCACCCCGTTGTCTTTCTGCTGCTGCAACCCCTGTAAGTGATCTGCGCGAAATGGAGCCCGCTTTTCTAGTACATTTTCGCAGTAGGTGCCCCACATCACATACTTGGTCATCATTATAAGCCTCTCAAAAGAACATCGATGATGGTATCAGATTGAGTAATCTTCTATACGGAAAGATGTCTTCTCAGATCAATCAGGAGCGGCTGAGGCCCACCTGTAAAAGTGTCACGGTTTTTACGCAAGCCCCTACTGTTTTTTGCCACACTGAAATCTGAATTGTTTGAGTGAAATTACTCGGCATTAAGCGGTGAACCCAAGTCTTGATAGATGCTGGAGTCTAATATCAGCAAGGTTTTCCGGAATCTATCCACGTCTTAGTGAAGTAATACTTCATCGGAGCTTTAGTCGAGATGGGTTTGGCTTCGCTGATGCTTTACCTGATGCTCCAGGGAATTCTTTAACTTAAGCAGAGGGCTTTACAAGGGTCTGTTGCTGTATCTATGTTCCTGCGATCAGGCATTGAGATTTTACGTCAAGTCCACTCAGTGCCCAATGCTTTCTCAGACAGTCTTAACGATTGGACTTGCGAGAGGTTTAACCATGAAACGCTTTATGTCTACGATCAGTCAGGGTCTTCGCGCTACAGGTCACACCCTCAACTTAGACCTATTTCGGCCACTGCGTCGGTGGATCAGTCACCTGAGGGTTGAGACCCCCCGCCGGGCCCACAAGGTGGCTGAGTTGATCCCCGCCCAGTGCCCCTTTGAGCGCAATATCGTTGTGTGTGGCCGATCTATTGCTCATATTCCACCCCTGTGCAAGCTCAACCCTCTTTATAATGAGCTGGTCGAGTTGCGGTTTCGGGCCCTGTGCTACCTGGCCGACGAGTGTGGCGAAGATATTTCGGCCTACATTTAGGATGCTGGTGCAGAAACCAGATCGCTTGGCCGCGATCGCCATCTCATCCAGGACTGATCATGGTTCTGGTGCAGGCAATGGTTCCGGTGCAGGTACCCAGAATGACCCTAGCCGTAGCCATAGCCATGTGTTTTTGTTCGGCAATCACCTCAGCGATCGCAGCCGCTAGGGTTCACCTTGCTCTGCTGGCGGTGCCGCGTCAACAGAAGTGACGTTTAACCGCTTCCTCCTGGCGTAGCTGAGCCAGCTCAAAACCGACGACTTGCTTGGCAAACTCATGAAAGGTCTCAATCGGCCAGCGATAACTCCAAGTGGCAAAACTACGGGCACTGTCCCAATGCAGTGCATCGGTCAACAAAAACCGTGGGGCATAGGCTAGAAACAAGGGCATCGGCCTCGGACATGACTAGCGATCGCCCCCGTTTTGGCCAAGAAACCAGCTGATTTCCTCCACCAGCCAGGCTTTTTCGATCGCCGTTAGGGGGGTGCCAAACTTGTGCTGGTTGATTCCCTCCAGCAGGGTAATGGTTTGCACGGGGCGATCGTTTTGGGTGTAGGCCGTTTGCAGTTCAACCTTGGCTAAATCGGCGGTATTGCCCGCCTGCTGCCGGGTCCACCTCAGCAGGCGGCGGGAGAGGGAAAAGTGGTGGCGATCGATGCGCAAGGTAACGTGGGCCAGCAGATTGTTGATGATGCCGCCAATCATGCCAAAGCCCGCCACCCAAAAAGGAATGGCAAACAGCCCAAACCACCACGCGCCTCCCGATACGACACCAAAGGTCCAAAACAACACAAAGCCATTCCAGAACAGGCCGAATAGAGCAAGGCCAATGGTCTCTCCGCGCAGGCCAACAGGGGGGATCGCGATCCTCAGCTCCGTGGGTGAGGTCTGAACCCGCACCCGAGTTCCGGCAGGTGGGCGCGGGCGGAGCGAGGCCATCGGCACCAAGGGGGCGGGTTGGGTGAGGGCAGCGAGGGCGACCTGGGCCGACGCAAAGCGGTCTTCCACCAGGGGGTCGAGTAGTTGATCCAGCCAGTCGGCAAAGGCTGCCGAAACCGAGAGATAAGGGCGAAAGTTAAGGCGCAGTCGCGCTTGGGGCAAGTCGGCGGGTGACTGATGGGTGAGTACAAACAACAGGGTAGCCCCCAGACCGTAGAGATCGGTTGCAGGTACGGCCTGGCCGCGAAATTGTTCGGGGGCCATGTAGCCGTAGGTGCCCACCACCGTGCTGCCCTGGTCGTCGCGGTAGACCGTCTGCACCGCACCAAAGTCAACCAGATAAATCTGGCCATCGTCGCGACGGATGATATTTTGGGGCTTGAGGTCGCGGTGAATGACGGGCGGATTGAGGCCGTGAAGATAGCTCAGTACATCCAGCACGGCGGCGGCAATGCGGCGGGCTTCGGCTTCATTGACCCGACCTCCGGCCTCCACCCAGTCGGCCAGGGAGGTGCCCTCAGCCAGGTCTTGGGCCAGATAAAACCAGCGATTGTCGGCGGTATCGACTTGAAACGCGTCGATGTATCGGGGAATAGCCGGGTGATTGAGGGTTTTGAGGATGCCAGCCTCGCGCTCGAATAGCTCAATTTTTTTCCAGTCTTGCAGGCCGCGCAGCGAGAGCTCTTTGAGGGCGATCGCATGGCCTGTATCGAGCACCTCGGCGGCATAGGTGGTACCGCTACTGCCCTGACCCAGACACCGCAAAACGCGGTAGCGGCCGTCAATAATGTCGTTGGTAGCCCTTGACAGTTCCATAGTGGGGTGATCTACGTCCGACAAAGAACTCTGTATCCATTATGCCGTTGCCCATTAGTTGCCGGATAGGGTGACCCCAGTCGGTGCCCTAGCTAAGCCCAACCCGGAGCGGTGGCGGCGCTAGCCCAGTCTTTTACCGCAGTTCAAAGAATAATCCCAGCAATTTGGCCATGATTTATCATCTCTCTGGGCCCAGGGGCCACTAGACTAATGGCAGTTGTATAGCCGAGACGTAAGCGTTGAGCGAGTCGCAGAATACACCGACTACCCTCACCGTAGACCGCAGAGAGTTGCAAGAGCTGGTGCGATCGCAGCTCCAGGTACTACTAGAGCAGGGCAATTTGCCAGGGGCCAAGGCGCTGCTGGTGCCGGTGCAGCCTGCGGATATTGCCGAGGCTATTGAGGGCCTGCCCGAGGCCATGCAGGCGATCGCTTTTCGGCTATTGGGCAAGGGCGAGGCGATTGAGGTCTACGAAAACCTCGACACCAGCGTGCAGCAGGCCCTGATCGAAGACTTCAAGCGCCAGGACGTGCTCGACATCGTCGATAAAATGTCGCCCGACGATCGGGCTCGGCTGTTTGACGAACTGCCCGCCAAAATTGTGCGCAACCTACTGTCGCAGCTCAGCCCCCAGGAGCGCGAGGCCACCGCCCTGCTGCTGGGCTATGAAGCCGGTACCGCCGGGCGGATCATGACCCCCGAGTACATCGCCCTCAAGGAAGGGTGGACTGTGCTGCGTGCCCTCGACTACATTCGCAGCCGTGCCTTTCTCAGCGAAACCATCTACTACCTGTTTGTCACCGATGCCGCCCGCCGCATGACCGGCATTCTCTCGCTGCGGCACCTGGTGCTGGGCCAGCCCGAGCAAACCATCGGCGACTTGATGACCCGCGACGTGATCTCTGTGCGCACCGACACCGATCAAGAAGAAGTCGCCCGCCTAGTGCAGCGCTACGACTTTCTAGCCGTGCCCGTGGTCGACACCGAAGAGCGCCTGGTCGGCATTATCACCGTCGATGACCTGATTGACGTCATCGAGGCCGAAACTACCGAAGACATCTATACCCTCGGCGGTGTGCAGAGCGGTGGCGATAGCTATTTTCATTCCAACCTATTCGATGTGGCCCGCAAGCGGGTGGTGTGGCTCTCGATTTTGCTGGTGACCAACACCGTTACCACCGCCGTGATTCGCAGCCAGCAGGATATCTTGCAGCAGGTGGTCACCCTGGCCGCCTTTATTCCGCTGCTGATTGGCAGCGGCGGCAACGTGGGGGCGCAGTCGTCTACGGTGGTGATTCGCGGCCTCAACACCCAAGAAATTAGCTCTAAGCAGGCCCTGTCAGTGATTCGGCGGGAGGCGATCGCTGGCACGGTTCTGGGGCTCATGCTCGGCGTGGTGGTCACCGGGTGGGCCTACCTGCTCCAGGGCAGTCTGCCCGTAGCCCTGACCGTAGGCATTAGCCTGGTGGCCATCTCTATTTTGGCCTCTACCGCCGGGGGCACCCTGCCCATTTTGTTTGAGCACCTCGGCTTTGACCCGGCCCTAATGTCGGCCCCCTTCATTACCACCATTGTGGACGTGCTCGGGGTGCTACTCTATCTCACCTTGGCCCGCCATATGCTAGGTCTAGCCTGAGAGCCCTGCGCCCGACGCGTAACGGTTGCCCCGCGCCTTATGTGAGCTACGCTACCTAATTTGATTTAAGATAAAAAGGGTGGAAGCTAGATTCCGGCCTAAATTTCGGGTTGTGAAAGGTATTCTTGCCCACTTCTGGATACAAATGTTTACAATAATTTGTAAGTCTGTGTCGATTTAGGTTGCTTGTTTGTTCATACTCAAATAAACTCAACCCAACTTGGCGACCCCTTACACAGCGTCATACATACCTAAGCTCTTTATATATCTGTTTGCCGTTCCACCTTCGTAGCCTAACCTCTCCCTAGACAGCCTTTCGGGACCCATAGACTTAAACGGTTCGCCTATCCTCAACACCCAATCTCTGTCAGGTCAAGACCCCCACGAGATCCCTGTGCTGCAAAAGATCAAGCAAGACCTTAAAAACGATCTAATCGCCGGGCTGCTGGTGATTATTCCCCTGGCCACCACCATTTGGCTGACCATTACGATTTCAGCCTGGGTGGTGCGGCTGCTGACCCGTTTCCCCAAGCAGCTGGCACCCTTTGATGGCCTCAACCCCGTGCTGGTGAACTTCATCAACCTGGTGATTGGGCTCTCGGTGCCACTGCTGGCAATTCTCATCATTGGCCTGATGGCTCGCAACATTGCCGGGCGCTGGCTGCTGGATGTAGGCGAAAAAGTAGTGCAATCGATTCCGTTGGCCGGGTCGGTTTACAAGACCCTGCAACAGCTACTGCAAACCGTCTTTCAAGACTCTAGTACTCGCTTTCGCCGGGTGGTTCTGGTGGAATATCCCCGCAAGGGTGTTTGGGCGATCGCCTTTGTGACCGGCGCTATGACAGCGGCCGCCGTATCGAGCGCTCCTAAAATGCTCAGCGTGTTTGTGCCCACGACTCCCAACCCCACCAGCGGCTGGTATGCCATTGTGCCCGAAACCGACGTAGTGAACCTGTCGATCTCCATTGAAGAGGCCTTTAAGGTGCTGCTGTCTGGCGGTATTGTTGGCCCCAATCTGGCCTCGGCTGTGCCTGCCGAGCGGCTTGAAGTGGTAACAGGAGAGAGCCAGTTGTCGATTTCCCTGGGCCAGAGTGGGGCAGGATTGACGGCTGAAATCCCCCCTGAACGCCTCGACGCCCCCGAGCAACTTTCTGTCTTACCCTTAGACGAAGATTGCTAAGATATAGCCTGGTTCTGGCCCTGGGGTAAGGCGATGTGTCGCGAGGCGCAACCTGCCCGATTGGGGCCTGGGCAGAACCAAGCACCGCCGCTTCTGGGAGACATTGACTATGCAAGCCCGCCGTATGGCCCGCGAGTTGGCCCTGTTGGGCCTCAGCCAGCTTTCCGAGAAGCCGGGTAAACTGATTACTCAAGATTTCAAGAAGCTACTGCTGTCGGCGGTTCAAGCCCTCACCGCTGAGGCCAAAGACGCCCTAGAAACCGCCTCTGATGAGCTCAAGCGGGGCAGCCAACACCTGGTCGACAGCGGCACCCGCGCCAGCGATGTCGAAAAGGGCCGAGCCATGGTCGAAGATGCGATCGCCCTCACTCAGACCGCCATCAACCGCCTGGCCCATGCCGTGGAGCTGCCCGAGTTTATTCGCCTCAGCAACCAGTCTGAGATCGAAGCCTTTGCCCTAGAGCTGCTGAGCAACACCGCCAAATACCAGCATGATGTCGATGCGGTGCTCGATGACGCCATGGTCGCCTGGAACCTCAAGCGCCTGGCCCGGATTGATCGCGACATTTTGCGCCTGGCCGTGGTTGAGATCAACTACCTGGGTACCCCCGATCGGGTCGCCATCAATGAGGCGGTTGAGTTGGCCAAACGCTACAGTGACGACGATGGCTTTCGCTTTATTAACGGTGTCCTGCGCCGGGTGGTCAGCCGCAGTGATGGGAGCCAGGTTGAGGGCAATGAAGCGACCGTAGACAGTCCGGTAGCTTAGCCCGGTAGTTGAGGGGCTTAGTGCAATCACTCCGGCTCCTCTCGCACGGGGATAAAGCCTTACTATTAAGAACAGTCACACCGTCCGCAAGGTAGCTTCGATATGTCTGGGTTCAACTGGTTTCAGCGCAGTTTCGACAAGTCTGACAGCGCCGATGCTAAGGCTAGCGAGGCTGACGCTAACGCTGCCGAGACCGAAAAAGACTCTGGTACCGCGCCGCCGCCGCTCTCCTCAGAAGACTATCTAAAGTGGGCCAAAGCTGCCTATCAAAATATTCAAAAGCAGCAGGCTGAATCTGAGCCAGAGCCTGAAACCCCAAAGCCTGAAACCCCAGAGCCTGAAACTCCAGAGCCTGAAACCGTAAAGGAAGAGTCGGAGGCTTTTGTCCCAGTTGATTTGGCTGAGGAGCCTGCCACTGCCGAGCCCGAGCCCATCGCCCCAGAGGCGATCGCTGAGCCTCCGGCAACCCTAGATGCTGGGGCCGCCTCTATCCCTGAGGCTGAGGAGATCGCCCCCGAGCCTGAGCCAGAACCCGTCGCCCCGCGCCCTTTCTGGGCCCAGGCGGAGGAAGAACGCCAGCAGCGCTTGGCCCAGCTGGAAGCCACCGCCATTGCCGACCCCGAGCCCGTTGCCGCCGTCGTCGCCGCCCCCGAGCCCTTGCTACTGGATATCGATCTCGACGAAGCCTTTCTTTGGTCGGCAGAGGTGCTGGCTGCCCAGGGGCGACGGCCCGACGATATCTCCGTCGAAGAGATCACCTGGCTCAACAAACTGCGCCAGGGGCTGAACAAAACCCGCCTTAGCCTGGTCAACCAACTCAAGGCCATTGTCGGCCAGGGGCCGCTTAACGATGATGCGGTGATGGAGATTGAGGCCCTGCTGTTGCAGGCCGATGTGGGCGTGGCCGCCACCGACAAAGTGATTGAGGCGTTGCAGAAGCGCCTGCGCGAAGAAGCGCTGCCCCCAGACCAGGCGATCGCCTACCTCAAATCTATTCTGCGGGATATGCTCGATGCCCCCCTGGGCGATGCCCACAACCTCACCTTTACCCCTGAGAAAGGCAGCTTTAATATCTGGTTGATGACTGGGGTCAATGGTGCCGGTAAAACCACCACCATTGGCAAGCTGGCCCATATTGCTAAAAAGTCGGGCTACAACACGCTGATTGCCGCCGCCGATACCTTTCGGGCTGCCGCTGTGGAACAGGTCAAAACCTGGGGCGCTCGCAGCGAGGTGGAGGTGATCGCCAACCCGGGGCAAAACACTGACCCGGCGGCGGTGGTCTACGATGCGATCGCTGCCGCCCAGTCGCGCCATACCGAGCTATTGCTGGTCGATACCGCCGGGCGACTGCAAAACAAAAAGAATTTGATGGACGAGCTGGCCAAGATTCGCCGCATCGTCGATAAGAAAGCGCCCGATGCCCAGATTGAGGCATTACTCGTGCTCGATGCCACCCTGGGTCAAAACGGTCTGCGCCAGGCCGAAGTCTTTGCCGAAGCCGCCAACCTCAGCGGTGTGGTGCTCACGAAGCTAGACGGTACCGCTAAAGGCGGGGTGGCCCTGGCGGTCGTCGAGCAGTTGGGTCTACCAATTCGCTTTATCGGGGCCGGAGAGGGCATCGAAGACCTGCGCCCCTTCTCTAGCTACGAGTTTGTGGAAGCTCTACTCAGCGGTTAACTGGGAGCAACACCCCACAACTGTCGATAACCAGGATTGGGGGTTCCTATCGCCTGCCCGCCGCTTGGGCCGGGGGATTGTTGCATTGAGCGGTTGATAAATCCATCAAAATGGCTTGATTACCGTTGGCCGAGCGCTGGGGCACCCAAGCTCTATTGCCGCCGTAGATAGCTACTTCGATAAACGATCGCCCGCCTTGAACCACAGCGGTAGGAGGGTTGGTCGTGGCGTAGGCAATATCACCTACTAGGAAGCGATCGCCCGTAGCGGCCCCCACATTGGGGCTAGAAAACACCGATGTAGCCATCTGCACCCGATAGCAGTAGGGTAGGCTACCACCATTGTCACCGCCGACAATGCCGCCGCCACCCCCGGCGGCGTTGAAGGGTGGGTTGCGGCACTGATCGGTAGTCAAATCGACAATGAGCGGTACGCCGTCGATGGTCGATAGGCGAGGCAACCACCCCCGATTACCGCCGTAGATTGCGACCTCAACAAAGGCCCGGTTGCCATCGAAGCGCACCGTAGGCGGATTAGCTATAGCGTAGGCAATGTCACCCCGAAGAAATCTATCCGGCGTTGCGGCTGTGGATGACGGGCTAGAAAACACGCTCAGGGTGTCTTGAACGACAAAACAGTAGGAGACAGATCGACCCTGAGCCGCAGCTGGTGGCGCATTGATAGCAGCCAGCGCGGCTATACCCAGCAGTGAAAGCGCTTTTCTAAAAGACTTTGAAATAATTGTCATAATTAGCAGATCAGTAAACCAAGGATTTTTGAGGGAACCGCAACGACCACATTTGACTTTAATTAACCGGCAAAGCCATCTGAAGACTCATATTTTAAGCAACTCTTAAGATGAGCCTGACTTTGCGCTAGCCAAAACTGATCTGCCAGATCATTTCTCTGGGCATATGCATACCGTAATAGTTATGTCAAAATTCTCGCCCTTCCACTACTCGGTTAACTCGTTTGTTTGGGTGTATCTAGCAGAAGGGCGATCGCCCAACCTCGATAGGTGAACTCTAAAGACGGCTTCCGAATGCTGATATTGAACTACTTTTAGACATAGAATTTGCCAAGAAAAGTGGCTATTTCGTCAGTCAGATTAGTGTCTGCATCAGAGGCAAAACCATTTTATAAGCCCATATACTACTGCTAAACCATGCAAAAAATTTTTGCTTTTACAGCCAAATATGGATACACATAACCTTTAAATCTCTCTGCTAACAAAATTTCAAAACATCTTTCCGCCTATGGACATATCTGCTTACAAGGAACCTTGCAAAAGCACGAATTCACGACGTAGAGTAACCCGGACGTTGATAGGGGTGCATCCCAGTTATGCAATGAGCAATAATACCTAATCTTGACCAGGCGCATGAACGTTAAGCTTTGAGCAGTTCAACCTAGGAACTTCACTGCCATGGATGCCTCCTCAGTGGAGTCCGC
Source organism: Nodosilinea sp. LEGE 07088 (assembly GCF_015207395.1). Lineage (GTDB taxonomy): Bacteria > Cyanobacteriota > Cyanobacteriia > Phormidesmidales > Phormidesmidaceae > Nodosilinea. The sequence goes on from NZ_JADEWX010000030.1 coordinate 49,729, forward strand.
AGTTAGAGAAGTGTTGTTTGTTGGTGAGTGCCAACGAGTCCTACGACGACACGGCTCATGATATTGCAGTGCTAACCAGGATAAGTAGGCAGTTGAGATTAAATGTAAGATAGCAGGGTAGCCAGAGTGCCCTCAAATGCCCGCCCCATTACGCATCATTTTGACCGAGGAAGAAGACCGCACGTTAAGTGAACTTCGGGAGGCTCAGACAGTTCCCTATCGGACGCGTGACCGAGCGCATAT
>NZ_JADEWX010000253.1 GCF_015207395.1 Nodosilinea sp. LEGE 07088
GGCTGGGGGCGGGCTGTGTGGGGCGATCGCCCCAGGGTAACTTCAACCTCTGGCACCTCGACGGCGGTGAGCATGTCTTCGGCAGCTTTCCAGCCTGCCAGTTCAGCCTGTGGGAAAAAACCGGGGCGGGCACCCAGGCCTACGCCCTCAGCACCCAGCCGCCCGAGGATAGCAGCCTGTCGTCGTGGTCGTGGTACCCCGCATCCACGGCCAATCGCACTACCGGCAGCTACCACGCGCTCTACCCCCGCAGCTGGTACCGCTACGAGAACGTCTTTCGCGCCCAGGTTACCTGCGAGCAGATTTCACCCGTTTGGCCCGACAACTATCAAGCATCCAGCTACCCGGTAGTGGCGTTCGAGTGGACGGCCCACAACCCCACCCATTTTCCTATTACCCTGAGCATCATGGTGAGCTGGCAAAACATGGTGGGCTGGTTTACCAATACCCAAAAATCCCCCGAGGTGCTGCTGCGCGATGACGGCAGCCCCTACTACGATTACATTCCTGCGATCGCCCAAAGCCAGGACAACGTCAACCAGTGGGTAAACGACAGCGGCCTCAAGGGCTGCCTGATGGACGGGGCCTGGTCGGGTGATCCAAAGGAGGGCGATGGCCAGTGGTGCTTTGCCACCCTGGATGACTCGGATATTGAAGTCTCCTACGACCTGCGCTGGAACCCCGCTGGCGACGGGCGCGACCTGTGGGATGCCTTTGCCAAGCTGGGGCGGCTGATGAACCTGCTGGACACAACCCCGGCAGCAGAGGAAGAGCAGATCGGCGCAGCCATCGCCCTTCGCTTCACCCTGCAACCTGGCGAAACTCGGCAGATCCCGGTGGCGCTGGCCTGGGATCTGCCGGTGACGGAGTTTGCCGCTGGGGTGATCAACTATCGCCGCTACACCGATTTCTTTGGCCGCAGCGGGCGGAACGCGCAGGCGATCGCCTTTACCGCCCTAACCGAGTACAAAGCCTGGCAGCAGCAGATTACCGCCTGGCAGCAGCCAATTCTGGAGCGGCCCGACCTGCCCGACTGGTTCAAAATGGCCCTGTTCAACGAGCTGTACGACCTGGCCAGCGGCGGCACTCTGTGGAGCGCCGCCACCGAGGCCGACCCCGTGGGTCAGTTTGCGGTGCTGGAGTGTATCGACTACCGCTGGTACGAAAGCCTCGACGTGCGCCTCTACGGCGGCTTTGCCACCCTGCTGCTGTGGCCCGAGCTGGAGAAAGCCGTGCTGCGCGCCTTTGCCCGCGCCATCCCCACCCAGGACGAGCGGCGGCGAATCATCGGCTACTACGTCACCATGGGCCTGGAGAATCCCCCGGCAGTTCGCAAGCTCAAGGGGGCGACCCCCCACGACCTGGGAGCCCCCAACGAGCACCCCTGGGAGCAGACCAACTACACCAGCTACCAGGATTGCAACCAGTGGAAAGACCTGGGCAGCGACTTTGTGCTCCAGGTCTACCGCGCCTACCAGTTCACGGGCGCTACAGACGTGGAATTCCTCAAGGACTGCTGGCCCGCCGTAGTGGATACGCTGCAATACCTGAAGCAGTTCGATCGCGACGGCGACGGCATTCCCGAAAACGAGGGTGCCCCCGACCAGACCTTCGACGACTGGCAGCTCAAGGGCATTAGCGCCTACTGCGGCGGGCTGTGGCTGGGGGCGCTGGAGGCGGCGATCGCGATCGGCAACATTCTCACCGCAAATGGTCTAGCTCCCGGCAACGCCCCAATTCTGCTTTCCCAGTACCGCCGCTGGCTCGACAACGGCCTCAAGGCCTATCACCCCAAGCTGTGGAACGGGCGCTACTACCGGCTCGATACGGGCAGCGGCTCGGATGTGGTGATGGCCGACCAGCTCTGCGGCCAGTTTATGGTGCGCCACCTGGGCCTGCCCGATTTGGTCGAAGACGAGTTCACCCTGTCGGCCCTCGATGCCATCTACGACGCCTGCTTTGTGAAATTTAACCAGGTGGTGCAGCGCCAGGAGCGCCCGCCCCAGCAGAAGTTTGAGGGGGCACAGCTGGGCAACTTTAGCGCCGCGACGCTGAAGCTGGCGATCGGTGCTGCCAATGGGGTTTTACCCGACGGTAGCCCCGAAGACCCCGACAGCACCCACCAGCAGGAGGTGTGGGTGGGCATCAACTTTGGCCTGGCGGCGTTTTTGGCCCAGATGGGGAAGACGGAGGAGGCGATCGCGATCGCCGATGCGGTCATTCACCAGATCTATGACTACGGTCTGCAATTTCGCACCCCCGAGGCGATCACGGCCCTGGGCACCTACCGCGCCTGTCACTACATGCGTCCAATGGCGATCTGGGGACTGTATGAGGTGCTCACCGCCAGCATCGATCTACCGTAAAGCCTCCCACTCTTCGCGGCTGATCGCAGCCTGGCGAAGAATTTTTCCCAAAAGTGCTTTGCTAATTTCTCCCTGGTGAGGATTGGGGATGGTAAGGCGAAGTGTTTCTTTAACCATAAACTGATGTTTGCCGCCGGAGTATGGCCCTTCAAACCCAAGCATTCTCAGGTAACGAATCAAGTCATTGCGCTTGATCGAGCCAAAGGTAGGCATTACGCTACCTCAACCGCTGTAGGGTTGATATCAATGCCATCAAGGACGGGGAGAGTATGCCCAAGCCGCAATCCAAGAATGAGCCATTCTTCTAGCACGCTTTGTAGCTCTTCGCGGCAAGCTTCTAGGGTATTGGCATTGCTCAAAACACCTGGGCAGGCAGGGATTTCACCGTAGAATGTGCTGTCGTCCAACAGCTCGTAGACCGCTTGGTGCATGGCTGTTTGAATGTAGCGGGTCAGCATAGGCTATCAATCGTGAGCTATAGGGCGATCATAAGATAAATAAATACCCTCGTAGGGTGCATTCGCGGCGCGATCGCCCTTGCCACAAGCCCTTTAACCCCGCTCCGCCGTAATGCACCAATAGCGGTGAGTCAGATGCGGGGTTCTCGCGATGGGTGGGCGGTGCATTGCGGCGCAGGGATTGGCGGGTGGTAGGCGTGGGTTTGGAGCCGCGAATGCACCCTACCGCAGGAGCCGCTGATTCCATTCTGCCTAGCTATAGATATCTCAAAGCTAAGCCAGGAGGGTCTTTGAGTCCAGAGCCTCGGCCAGGGTATAGGGCTGTCCGTGGGGAATGGCGGCTTCGGGGAGCTGAGCTTTGAGAATCAAATCTTCGCGGGCTTGGCGATAGGCATCGGCGTAGAGATCGTCCAGCAGTGGCCGCAGGCTGAGGCTATCATCCAACAGCAGCTGAATCTGACGCCTCTGTTCGATGACGGTGTTGCGCCAGCCCCGTTCGTTTGAGGCTCGCTCAGATGTCCAATACTGTAACTTCAGCACGTGTTCTAACAACACAATGAGATGGCTTTTGAGTTCCCGACGCTCACTGCGCCCCACGCTCTCGATTTCTTCAATCACGTTAGCCCAGTCCACCTGGTCAAAGGCTTTGGCTTTGAGTGCCGCTGCCGTTTGCTGCACCCACTGGTAAAAGTCCCTTTCGTACAGGCTGGACTCACGGCGGGGCTGATCATCCCACGTCTCCCTAGCCTGTTCTGTACCGACCTGATCGAGCGGTAAGTTTTCCATGGGTTGCTGGCCGTCTAACCTGCCGGAAATTTCAATGCCTTTCTGAGCTAATTATGACAGACCGTTATGAACAGGACAGGCTTTCACGGTCGGGCTAGGATAGAGGCTAGTAGATCAGTTCTCCGTAGGACAGCCCCGAGAGATTTTGGGAATCGGTCAATGGTTAGAGAATACTCACCCAGAGCGCAATCTACAGCGGCGCCGCACTATCCTCCCTTGCAGAGCGGCGATCGCCTGTCGCGCGTAGAATTTGAGCGTCGCTATGCGGCGGCGACCGATGTTAAAAAAGCAGAACTGATCGAAGGCATTGTCTACGTGGCCTCTCCCTTACGCCATAGGCAGCACGGCAAACCCCACAGCCGAGTGATGACATGGCTAGGGGTCTATCAGACCCTTACTCCTGGCGTTGACTTGAGCGATGCACCAACGGTCAGACTTGATTTAGACAACGAGCCTCAACCCGATGCGGTGCTGTTTATTGAAGCAGCGGCGGGTGGACAAACCCGAATTAGTGCTGACGACTATATTGAAGGATCACCGGAGCTAATTGTAGAAATTGCGGCCAGTAGTGCTGCCATCGACACAGGTGCGAAAAAGCAGGTGTATCGTCGCAATGGCGTGCTGGAGTATGTGATTTGGCAGTCCTACGACAATCAGTTGGAGTGGTTTCGGCTTACCGAAGGAGAGTATCAATTGTTGTCACCTGATCCGGATGGCATCCTTCGCAGTCGAGTGTTTCCAGGTCTGTGGCTAGCGGTAGATGCGTTGCTAACGAATCAGATGCCACGGGTGCTAGAGGTCTTACAGTTAGGCTTAGCCTCACCAGAACACGCCGCCTTTATCGAACAGCTCAAAAAGCAGTAGTACAATTGATCTAAAATCGCCTGCCTTCCCAAGTTGTCCTCCATCCACCCCTCCACCCCTATGCGCCCTGCACCGCCCGATCGCAAACTACCCGACCCGCTGCCGCCGCGCTATGTCGATGCCAGAATGGCCGACCCGCTGCCGCAACCCACGCCGCAAAAACCGCGCCGTGGCCCTTTGCGTCTGGTGCGTGGCGTCTTCAACGCGCTGCTCGGCGGTGCCGTGCTGGTGGGTGTCATCGCCGGGGTAGGAATTTGGCGATCGGGCGATCGCTTCCTGGAAGGCGCGCGGATTATGCTCACCCCCGCCCCCAGCGAACCGGAGGTGGACGTGCGATCGGTGGTGGTGCAGCAGCTGCGGGGGGCCAGCGAACTGACTACGGCCATTTTTGCCATGGAGGCGGTGGTGCCGACCCAGAGCGATCGCACCCTGGCGGGCTACGTGATCGGCTCCACTAACCTGCTCTATATTGCCTACGGCGAAGTGCGGGCTGGCGTGGATCTAGCCGAGCTTACGCCTGAGAACGTGCAGGTGACGGGGGAAGATGCGATTCAAGTTACTCTGCCGCCGCCTAAGATTCTCGACAGCAAGATCGACTTGAGCAAGTCAAATGTGTTTGACTACAGCCGGGGATTTCTGGGCCTAGGGCCAGACGCCGCCCCCGAGCTGCAAGAGCAGGCCCAGCAGGAAGCGCTGGCCAAAATCGAAGAGGCCGCCTGTAGCGAAAATCTGCTGGCCGAGGCCAACCGCCGCGCCGAGGTCACGGTTAGCCAGCTTCTCGCCACGGCCGGGTTTGAGACCGTCACTGTCACCACCCAGTCGCCGACTAATTCCGCCTGTGCAGCGCCTGCAAATAGCGATACAGTGTTACCGGGTTTAGCGGTACCCACCCCGCCCCCTGAAGAAACCGGCCAATAAGGACTCCCAATGCTAGAGCTGTACCAGTTTGAAGCCTCCACCTTCGCCGAAAAGATTCGCCTGATTCTCGACTACAAGCAGGTGCCCTACCGCAAGGTCGAAGTTACCCCCGGTGTGGGTCAGGTTGAAATCTTTCAGCTATCGGGCCAGCGCCAGGTGCCTGTGCTCAAAGATGGCGAACAGGTGATTCCCGACTCGACGGCGATCGCATTTCACCTCGAAAAAGCCTACCCCGATCGCCCCCTGATCCCCACTGACCCTAAGCAAAAGGGCCTGTGTCTGGCGCTAGAAGCCTGGGCTGACGAGGCGATCGTGCCTAAGACGCGGGTGGTCATGGTCGGTGCCTTTAAGCAGCACCCCAACTTTCGCACCGCGCTGCTGCCCAGCTTTACCCCGGCCCCGTTGCGTAGTCTGATCGGCTCTCTCCCCGGCGACATTTTGAACCTGGTCGGTACCGGCGTTGGCTTTGGCCCTGGAGATATTAAGATCGCCACCGCTGGCCTGCGCCAGGATCTCGAAGCCCTGGTGCTAATGCTGCAGGGTAGCCCCTACCTGCTGGGTGACCAGCCCACCCTGGCCGACTTTGCCGTTGCCGCCGCCACTATGTATCTCAAGTTTCCCACCGCGCAGTATGTGGAGCTGCCCGAGGGCATTGGCGGCAAGGGCGTGCCGGGGCTGGTGGATGTGCCTGAATTTAAGCCCTTCTTTGAGTGGCGCGATCGCCTCTACGCCGACTTCCGCAATGCTCGCACCACTGTGCCCCCCGCTAGCCCCGGCACGCCC
>NZ_JADEWX010000031.1 GCF_015207395.1 Nodosilinea sp. LEGE 07088
TCTGTATAAGAGACAGCCCAGGAAGGGAACACCCCTCCCCCTCCCAGGAGGATTTGCAGGCAGGGCTTGCTTACTGCAAACGCAAAAGGAAACAGAACCGATGTTTGAATATCTCGAACCCGATGCCAGCGGGGCATCTAATCTGCCGCCGTCTTCGCGCAGCACCCCTCAAGCCCGTCCAGAGCGGGTGCGCCACATGCTCTACGGCAGCCTCGCCGCCATAGATCGCACCATCAAAATCCTCCACGCCCTCGGCTACACCGACCCCAACGATTGGAGCGATCCCATCCCCATGCCGTCCAGCGCACCCGTGGGTGACACAGCCCGGTCGCTTCGGCTCCGCTCAGCGACCGGAGTCGAGATGCCAGCGAGTCATAGAACTTGAGGCGAAACAATCGGATTCACAAACTGCTTGCCGCAGGCTTTGCACAGGTAGCACTGCTTGCCCCGACGATGGCCATTTTTACCTAGCTTTGGGGAAGTACAGTGGGGGCAAATCATTACACTCATTACATGGCCGTGGATCTGATCGCCTACATAGGGGGTCAGGTAAGCGGCCATTAGCGCTGGAATTTGCTGCACAAGGCGATCGCGCTTCTCTTCATCCCGCTGTCGCAGAGCGGACAAAATAAGCGCGTTGCTGCTGTGAACACAGACCTCCGCCAGCAGATCTCGCTGAGCGTTTGGCAGATCAGGATTACGCTGGTGCAGGATGGCCGAGAGAAAATCGATCGCTCCCTGGGTCATGCTGTCGTCGATGGTCTGGAAGCGATCGCGCGCCGTGTAGAACTCAATAAACATTACCCGTGATACTGGGTGCTCAAACAGCTGACCTACAGCCACGACAAGCCTTTTCAGCATCTCTTGCAGCGGCAGTCGCCAGTACTCTTCGGCGCTAATCTTTGCCCACAGAGCCGCTACCCGCTCAATGTGCTGCCGTTCCATGGCGTTAAAAATTGCCGCCTTGTCTGGGAAGAACTGGTACAAGGAACCGACTGCCGTACCCGCCCGTTCTGCAATCTGGTGAGTGGTCGCCGCTTCATAGCCCACCTCGTCGAACACCGCCGCTGCCGCCGCCAAAATTTTTTCGACTCGCTGCTGCCCCCGCCGCTGCTTGGGCTGGCGACGCAAAGGGCTTGACGAATGCGAGTTTTTTGTCATATTTTTAAAACACGACGAATTTCTCACAATTTTATAGTCTTGGGAGGCTTTTATGCCGTCTATGCTTCCTGGTGCGCCCTGGCTCGTGGCGCATAAATCGATGCTGCCCATTAACCAGCCGCGCAAAATTTCCCTCTACGGTAATGACTATGTAATGTGGAAAGCTGTCAACGGCGATATCCATGCTCTGCCCAATGCCTGCCCACACATGGGGGCCATGCTGTCAGAGGGCTGGTGCGAAGCCGGCAACGACGGCAGCAGTCGAGTCACCTGTCCGTTTCACGCCCTCGCCTTTGATGCCAAGGGACACACGGTTCTACCCGGTTCGGCCAAGCAAACCTTGCCCCAGCTTGAGCCGCTAGAGCTAATTATCCAGGGCGATTTTGTCTGGACCTACGGCGGCTACGAGCCCAAGATACCGATTCCGATTGCCCTTAAAGACATAGCGGCGAAATATTCCTTTATAGGCCACGCTGCCGATATTACGGTGGAGACAGACTTGCTCAGCATGTTGCTCAACATGCACGACTACAACCACCAAAACGGCACTCACCGCGACTTGTTTCGCATTAATGAGGTGCAGTTTCACAAATTTATTGACCAGGGCCACGAGTCCCATGCCTACTACGACATGCCCACGGCCCCTTACTCTCTCGCTGAAAAACTGCGCCGTCCTGACTTGTTTCTGCTGCCCGAGACCCTCAAGGCACATCTAGAGAACCACTTCCCCTCCCTGGTAATTTTTCACGGCAGATCAGCGCTGGGTACCCTTGCCCAGTGTCATCTGTTTGTGCCCGAGGCCGAAAATCGTACCCGTACCTATGTGTTGATGTTTAGTCAGGCCAAGCACCCGGTATTTAATCTGGTGGGGCGCACCTATCTAAACTTTGCTCAGGTGGTTGTGGAGCAAGATGCCGATATCTTAGGCAAGCTTTACCCCGATTCACCGCAAACCATTAAGCTCAATAATGAAGTCGGCATGGATTGGGTGCGGCGAAATTTTGCCAGCTTTCCAGAGGTAACGGCACCTGATCTAGGCAGAGAGAACGATTTACCTAAACCAGAACTTTCAGCCCAGCGCTTATGATTGAAGCACACCGTCGATCGGGCTAAGGCCATGGTAAAAGCCGACCTCTACCAAAACTTACCCACTAGCGACGAGCTCCCCTGCTCTGACGATACGCCCGTGGATAATGAAGATCAGAATCTGCTGCCCAACTACCTGCTGTTTTTACTACAGCTGCTCTGGGCCAATCGCGATGACTGGTACTTTGGCGTCGATATGGGGGTCTACCACCTCAGTGGGGTAAACCCACGCGTGCCCGTGGTGCCCGATGGTTTTTTGAGCCTGGGGGTGCCGCGTCGCAAACCCGGCAACAAATCCCGCAAGAGCTACGTGATGTGGGAAGAAGCGGGCACCGTCCCCACCCTGGTGCTGGAGATGGTCTCCTGGAGCCCCGGCGGCGAGTATGACGACAAATTCGCTATCTACCAAAACCTCGGCGTCCTCTACTACGTGATCTACAACCCCGAGTACTGGCAGCGCGACCGACACCAGCCCTTTGAGCTGTACAAACTAATCGAGGGCCGGTACCAGCTGCAAATCGGTGAGCCCTACTGGATGCCAGAGGCGGGCCTGGCGATCGGTCGTGCCCAGGGGCTGCTGGGCGGCATGGAACGCGAGGTGCTCTCCTGGTTTGACCAAAGCGGACATCGCTACCCCTCTGCTGAAGAGCAGGCTCAGCAATACCTGCTTCAGGTACAGCAGGCCCAAGTCGAGATACAGCAGGCCCAAGTCGAGATACAGCAGGCCCAGGTTGAAGCTCAGCAGGAACGACAGGCCCGCCTGGATGCGATCGCTCAACTGCACCAGATGGGTTTAACCGCGCCCCAAATTGCCGTGGCCCTAGGGTTATCGCTGGGTACTGTGGAAGAGCGGCTCAGATACTCAGATAGTTGACTTGTGATTGTGCGCTAAGGGAATTTTACCTGGGCTCTAGTACCGAAAGGCAGAAGTAAGAAGGCAGAAGGCAGAACGAGAACCCCAGGCCTCATAAGGGTTTCCGCGTGAGTAAACAGCTGGGTTATTGCCGCCTCAGAGTACTAGTGACTCGTGCCCTGCCGATGATGGAGCCGGGTCAGCGCGATTCTAGCGGACTCAGAGACCTGAAAGTGGGAGTCTTTTTCTAGATAGCGCAGGGCAGGTTCGGTTTTTGGGGTGGGCAAATTGCCGAGGGCTTCGGCCAACCGCTGGCGTACTAGCCAGTCGTCTGACTGGGCAAATTTGAGGATCTCATCCACCGCCTCCAGGTCACCAATCTCGCCGACAGCAGCGATCGCCGCCTGCTGCATCACTGTTTCGTCGCTTTGCAGGGCCTGCATCAGCACATCGTGGGCGCGGGGGTCTTTGAGGTTGCCCAGCGAAACCGCCGCGCTAAAGCGCACCAGCCAGTCGGTGTCTTCGTAAAAAGCCCGCACTAGAGTCTCAAAGGCGCGGGGGTCTTCTAGGTAGCCCAGCGCCCCGGCAGCATCAGCCCGAATGCCATAGTCGGGGTCAGACTTGAGCAGATTGATCAAAATGTCAAAGGACTCTGCGTCGGGTTTAATACCCAGGGCAAACACCGCCATCGAGCGAATTTGCAGATTTTTATCGTCGAGGGCTTGTCGAATCAGCGGTGCCGCCTGGGCTGCCGGCACATCCCGTAGCGAAGCTAGCGCCAGCATGCGGTCTTTGGAGTCTTCGCTTTTGAGCTGGGCAGCAATTTGCTCTAAATCCATGGGAAAGGTGCACTGTGAACGGTCTCCTTCAGTATAAAGAGATGGACAGTGAGGGGGTGAGGATGGGGAAGGGGAGGAGGCTCAGTTCAAAGTTCAAAGTTGGCCTATCCCTCACTAATTCACCCCCTCTCCTACCGTCGCCGCAACCGCCCAAAATGCTCCTCTCCCTGGCGCGAGGGTACTGAGTTGGCGATCGGGTCTAGGCTAAGGATTTCAAAGTGAGGTTCAAATAATTGATGCACTTCGGCCGGGGTGGTGCCAAAGGGTGGCCCACCGGAGCGTCGGTGGGTGAAGAATACTGCCAACAATTCTCCCCCAGGGGTCAAAAGATTGGCCACCAGATCGACGTAGGCGGGGCGGAGGGAGGGGGCGATCGCACAGAAGCAGGTGTGCTCGATCGCATAGGCAAACTGGCCCGCAAACTCGGGCACTAGGTCAAAAATATCTCGCTCTAGTAGCCGCAGGTTAAGGTTTTGGGCCTGAGTCTGGGCCTCTAGGGCCTGAATTGCTGAGGGGGCAAAGTCAACGGCGGTCACCTCGAACCCCCGCTGGGCGAAAAAAATGGCATCGTGGCCGCGCCCAGCCCCAAGCACTAGCGCTGAGCCGACCCTGGGGGCATAAGCAGATGCCAACAATGTCTGGAAAGCGGGGGCTGGCTGGCCTAAATCCCAGCGGGGGGTACCCGCTTGGTAGCGCTGTTCCCAGGCAGCGGGGCTGAGAGGCGACGGGGTTTGTGCAGTCACAGATAGCTCCGGTGTATGCTCGGCATTGGTGTCTTTTAGGGTATCGCGTATGCGACGGCGGCAGCTATTGGGCGGATTGGGCATGGCGACGGCGGGAGTGGCGTTAGGGCAACGGGCCGTTCCCGCCCAGGGGCATCCAATCTTGAAGCCGCCGCGCCTACGCGAGGGCGATGTAGTCGGCATCGTCAGCCCAGCAGGGGCGACCTTTGAGCGCGATCGCCTGGATCTGGTGATTGACGCGGTCAAAGCTCTGGGCTTTGTGCCTGAGGTAGCGCCCCACGCCCTGGCCCGCTACGGCTATCTGGCCGGTACCGATACCGAGCGGGCGGCAGATCTAAACGCGATGTTCGCCGACTCGGCGGTAAAGGCGCTGCTACCCATTCGCGGCGACTGGGGCAGCGCCCGCATTTTGCCCTACCTCGACTACGACACCATTCGTGCCAACCCCAAGGTGTTGATCGGGTTTAGCGATATCTCGGCGTTGCTATTGGGCATCTACGCCCAGACCGGGCTGGTCACATTCCACGGTCCCCACGGCATTACCTCCTGGCGACCCGAGCAGGTGGAGCCCCTGCGCCGCATTCTGATCAATGGCGAGGCGCTGACCTACCGCAACCCGCTGCTGGGGGCCGATCAAGATCGCCTCATGCGCGACCAGGGTCGCCTTCAAACCATCACACCGGGGCAGGCCACTGGGCCACTGCTCGGCGGTAACCTGTCGGTGATTGCTGGCATTGTCGGGTCGCCCTACCTGCCCGACACCACCGGGGCTATCTTATTTTTAGAGGATGTGGGTGAATCGCCCTACCGCATCGATCGCATGCTGACCCAGCTCAAGCTGGCCGGGGTGCTCAACGGGCTGGCCGGGTTTGTGTTTGGCCAATGCCAGGCCTGCGGGCCTGGACAAAGCTATGGCTCGCTAACGCTAGAAGAAATTCTCCGCGACCACATTCAGCCCTTAGGCATACCGGCCTACGGCGGTGCCTGGATTGGCCACGTCGAACCCCTGTGGACGCTTCCCATCGGTGGCACCCTGACGATGGATGCGATCGCCGGTACCCTGCAAATGCAGTCTCCCGCCGTAGTCTGACGGCAAATCTAAGGCCCTGGGGGTGGCATCAGCGTCACCAGATCGTGGGGAAAAAACTGAACCGAGGGGTCAGCATCGATTGCTTGCCAATCCGGCGACAGGGTTTTCAGCAGGGCAGAGTCAGGCTTATAAACCAACAGGGCACCCTGGGGATGGGCGGTTTGGAGCGCATCGGGGGAGGGTAACACGGGCTCGGATAACAGCCACATCGGCGTCTCTGGCTTGAGGTAGTAGCTGAGGGAAATCGCCTCCCCTAAGGAAATATGGCTCGGGTTCACGATCACCATGGGGTTGGGCCGCTGGTTGATATCGTTAGCAATCCACCGATTAGTGGCACTAAAGCCCTTGTTCGACCAGGTATCGGCACGCCCATAGCTCACCCCTGAGGCCAACCCCAGCGCCAACAGCAGGATGAGTAGCCCCGCCCCGCCCCGCCGCACCCACCGTTGCGAAAAGGTCAGCCAGTGGGTAATGAGCGCCGCGATCGCAACCGGCATTAGCACCAGGGACGGAAAGAAATATCGGGTATTGCGCGACAGCTGCGCGGCCTCAATCACGTCATGACCAATCAGCACCAGGGGAGGAATCAGCAGTCCGCAGCCCAAAAATAGAGCGGTCGATCGCGGGTAGCTACGCCACAGACAAACTAGGGCGATCGTCCCCAGGCCCAAGACCAAGGCGGCCCCCAGCACCGTCCAGAGGTGGTCATAGGGTAGGTTAAAGTCGATTGCTAAGACGCTGTAGTGCATCCCCCAACGCTGGGCCAAATATTCCAGCGGTGCGGGGGCACGGGTCCAGGCCGTTACGGCTTGCAGGCGTTGCCACCGACTCACGATCGTCCCAATCCAGGGTAGAAACAGCCCCAACCCTAGGCCCTGGGCCAACCCAAACCCCAGCCAGGCCCTGAGACGGCGTTCACTCAGTACCATAAACCCCAGATGGCTCAACCCCAGCAGCACCGTCATCAACGAACCATACCAGGTCAGCCCCAGGGCCAGGCCATAAATAGCCCAATCCACCGGCGACTTTTGCCGCAGGGCTCGCACCAGGGTGCCATTGGCCAACAGCAGCCCAACTATCCACAGGGTGTACTCGCGGGCCTCCTGGCTATAGACCAAGTGAACCGGCGACACCGCCAGCAGCGCCATCGCCAGCCAGGCCGTCACAGGTTGCTGGGGAAATAGCTGCCGCGTCAGCCAAAATATCAACGGCAGTGCGATCGCCCCAAAGATCGCGGCGATCGCCCGATAGCCGCCCACCGATGCCCCAAACAACCGCCCCCAGGCATGGGCCAACAGATAGTATAAGGGCGGGTGTTCAGGGTTGGCCGATAGCGCCTGCCAGCAGTCAGCCAACGATGGTGTAGGCGGCAGCTGTTGGTAACGCATCAAATCGGCGGCGGTTAGATCAGGGCGATCGGCCACCGCTTGCTCAACCACTGGCCCTTGATAACCCGCTGTTCGCAGGCTGGTATACACCTCATCATGCCAATAGACCTTGCGGTCTAAATTGGCAAAGCGCAACACTAAACCCACAGCCACAACAATGAGGGTCAGCCGTTTAATCCAGCCCTGTAGCAACCGACGACCTCTTTAGCCAACAAAACCCCTTAGCCTAGAACTGGTAGCCCACATCGCCAAAGTTAGTAATCAGGGCTACATTGGCATGCTCTAGACTGGTCACCAGCCAGGGTACTTCCTTACAGGTGCGCCGTTCATGGACGTTAAACAGCACCGAGAAGCAGCGCTCTAGCCAGGGCTTTGCCGCCGAGCAAAACAGCACCAGCCGCAGCAGCAACCCCATCGTCAGGGTGTAGCCGACATCATTGACCAGGTGGCGAAAGTTCCGAAACACCGGGCGGTTGGGGCTATCGACCACCAAGAAATTGAGCAGACGACGGCAGGTCTCCACCAAAATAAAGCTGTTCAGTGGCTGATCGTCAAACTCGGCCAGGGTTTCACGCAGGTACTGACGCAGATTGCGGGTAAAGTGATTGCCGCTGTACTTGGGCTCCGCCGCCACAATTGGGTGAATGAGATAGTCGATAAACTCATCTTTAAAGTCACGGAACGATCGCACGGTCTTGCTGTAGGTGGCAAACCACCGAGCCTGATCGCGATGGGTGCGACCATTCGCCTTGCCCGTATAAAAGCTCAGCGCCTCATCTAGCCCCGCGACATCGAGGAGGGTCGGGTTAACCAACTGTGCTGAACGGCCAGAAATCTGCTGTTGGGCATGGTAGCGAGCCAAACGGATGCCCAGATCAGTTTCAGCCCGGTAGCGCAAATCGTTGATATTTTGCTTTTGCTCTTGGCCACTGTCTTTAGTCAGCAAACTATGGTCGTACAAGAAGGGATAGTGGCGAATACGTCGGGCCAGCAGCTGATCATCTGCCCTGGCAGAAATCGCCAGTTCTGTCTCCCGCTGGGGCGTCATCACTTCTCGCAACCGCACCAGCGACGCATACTGCTCGGTTTTGACAAACTCTCTAACCAGCGTGTAAACCTTTTGAGCCGCCGAATTTGGCACCTGGGACGGGGGCAAGTCTTCAAACACCTGCACCAGAGCCGGAATGGCCCAGTGCTCACGGGGCTGGGTATACCAGAGGTTGATCAGGGTGTAGCAGCAGCGATTGAGGACGTACTTAAATTCTCGATCGGCGGTGTCTTGCTCAGCCAGCTTGAGCAACGCACCCGCTGCCGCCAGGTCGGAGTAGTTGGCGACATCTAAAAACAGCCGCCGAAACCGCCCAATCAGCTCCTCGGGAGACTCTTGCTTCCGCCAATACTGCCAATGCTGATAAAGTCGCTCTTCCAGGCTAGCCGGAGGACGACTGGAGTAGTTTGACCACGAATCTAGAGAATCCCAGGGACTCATACTGCTGACCTGATTGTGTAGGGGCGAGGCAACCAAAGGAACCGGGGCAAAGCAACTACGACAGGCATAGTACTGGAGGGTACTTACTAGCGGCAAGACAAATTGGTAACGAAATTTACCAAGAGCTCATCCGTAGTACGGTCATAGTTGACTCAATAATACTCACGTCAGGGGCTATTTGCTCAGCTATGTGGGATTCATTTTTCAAAAATTTTTAAATTTTCCCAGTCTTACTTCTTTTTATTTCCCTTCAGCAGCTTCGATCTGCTGCACAACGGTCTGCGCTGAGTAGCTCACTCCCGCAGTACCTTCGCCGGGATGGGTACAGTCGCCCACTAGCCAGAGTCCAGGAATGGGGGTGCGGTTAGCAAAGCCAAAGGGGCCAAAGGTGCTGACGCGCATGCCTAAGCCACCGACGGTGCCGCGATCGCGGGCAGTGAAGCGGGCAAAGGTGCGGGGGGTAGCCGCCTCCACGTGAATCAGATGGTCGCCGCGCAGGTCAAAGTAGCTTGACAGCCGTCGGATAGCCCCGTCGGTGTAGGCCTGTTTCATCCCGTCGTAGTGGGTGGTCTGCCACCAGGGCGCTATGTCGGTAAACGACGACGCCACAATCGTAGCCCGGCCCTCGGGTGCCCGGCCATCGCCGGGGCGACTGACCGACACAAACAGGGTGTTATTTTCGGCAATCGGGCCATCGTAGTGATAGAAAAATTGCAGGTGGGGCGGGCAATCAGCCGGAATTGCCGCCGCCTCGACCCCCAGATAGAGTACAAAGGCACCGCTGCCCTGGGGTAGCCCCTCGACCCGACGACGATAGCCCTGGGGGGCGTCATCTGCCAAGAGCTGCACCAAATTTTGCACCGTCACGTTGGCCACCACATGGTCGGCGGGTTCGACCCAGGTGGTCTTGGTTTTTTGATTTTCTACCGTTACCCCGGTGACTCGACCTCGGGCCGTATGGATCTGCCGCACGCCGTGGTTGAGCTGCAATAGGCCACCGTCGCGGCCCAGGGATTTTTCTAGAGCGTCGCTCAGCACCTGCATACTGCCGTGGAGATGCCAGAGCCCCTGGGGCGCTTGGGACATACTGAGGGCCGTGGCTGCGTAGAGCACCGCCGTATCGTCGGCCCCGACCTGAGAATAGAGCTTTAGCTGAAGGTCGAGAAAGGTCTTGAGGCGGCGATCGCCCGCCAACCCCAGCTGTTGTAATACCTGACCGACGGTGGCAAAGGTGTAGGGCACCGTCACCAGGGTATCGGGGCGGAGCGCCTGGGTCAGTTGCCACAGATCCCAGGGGCTGCGGGGAGGCAGCACCGGCTCCCGTGCCTGGAACCGCCAGCTGGGTTTAAACAGGCGCTGCATCAGCTGCCAAAACGGCTCACTGCCAGGAAACTGGCGCTGGCGCTCGGCCTGCCAGGCCGCCGGATCGCGCCATACTCGAATGGGTTCGGCCTCGCCGGGCAAAAACACGGCACAGGCCGGGTCGCAGGGAGTAGCGGCAGGCAGGGGCAGATCGAGCTGAGCAAAAATCTGCCGGTGAATCCCGCCCGGCTCTAGCCCCGCCACCTGGGTTGCTCCCACGTCAAAGGTGAACCCGCGGCGCTTAAAGGTCGAAGCGCACCCCCCCGCCACCTGAGCCTGATCAAACACCCGCACTCGGTAGCCCCGACGGGCGAGCAGAGCAGCCGCCGTCAACCCACCCATGCCCGCACCAATGACCACCACGCAGCGGCCCGACGATAGAGTGGCATGACCCATGCGTTACATTTCGTTACGATATGCTCAGTTTAGCCCAAGTTGCCTCGGCGGGTTTGCCCCGGGTCAACTCGGCTACAGGGTCGGCTCGGAAGGGTCGGCTCGGGCTTCCCGAAGGGCGATCGCGCGCTCAAAGAATTAATCGTGTTCGCGCCGACCCGCCGCAAACTGAAGCACCATCGGCAGTCCACCATCCTGGTGATATTTGTCGGCCCAGGCCCGCAGCATGGCGTCTAACTCGTCTAACGCCTGCTGACGCTGCTGAGGGGCAATGTCAAACACCTCCACACCACGCATGACCCCGGCATCTTCACTCACCCAGGCCTGTAGCAGGCTAAAGTAGCGAGCGACATCGTCAATCATGGCAAACACTCGCTCCTGCTCTCCCTTCGGCGAGTACGACGCGCTGGTCAGGGCGTATAGCGGAATATCCACCAGCGGTGAATCAATCTGCAGGACGGTACCCGAGTGCAGCAGACGAAATTTAATATGCGACATCAGGGCATCGCTGAAGGGCATGCGGTGACTTTGGGGGAGCTCTTCCTGGGACATCTGATGCAGAATCTCGATCAGCTCGTTAAACTCCACCTGGTCTAAGATGCGGGCTAGGGGTGCCGTAGCGGGGAGGCTCTCTTCAATGGTTTTGCGCTCGCCAGGGGTCAGTCCCTGGATTCTGACCCTGGCCGTAGAGGAATTACAGGGAAAATGTTCTTGCCAGAGAAAGGGCAGCGCAATAAGGTAGTAAGGCTCCTTAGAATTGAGCACCTTGAGACTCTGCCCCTCTGCCAAAGCCTGCTGAATCTCATGCACAATCGCCTTCACCCGCTTGGGTTCGACATGGTACAAAAAACCTGTCTTGCGAATGTTCTCACCCTGTTCTACGAATGTGCTGTAGATGGCCAGTTTGGCGGCAGTGGTAGCGGCATCTAAAAAAGCACCATAGCGATGGCCTCCCATTTTCATGGTGCTCAGGGCTAGATTCAACAAAATCCAGTCTGCAGGGCTACTATCTACAACGCGCAGTAGGTCTTGCTTTAAATCAGGCGGAACTTGGGACTGGTGGGTCACGGGGTAGAGAGATCTCAGACTAGGTAAATTACGGGCTATCTAACCCTCAGTAACTCACAGGGAACATCAAAGGGACTAGGGCTAACTAGAAACTAGACAGCTATCTAGGCAGCAGCTAGAACATGGCTGCCCAAGCCACTGAGACTATCCACGGCACACCCGCGATACCGATTGGCGAGCCCGCTGATCTCAAGGCAGCTATGACCTACACGATAGCCTAAAGCCAGCGTTTGCTCAGGTTCCTATGCCCAAAGATCAGCTCAAATTCAAAGTATAGGGTTAGTTCTAGAAAATGCAGCACATTTTGTAGATGCTTAGGCTAAATCCTCCGGCTTAGCGCCATTGAGAGCTGATTTCTCTAGTGCTCAGCTGCCGCCGCTCAGTTGCTGCCCCCTCAAGGAGAGGCTTAGGATCCCGGTTCGGCGGGTTGTGCAGCCCCACAATAGCCATTTACATCGGAGATGAGCTGAGATTCGGTTTGGGACAGATCTTCAATGGCCGACACAGCTGCCATCGTCTGCTGTTGGGATTCTTCAATTTTAGCGGGGAGTTCGGCCTCAGATTCAACCGTCACGACCAGCTCCATCGCTTCACGAGCTTCGGTGAGCGCACTACTAAACCCCTGCACTACCCCAATATAGCTGTCTCTAAACTGAGTTAGATCTTCGTCGCGCAGGGTAGTGGTCTCGAGATCACCAACGAGCCCATCGAGGTTAGTCACAACTTTATCAACGGCGGTGGTGTACTGACTGGCCGCAAGTTTGATGTCGTCAAGGTTTTTAACTTGGGCCGCGCTTTCGCTGAAGGTTTGAATCTCGGCCTCAAAGTCTTGCATAAAGCCCTGGGTCTGATTGACCACTTCGGCCAACTGGTTACACTGGGCCACTTTAGAAGAACCACAACCCAACAGCAGCAGCGGCAGCAAAAGCCCTGTTGCGCGAATACCATGTCGCAGTTGCCACCTACCCATGCCTGTCTCCGCTACCTGTGTCATGACTACTGCCATCGTTATTGCTACGGCTTCAAGTTTTACCGTGTCTTGGTTAGGTTTACAACCTAAATTTACTGAGTTTTAGCCAGCCTGTAGACCAGGTGATAGCTAGGTATAGATAGCGCGATCGCCACTATAGAACGAGATCTGACCGATGTAATCGCGCCCATGTTGTTACTCCACCGCCCTCAGACAGGAAAACTGCTGATAGGATCGAGACATCTAAATCGTATTGCTAGATACCAGAGTGCCCTGATCAACCACATCTTTGCTCCGCCAGTGCAGAACAAGCTGACCGCTTGATCTGCGATATCTTTGAATACTCTAGGTAGTGCCTACGTTTAGCGATCTCATTCTCAACCCTACCCTGCCCTATGCTCAGCCCAGATAAATTTTTAGTGGCCACCCAGTGGGCCGGTATTGGCACCCTAGCGCTAGCTGCTCTGACGGCCCTAGCCTTTGCCCTGGGCTGGGGCATTCGGTTTCGTCTGGTAGGGGCCACAGGGTTTACGGCCGTGCTTACGGTGGGCTTACTGGGCCTGAGTTTTGAACCCTTTACCCGCACGGCGGTGCCCGGTGCCATTCCCTACGCCACGGTCTACGACTCGGGGGCTAGCCAGATTGTGATTACGGTGCCCGCCGACGTCACCCCCACCACCCTAGATGCCACTCTACGCCAGGCGGCTAGCAATCTCTTTAAGCCCTACAGACTCGGGCTACCCGGGCAGACGGCTACCATTCGCGCCCGCACAATAGTGCATGGTGCCGACGGGGTGTCTCGGCTGCTCTACCTGGGTCAGGTACAGCCTGCGCCTAAAGACGCAGAGGATAGCTATCAGGTGCAACTTAACGGCGACGCGCTCGGCCAGCTCACGGCTGGCTAGGGCAAGCTTTTCTCGCTCACGGTCTCACTCCAGCCCTTTAATCACTTACCCACCGACGCTTCTATGACCACCTCTCAATTGCCAACCCTTGCCATTGCTCCGGCCCAGGTGGTGCGGGGAGACGGTATTCTGGCTGCCCAGGGTAGTGCGATCGCCCGCCTGGGACAGCGGCCGTTGGTCGTGGGGGGGCACCACAGCCTGCCGTTGGCGGCGCCGCTGCTCAGCGCCTTAGAACAGCAGGGGCTAGCGACCCAGACTGCCGCCTATGGCAGCGACTGTAGTGAAGCCGCCCTGACCCGCCTACGCGCCACGGTGGCGGCCCACCGGGCCGATGTGATAATTGGCCTGGGCGGCGGCAAAGCGCTGGATACAGCCAAACTGCTAGCCCACCAGCTCCAGCAGCCGGTAGTTACGGTGCCCACCTCCGGGGCTACCTGTGCCGCCTGGACAGCCCTGTCCAATGTCTATTCCGATCGGGGGGCCTTTCGCTATGACGTGGCCCTGACCACCTGCCCCAGTCTGTTGATTCTCGACTATGCCCTGCTTCGCACCGCTCCTCGACGCACCCTGGTGGCCGGCATTGGCGATGGCTTGGCCAAGTGGTATGAGGCCGCTGTCAGCAGCGGTGCCAGTCAGCAGACCCTCATGGTGGCCGCAGTACAGCAGGCTCGGGTGCTGCGCGACATTTTGCTGCAAAAGACCCCCGCGGCCCTGCACCAGTGGGGCGGCCCCGAGTGGCAGGAAGTGGTCGATGCCACTGTGCTGCTGGCCGGGGTGATCGGCGGGGTCGGTGGGGCCCAGTGCCGTACGGTCGCCGCCCACGCCGTCCACAATGGTCTCACCCAGCTACCAGCCAGCCACGGCCTGCTCCACGGGGAGAAGGTGGCCTACGGTATTTTGGTGCAACTGCGACTCGAAGAAATGGGCGGCAACGCGGCCCTGGCCCGAGCAGCGCGGCAGCAATTGCTGCCCTTTTACCGGGCGACGGGGCTACCCCAGACGTTGGCCGACCTCGGTCTGGAAAATATTACTCTAGTCGATCTGCAAAGGGTTGCGGCCTTTGCCTGTCGCGACGGTTCTGACATTCACCACCTGCCGTTTACGGTGACCCCAGAGGCAGTCATGGCGGCTATGGTGTCACCCCTGTGCCCCGAACTGCGGCAAAAATCTAGCGCCGCCACCCCTGTTCGCCCTGCTTCTACTGTTGCCCCGGAGGTGCAGCCATGACCCTTGACTGGATGCCCACCGCCCATCGTCTCAGTGCCCTCCCCCCCTACGTGTTTGCTCGCCTCGATGAGCTTAAAGCCCGGGCCCGCGAGCAGGGTCTCGACCTGATTGATCTGGGCATGGGCAACCCCGACGGCCCCACGCCGACCCCGGTGGTCGATGCCGCCCACGCCGCCATCAGCGACGCCACCACCCACGGCTACCCCCCCTTTGAGGGCACCGCCAGCTTTCGCACCGCCATCACCGACTGGTACGGACGCCGCTACGGGGTCGGCCTCGACCCCACCGCCGAGGCGCTACCGCTGCTGGGCTCTAAGGAGGGGATCACCCACTTGGCCATGGCGTTCATTAACCCCGGCGACCTGGTACTGGTGCCGACCCCCGCCTACCCGGCCCACTTTCGTGGCCCCGCCATTGCTGGGGCAGAAATCTATAACCTGCCGCTGACAGCCGCTAACAACTGGCTGATCGATTTCGATGCGATTCCAGTGGAGGTGGCCCAACGGGCCAAGGCGCTATTTTTCAACTACCCCAACAACCCCACTGCCGCCACCGCCCCCCGAGAGTTCTTTGAGCAGGCCGTGGCCTTTGCCCACCGTTACCAGATTTTGCTGGTGCACGATCTCTGCTATGCCGAGCTGGCCTTTGATGGCTACCAACCCACTAGCCTGCTCGAAATCCCCGGTGGTAAAGAGGTCGGGGTTGAATTTCACACCCTGTCCAAGACCTACAACATGGCGGGCTGGCGGGTAGGGTTCGTAGTCGGCAATTCCCACATTATCCAGGGGTTGCGTACGCTTAAAACCAACCTCGACTACGGCATTTTTGCGGCCCTGCAGCGGGCGGCAGAGACGGCCCTGTCGCTGCCTGACACCTACCTGGATGAGGTGCAGCAGCGCTATTCCCTACGGCGTGACTTTTTAATCGATGAGTTTGCCTCCCTAGGTTGGACAGTGGCAAAACCCCAGGCCACTATGTACCTGTGGGTACCCTGCCCGCCCGAGACCTCGTCTACCGACTTTGCCCTGGAAGTTCTACAGGAAACTGGCGTGGTGGTGACCCCCGGCAATGCCTTCGGCCCCGGCGGTGAGGGCTACATTCGCGTTAGTCTGATTGCTGACTGCGATCGCCTCGCCGTCGCCATGGATCGCATTCGCCAGGCGGGCTTTCGCTTTGCCCCTGAGACTGCAGTCGTGTGAGCGATCGCCGAGCTCCAGGTTGTATAGTGAAACAAACCTCAACCCTTTAACGCCATGTTTAACCTCGGCTGGACTGAAGTCGCTCTTGTGCTCGGGGTAGCCGTGCTCATCTTCGGCCCCAAGAAAATTCCTGAACTGGGCAGTGCCCTGGGTAAAACCCTGCGCGGCTTTAAAGAAGAGATCAGCGAGGCCCCTGAGGAACCAGCCCTTGATACCTACGAAGACGCTGAAGATGCCGACGTCTATCGGTAGCCTGGCCACCCAATCTCTTACCTCGTCTCCCCTATGCGGCAATTTCTCAAGTACACTCTGGCCAGTCTAACTGGGTCGATTTTATTTTTTTTGCTGCTGGGCTTCTTATTCACCTTAGGCGCCGTGGGCCTGGTGGGGGTGATAGTGGCCAGCCTGGCCGAAGAGAACGACTCTCCCGGGATCGACAAAGATACGGTGCTGGTGTACGACCTGGGAACCGTGATCCCCGATTCGCCTGAGGCTGTAGACCCTGGGGCGATCTTGCTGGGAGGGTCTAGCCCCAGCTCTCTGACGCTGCGTCAGGCCGCATTGGCCTTAGAAGAGGCTGCCACCGACGATCGCATCGGGGCGCTCTACATCCGGGGTGGCGAAGGAGTGGGAACCGGGCTGGCCAGCCAGGTAGACATTCAGCAGGCGATGGAGACCTTTCGCGCCGCTGGCAAGCCCATCTTGGCCTACGACCTATCGTGGAGCGAGCGGGAATATGCCCTAGCCGCTATTGCCGACACCATCTACCTCAACCCCTTTGGCGACATCGAGATGAACGGTCTCTACGCCGAAACCATGTACCAGGCCGAAGCCTTAGAAAAACTGGGCATTGGGGTGCAGGTGACCCGGGTAGGCAAGTATAAGTCGGCGGTAGAACCGCTCATTCGTGACACCATGAGCCCCGAAGAACGGGAGCAAACCCAGCGTCTGCTGGGCGATCTCTGGCAGAACCTGTTGACTGCCTCGACCCAGCCGCGATCGCTGTCACCTGAGCAGCTCCAGGGCATTGCCAACACCCAGGGGTTTCTGTTTGGGGCAGAGGCGGAGACCCAAAAGCTGGTCGATACCATCGCCTACGAAGACGAAGTGATCGTCGCCCTGCGCGAAATAACCGGAGAAGAGGATCTGGCCGACAGCGACGATGCCCTAGATTTTCGCCAGATTGATCTGGCTGCCTACGCCAAAACCGTTGACGACCCATTGCTCAGCCGTCGTTCTGACCAGGAGGTGGCCCTGATCTACGCCGAAGGCCCCATTGTTGATGGTGACGACGACGGTACCTTTGGCCCCAGTGGCATCATTGCAGCCAATACCCTGGCCCGGCAACTGCGCCAGCTGCGCCAAGACGATGACGTCAAAGCCGTGGTACTGCGGGTCAACAGCCCCGGCGGCAGTGCCACCGCCTCGGAGATCATTCTGCGGGAGATGCAGCTGGTGCAGGAGGCAGGCAAGCCCGTAGTGGTCTCCATGGGCAACGTGGCGGCCTCCGGCGGCTACTGGATTGCCTGCCAGGCCGATGCCATTTTGGCCCAGCCCACCACCATTACCGGCTCCATTGGCGTCTTCGGCGTTTTTCTCAACCTCGATCAGCTGGGCACCAAGGTCGGCGTTAACTGGGACGGCGTGAAAACCGCCCAGCTGGCAGATATTTTTTCGACCACGCGGCCCAAGACCGCAGCCGAACTGACCATTTTGCAGCGCCTGGTCGATACCATCTATGACAGCTTTCTCGACCGGGTGGCCGAGGGGCGCGACCTGCCTCGTTCTACCGTCGCTGAGCTAGCCCAGGGGCGGGTGTGGTCGGGTAAAGCCGCTTTAGAGTTAGGCCTAGTCGATCAGCTGGGCGGTTTAGACGCGGCGATCGCCACCGCGGCCGAACTCGCCGAGCTGGGCGACGACTGGCAACTCAATGAATATCCCGAACCGACCCCATGGCAGCAGTTCGTCCAAAGCTTTTTGGGTGCCGAAGTCGCCACTACGGCCCCTGACCCCCTCACAGCCCAGGTACTGGAGTTCTTAGACGAGACTCAGCTGATGCGCACCCTCAACGACCCCAGAGGCATTTACTCGCTCATGCCCTATCGGTTTGTCGTCAAGTAGCCGTAGGCTTCTCCCCGCCCGCCTAGCGCCCAGGCAGGCCGTGCACTCGCATCAGGTCTGCCAGGGTTGAGCAATAGGGCTCCATGCCAAAACTGGCGGGGCTGACCGCACCGGTATAGACAAAGTGGCGATAGCGCAGGCAGAAATAATCCCAGGGGGCCATTTGTACTCGAAATACCCTAATCAGTACGTCAGCCAGCCACATCGATAGGGGCAGACGAAACCAGATGCGTTGGCCAAAATAGTCACAGATTTGTTCCACCGCCTGGTTCACCGTCAGGGGTGGGTTGCCCAGCACATACTCGCGGTAGCCTGTACTCGACGGATGCTCGATCAGGTAGTTAATCACCGTGGCAATGTCTTGGGCATGGGCAAAGTGAAACCCAGCATCGGCCTGGAAAAACCGCACCAGCCCGACCCAGCGGGTAACATCTTTCAGCCCGGCTGAAATAAACGAGTAAGGCTTGTCTTTGTCGCCCCCAAACACCAGCGTCGGAAACACCGTCGTAATTTTGTCATACACCGGCAGGTCGGGCAGACGGTGATGGCATTCGTACTTAGTGCGAATGTAATCAGTACCCATTTGCCCGGCCTCAAGCAGGGGAGCGCTGCGTCGGTTCAAGATACTGGCGGTCGAGAAGTAGACCACCTGCTGACAGCGCTGGGGGTCGAGGTGGGCCATGAGTTGCAGATTGGCGTCGATGTTAATCGCCTCGACGTAACCGGGGGCACCCCCCCAGGCCGCAGCGGTGAGAATTGCAATGTCTATGGTGCCGAGCAGGTCGGCATAGGGAGCAATATCCTCTAGACCACCGTGGAGAATATGGACATTGGGGCGGTCACGTACCGCCAGTCGCAGTTTTTCGGGATGGCGCAACAGCAAAAACAACTCGTAGCGATCGCTTTCCAGGAGCAGTTCGAGAATGTAATGGCCAATACATCCGCTCGCCCCCGTCATAAACACACGCAGAGTTTTAGGGCTGAAGGGGATAGAAGGCACAGTATCCAAATTAGTCTTTCAGCTAAACGGGTATAGTCAGACAGTTTAGACCGTTTTGGCAAAGGCTCAACGTTCCACATGGGTCTGGGAACCCTAACAGAGCATCATCTTACTGCTCCATATCATTGCCAGAAAACCCTCACCATTCTTGACAAGTTTGATAAAGGCTAGATAAAAGCCTGCAAAAAGCCCCGAACTACTCAGAGTAACTACGTAGATTAGGGGGGAATAACGTGATCGTTGACAAGAATTTTTATGGCTATGGCCAACTACCTGCGCCGCTTTCATGTCAAGCTCTGTAGTAGTGCCAAGGGCAGTCAGGAGAAGGGATTTACCCTGGTTGAGCTGCTCGTTGTCATCATCACTACCAGCATTCTGGCGGCGATCGCTCTCCCCAGCTTCTTAAATCAGGCGGCTAGGGCGAAGCAAGCTGGTGCTTTAAAATACATTGGTGCTGTCAATCGGGGCCAGCAGATCTTTTTTCTAGAAAACTCTCGCTTTGCTACTTCTATCAATGAGTTAGGCTTTCTCGCTGCCCAGGCCCCTGACGATTACAGCTACACCTTGACGTCGGGGATAGGGGGCCTAACCGTAGCCAGCGCCCAGGCAATTCCAACCGACCCGGTTCTGCGGGGCTACGCCGGGGTGGTGTTTGCCACCTTAGACTCTGGCGGTGGCCCCAAGCTCGCCACGGTAATTTGCCAAGGTGTTGCCGCGACAGCCCCGACGCCAACGCCAGTAATGGTCGGTAGCGAGATGCAGATTACCAACTGCGATTACCTCTAGGGGCGATCGCAGTTGTAACAAACCCAACGGCACACCGTGGCTGAGTGTCGGGGGCAGCGCTACAGTAAAGGGTGATCTATCGCGCTGCACCGCCGTGGGACTTGCCCAGCCATCATCACCAACCGCCAGCGATATTCAGGGTCTGTTCGACCGGATTGCCCCCGTTTACGACCGCCTCAATGAACGCCTCAGCTTTGGGCTGCACCGAGTTTGGAAACGCATGGCCGTGCGCTGGAGTGGTGCCGCCCCAGGCCACACCGCCCTCGATGTGTGCTGCGGCAGCGGCGATCTGGCGCTGATGCTCTCCCAGGCGGTGGGGGCCACTGGCACCGTTTACGGCCTAGACTTCTCGGCAGAGCTGCTGGCAGTGGCGGCCACCAGAGAGGCCAAAACCGCACTACCCCAGGCCCCGATCCATTGGCTTCAGGGCGATGCACTTGCTCTCCCCCTCGCCACCGCCAGCATCGATGCCGCCACCATGGGCTATGGCCTGCGCAACCTCACCGATATTCCCCAGGGGCTAGCGGAGCTGCGGCGGGTGCTCAAGCCCCAGGCCAGCGCCGCCATTCTCGACTTTCACCGGCCCCGGGGCGGGCTAGCTGAGCAGTTTCAGCGCTGGTACCTCGACACCCTGGTGGTGCCCACGGCTCAGCAAATGGGGCTGACCGATGAATATGCCTACATTGGCCCCAGCCTCGATCGCTTCCCCCTGGGGCCTGAGCAGGTGATGCTGGCCCACCAGGCCGGGTTTGACCGGGCGGTGCACTACCCGATTGCCGGGGGACTGATGGGGGTGCTCGTGGTGAGCTACCGATGACCGGGTCTGATCTATGGCTACTCTTAGCACCGCCCATTATTGGCGGCGTCATTGGCTATTTCACCAACGACATCGCCATCAAAATGTTGTTTCGCCCCTATCGCCCGCTGTACCTGGGCAAGCGCCGCCTGCCCTTTACCCCGGGGCTGATTCCTAGCAACCAAGAGCGGCTGGCCAAGCGCATTTCTGACACCATTATGGGGTCATTGCTGACCCCCGAAGAGCTGCAAAATCTGGCTCGGCGGCTGCTGCAAACCGAACGCACCCAGGCGGCGATCAAGTGGCTCTTGCAACTGGCCCTCGACCAGGTGCAGAGCCGCGCCCAAGAGCGCACCGCCAAAATTGCTGGTGCCATTTTGCAAGACCTGTTTGGCAAATCGCTACCCCGACTCATTCGCGTGTGGGCACGGCGCGACAACTTTCTCGAACCCCAGCTCAACCAGCTGTTTGACCAGGTGCTGATAGATTTTCGGTTGACCGCCGAGCAGGCTGACCAGATTGTCACCTGGTTGCTCAGCGGCGTTTTTCCCCCCGACAAACTGCGCCAGTTGGCGGTCGATTTTCTCACCGATCGCAACATTCAAGTCATCGACACGATCTTTCGCGAGCGCACCAGCGGCACCTACTGGGTCGTAGCTAACTTGTTTGGGGTGCGCAATGCCCTCAGCCGGCTGCGGGCCTTTTGCCTCGACGAGCGCGAAGTCAGCAACGCCCGCATTGCCGAACTGGTGGTAGCCCTCCAGGTCAAAACCCGCCTACGCGACTCGCTACAGCGGGTGTCGCTGCAAAACCTGCCGGTCTCGACCGTGCGCCAGGTGCGGCGCAACCTGCGCGAGTCGGTGCAGGGCTACATTCAAACCCTGGGGCCGGAGTTTGTGCGCGGTCTGGGGGCCTCGGTCAACTGGGAAATGCTGGCCACTCAGCTACTCAACCGCCTGCAAAATTCGGCGGTGATCACCCAGTCGCTTGACCCAGTCAGCGAAGAGCTGGCGCTGATCTTAGAGCGCTACCTGGAGCGCGATCTGGAGTCGTTGGTGGCCCAAATTATCCCGATTTTGAATATTGACCAGGTGATTATTGACCGAGTACGGGGCACGTCGCCCAAGGAGCTGGAGCTGGCGATTCAGGGCATTGTGCGCAATGAATTGCAGGCGATCGTCAACCTGGGGGGCATTTTAGGTTTTGCCATTGGGGTGCTACAGGCAGCATTTTTCTACTTTCAGCGATCGGGCGGGCTGTAGCGATCGCCTACTTTATCGCCGACCTTGAGATGTCAATCTCCCCTCCCTAAGCCAGCGAGCTATGGCAGGGATTCGAGCGCGCTGAGCTGGCTGACTAGGGCAGAAATCGCCTCGGGGTTAGCCGCCTTTTGCGACGTCGCTAGCACCTCCCGCCCCAGCACGGTGCAGCCCAGGTGGGAGAGCTGCTGCCGCATAGCCAGCAATACCTTCTGACCGCCGCCGCCGCTGTGGCTGGCCAAAGCCACGGGGCGACCGTTGAACAGGGCGCGAAAGTCTTCGGTGCTGACCGACAGCCAGGCGATCGCATTGCTCACCACCGGCGGAATGGAGCCGTTGTATTCGGGCGCGCAAATCACCAGGCTTTTGTGGTCTCGTAGGGCCTGGGCCAGCTTGAGTAGCCCCTCGCTAGTGCCACCCGCCTGGTTGAGCGAGTCGTAGAGGGGCAGTTGTAGTTCGGGTAGGCTAATGGTCTCTACGGATAGGTTTTTAGATTTGGCTTCGGCGGCAAAAGATTGGGCCAGGCTGAGGTTAGAGCCCTTAGTGGCAGAGAGAATCAGCATTGGAGGTCGGGAAGTAACAATAGTTCACAAATGGCGCGCGCCTTCAATCTACCATCGATACTGCTCTAACGACTTCTTAGGGCGGATGGTTGCCCACGGCCACCAAAACTCGACGCAAATTGACAACACCATCTCGATTCAGCGCCAGCCTATCCACTGTTGCGCGGCCGATGGGTGTGATACCTAACATGAGGATCGAGCCCTCGCCCCAGACGAAGTGTTCTCGCCATTGGTGCTGGCGCGGAACTCTTTAAGGTTTTGCACGGCTACCGGAAACAGCCGATACACTGTTAAGCTCAGTTCGGGATCACACTTTCCCCTCCTGGGAGGGGTGCCCGGAGGGCGGGGTGAGTCAAAATGCTGACATCAAGGCGGCTGCGTTCTACGGATAAGCCGGGCAATGGCTCAGACCAACCCTAACCCCTTCCAGGAGGGGAAGGCTAGCCTGGTTCTAAACGAGGGAGGCTTAACCCGAATTCAGGTTGTTAGCAATGAGTTCAAGCCTTTAGCCGCTGCCCAGGCAATTACCGCTGCATCGCTGTCACAATAACTCAGCTCGTTATATGTAGCCGATGACCCCACCCCTTACCCTTCACCGACTCCCGGCTCAGCCCATTACCGCCGAGGCTTTTGCCCCCTTTGGCCAGGTGATTTTTCCCACTGCCGATGGCGCTGACTTTGGCCCAGGGGACGCACAGCTTAAGCTCGATGAGGGCATTCCGCGCTTTTACATCATGACCCTGGTGGATCGGGGCACCCGGTTTCGCACCATTACCCGCCACCAGCGCTGCACCCAGTGCCTGGGCGCGCTGGAAGGCAAAGACTGGGTCATGGGGGTGGCCCCACCGGGGGCAGCGGATCGGCCCGACCCCCAGAGCATTCAGGCCTTTCACATCCCTGGCCATTGCTTTATCAAGCTGGCGGTGGGCACCTGGCACGCGGGGCCGTACTTTAGCCATCCCAGCGTCAGCTTTTATAACCTGGAGCTGAGCGATACCAATATCACCGACCACCACACCTGCAACCTGGCCCAGACCTTTGGGCTGGAGTTTGAAATTGTCGCTGGGCAGTAAACCCACTCTAGCCAAACGGGAATCGCCCGATCGCACCTATGGGTCGCACCTATGGATCGCACCTATGGAGCGATCGCAGCCTCCACTGCCTCATTGGCCGGGGGCGGTAGAACGTAGGCCGTGGCCTGTTTGATCGCAGGCGATCGCAGACTGTAGGGCACTTTTCCCCCCACCGCCTCAGCGTATTGGCGACAAAAGGTGGCCAGGTCGGGGGCCGACTGGTGGGGCGACAGGTCGTTAAAGATAAAGGTGAGCTTGCCGGGGGCACTGAGGGCGGCATTGCAGGCGCGATCGCAGGCCGCCATGCAGCGCACCGGCTGGAGGGAAATACCAGCGTCGGGGGGAAGGTGCTCCATCAACTGATCGATGAGGCGCTGCCCTCCGGTCGTATCGCCCACATCGGCGGCGGCGGCAGGAAATTTACACAGGGCACAGACAAATAGAGTGGGCATTTGAGTCATAGGGCCGAGAAGAATGAAGGGTATTCAGCATGGTCTGCGATCGGGAGACCCAGACCGACCGGTAGCGATAGCGTTAGGGCTTGGGCGTGAGATCGAACTCGACCTGGCGATCGCCCAACTGGCGCGAGCACTCCGGCGGCGGCACCGCCCACCCCTGCAAATGGGTGATATAGGGCGTGGCGTCACCTAGCAGCAGCAAAATCACGTCTTGAGCCGGGTCGTAATTGGCCACGGCGGCCTCCAGGGCAGCCCAGTGATCGGGGTCGAGCCCCAGGGTGTGACAAAAATTCAACAACACCGCCTGGGCCACAAAGTGGGTGGTGTAGGGCACCAGGTCAAAACCCCAGTCCACAGCCGACGTCACCCCCGACACCTTGCAGACTACAGCACCCCGCCCCTGGGTCAAAAACCCCTGCCAGGCCCCATGGCCCAAAGGCAGCCAATATTCACGAATAAACAACGGCTGCCAATGGCCAAAACAGCCCTGCCACACCGCATCTTGAGTGCGCATAGTTACGACCTCTCCCTATGGAAAGGCAAGGCAGCACAAAAACAATGCCCAGGGAGCAAACTCCCCAGGTCAACCCAAAGACCGTGATTGGTCATCTGTACCTCGCAGATGGACTATGAAGTGAGACTCCATCGGCGGGCATTCTGACTCAGGCAATTTTGGATTTTAGATTTTAGCGGTGGATCAACCCAACATCTAAAATTGGCCATCTCAAATCGCTTCACAGCTGCGGGACAGTGGCAGATTTTCACTGCGCTTTCCCCGTTTCCTTTAGCGGCTGACCCCCGCTAAAACCGACAGAGTTGCATAGTAGCACCTCAAGAGCGAGACGATGCGCCGTCAACCGTAGTTTTTTGAGCGATCGCAACCCGCCCCTGCAAATGCCGCACTACTGACTCTGGGGAGCGTGACGACGGCGAAAAGCCGCCATGTAGACCACATTGTCGCCAGCGCGATAGTCGCCATGGGTGGCCAGTAGCCCGGCAGCTTTCACCTGCTCAGCTAAGGCTAGGGGCAGGGTAGCACCTGCCTCGGGCGGTACCCAGAGTTGCTTAAAACTGATGTTGAGCTCGGCATCAGGAGCCCAATGCTCCTGACGAATCCAACAGCGATCGCGATCGCACCGCACCACCAAAAAGTCGGGAACATGGTCGTCTTGGCCCTTGAGGCGAACCCGTGACCCTGGTCGAATTGTTAAGGAAGCCATAGCGCTGCACCTGGATAAGGCTAGCCGTTACAGATCCAAGAATAGTGCATTTGAACTATTTTTTGAGCCGTGGGTATATAAAAAATAATTATTGATTCTATTTTAAGAGATGGCCTGAGCATTTGGGGTTAACCGGTGGGGTAGCACGGTTAACAATATGTTTAGGCCCGTTCTCTCAGCCCGGCCCAGCCCCCGCCACCATGGGCCTGTGGCAGACTAGGGAAATGTCGCCGTGGATCACCTATGTCGCTTCAGACTTCTGCTTTACAGGCGCTGCACCATCGCCGCGATCGCCTGGCCCAGCTCTACCCAGAGCCCGTAGTGCTGTGGTCGGGGCAGGCGGTATCGCGCAACTTTCCGGCCAATGTTTACCCATTTAGAGCCAACAGCCACTTTTTGTATTTTGCCGGTCTGCCCCTAGCCCGAGCGGCCATTCGCCTAGATGGGGGAAAGCTGACGCTGTTTATGGATGACACCTCCCCTGACGCGGCCCTTTGGCATGGCCCCACCCCTGCTCGAGACCAGATTGCCGCTGCAATCGGGGCCACGGCTGCCTATCCCTACCAACATCTGACAGCCTATCTGCCAGATGCGACGACCCTACCCGCCCAGGCCGGGCTGGCCTCCGGGCTGGGCCTAGAGCCCCACCCTGGCCCAGGTCTGGTCGAGGCCCTCGTCACCCTGCGGCTGCACCACGACGACGTTGCCCTGGCCGAAATCAAGCGCGCGGCGGCGGTTTCGGTGGCGGCCCACCGGGCCGGTATGGCAGCTACCGCTGGGGCTGAGACCGAAGCCCAGGTACGGGCGGCGATGGAGCAGGTGATCATGGCGCAAAACATGACCTGCGCCTACAACAGCATTGTCACCGTCCATGGCGAAGTGCTCCACAACGAGCAGTACCACCACAGGCTGACCCCGGGCGATTTGCTGCTGGCCGATGTTGGAGCTGAGGCACCCAGCGGCTGGGCCTCTGATATTACCCGCACCTGGCCGGTGTCGGGACGGTTTACCTCCGCCCAGCGAGATATCTATGACGTCGTGCTAGCCGCCCACGACGCCTGCATTGCGGCGGCCAAGCCCGGCGTTGAGTACCGCGATCTGCACCTGCTGGCCTGCCATACCCTGGCGACGGGTTGGGTGGATTTAGGTCTGCTCAAGGGCCGTCCAGAGTCTCTGGTAGAGCGCGATATTCACGCGTTATTTTTTCCCCACGGGGTGGGGCACCTGCTGGGCCTAGACGTACACGATATGGAAGATCTCGGCGATGCCGCCGGCTATGGGCCTGGACGACAGCGCAGCGATCGCTTTGGGCTCAAATTCTTGCGCCTCGATCGCCCCCTGGCGGCCAATATGGTGGTTACCATCGAGCCGGGGTTTTACCAGGTGCCTGCCATTCTCGACCCGGCCCGGCAGTCGGGTCAAGTCGATGACGCCGTCAACTGGGAGCGTCTAGAAGACTTTCGAGCGGTGCGCGGCATTCGCATTGAAGACGATGTGCAGATCACCGCGACTGGCTGCACGGTGCTCACCGAGGCCCTGCCCACCGCCCCAGAAGCCCTGGAGGCATTGGTCACAGGCCCATGACGGGCGATCGCTAGAGCCCTGGTTTGCAGTGTATTCACCGAGGATGCAAATTGAGCTCCCTATTCAGCTCTCGGTCGGGCTGATATGATGGCGTTAAACAGTCTCTAACTCATTCCTATGGATGCTCTAGATCTCGCGGCCCAGATGCAGCCCAACCTGCGCGTTGGCCTTGGCCGAGTGTTAGTGGTCGAAGATGAAGAACTGATTCGAGAGACCGTAGCCCTGGGGCTGGCAGAGGAAGGATTTGACATTCTCATTGCTGAAGATGGTTTGGCCGCCCTGGATATGCTGGGCGGCACGTCTGTCTCTAGTCGCGCCAACCGCCCCGAGATTGACCTGGTCGTGCTCGATCTCATGCTGCCGGGGATGAACGGTCTGGATCTCTGTCGGCTGCTGCGGCACCAGGGCATTGATGTGCCCATTTTGGTCTTGAGTGCCAAGGGCACCGAAACCGACCGGGTGGTGGGGTTAGAAATCGGGGCCGACGACTATTTGACTAAGCCCTTTGGCATGCGGGAGCTGATCGCTCGCTGTCGAGCTTTGCTGCGTCGTCAGCGCGGCAAAGCTAAGCCCGACAAGAGCGACGTGCTGCAGTTTGAAGACATTGCCCTGCACCCGCAAGAGTGCCGAGTCTTTCTCAAGGGCGACGAGATCAACCTATCGCCGAAAGAATTTCGCATTTTAGAAATGTTTTTGAGCCAGCCCCGGCGGGTGTGGTCGCGCGATCAGATCATTGATCAGGTATGGGGGCACGACTTCATGGGCGACAACAAAACCGTCGATGTGCACATTCGCTGGATTCGCGAAAAGTTGGAAGTTGACCCCAGCCATCCCCACTACCTCAAAACTGTGCGGGGCTTTGGCTATCGACTGGGTTAGCGCAGACTGCGATCGCCCGCTAACGATAGGCAAAACAATATATTTATTAACCTATGTGGAGTAAACACCCCACATAGGTTTAATTTCGGCAACAAATAAAACCTGACCCTTGATTTCTCGTTTAGGCTAGTGGAGTAAGGATGTGTAATCTCTTTAGTTAGTCAAGGTGCGCCACCCTTGGCTTGATCTGTCAACAGCCCTAAATCTGGTCGAACGCTATGCCGCTCACCATTCTAATAGCCGAAGACGATGAGGGCACTCGTCTATCTCTGTGTGACTACCTGGAGCTAGAGGGCTACTCTGTTTTAACAGCCAGTCACGGTGAAGTGGCTTTACAACAGGTGTTTAGCCATCAGCCTCAGCTGATCATTACCGATGTGGGCATGCCCGGGCTAGACGGCTATTCCCTGGTGCAAAAGGTGCGTCAGTTGCCCGCCTTTCGGCTGCTGCCGGTGATCTTTCTGACCGCCCACAACCAAACCCAAGATCGCATCAGGGGCTATCAACTGGGTTGCGATCTATACCTGGCTAAGCCCTTTGAGCTCACTGAACTGGGCGCAATTGTGCGAAATTTGCTGGAGCGATCGCAGCTCATCCAGTCGGCGTGGATTCAGCAGGTAGCCCTCTCTACCGCTCAGCAGCGGGCTATGCAGACCAGTAGCGATACCGCCCACGAGGCAATCGAGATCACGCCGTGGACTCCCGACCCCGCCGATCTGGTGGCCGATTTTACCTCACGAGAGCAGGATGTGCTGGCCCTGCTGTCGGACGGGTTGTCTAATGCTCAGATTGGCGATCGCCTGTATTTGAGCCCTCGCACCGTCGAAAAGTACGTCAGCAGTCTGCTGCGCAAAACTGAGACCAGCAATCGGTCAGAACTGCTGCGGTTTGCCATCAGTCATCATCTGGTGCCTTAGGCAATCGCTTGGGCGTAGGTTTGGGGTATGCGCGCCAGGGAGCTGAGGGGCTGGGGTGCTTATACAGCTAAGGCCTACGGTAGGTGGGTCGAGGGCTAAATTTGCAATTGAGATGACTTGCCATGATGCGTTTTTTTACCCTAGTGTTGCTGGGATTAGTCCTTGCGGGGGTAAGCAACTGTGACCTGCGATCGCCCCTAGATTTTTCTGCCGTTGGCACCTCGTCACCCGATTTACCTGCTGAAGCAACGGATTGGCTGGTCGTGCCGGGGCAGCGGGTCGGCCCCATTACCGCTCAAACTACCCGCGCCGACTTGGCAGCCATCTATGGTGAAGCCGCCCTGACTGACGGCCCCATCCCTGTTGGTGAAGGCTTTACCGAACCTGGCACGGTGGTTAGCCCCGACCCCAGCCATCGGTTTACGGTGGTGTGGGCCGACACTGCTCAAACCCGGCCTCAGTTGGTCAGAGACTTTGGCCCGGCCTGGCAAACCCCAGAGGGCCTGGGCGTGGGGGTGCCCTACTCAACGCTCAAGGCGGCCCTGGGAAATTTTGGCATCTACGGCTTTGAATGGGACTACGGCGGTACCGTGGTGCTGGCAGACAGCCAGCTCGCCCAATATCAAGATTTACTGTGGTTGCGTATGGCCCCTGCAGAAGCCGCCATAGCTGAACATTCGGCGGCCTACGAGGCGCTACTTGGCGATCAGGTCTTTGCCAGCGGCAACCCCAACCTAGAACTGCTCAACCTGGAGGTGATCGATATGGTGGTCTCTTTGGACGCAGTACCCTAGCCCGACAGACCGCTACGAGTGGGGTAGCGACGCAGCTGAGTAAAGAAGGTTTGGGAGTTAAAGCTGCGCGGATCCATGCGGCTACCAGAGCGATCGACCGACTGATGGGTGGTAATGCGGTTGTCGGGAATCGTGGTCTGCGCCAGCAGCCAAGCCAAAGAGTTGTACTGAGCCTGGGTATAGCCGCTGTGGCTGCGGCGGTTGTTAAAGCCGTCGCCCGGGGTCTCCAGTGACACATGGTAGGCAAAATTATTGACCGAAGGCGGAAAAGCCGGGTTTGTACGGGCGGTTTCGAGGCCATTGGTGCCATTAAACACCGAGTTGCCGGCCCCAAAGGCCCGCTTTTCGGGGGGGACAATATAGTAGATGGTGCCGTCGCGGCCAATCAGCGAGTGGTAGCTAACCTGGTCTTGGTCGCGGGGGTGATGGGTCCGAAACAGGTTGAGGGCGCTTTGGGCCGAGCCCACGGTTTCGTGCAGTACGGCGATGAAGTCGTTTTGCAGGGGTCGGCCATTGATATCGGTCAGGTAGCGATCGCCGTAATTGCTAGGGTCGGCTAAGGCCGTCACCTGGCGGGGAGGGGCCGCCTGGGCTAGGGTGAGCGCAGGCGCAGCAAAATCGGTCGGCCCAGGCGGCATCGCTTTGAGCGGTTGCAGAGCTGTCGTTGCGGTATCGTGCATCGGCGGTAGACCAGTCACCGTCACCATTGGCTGCAGCGGCCCAGATGCCTCAGCTGACCCCAGACCCAGCCCTAACAGCACGACTAGCAACCCACCCAATCCCATCCAGATCCAGCGACGTGCTCCGACCATATCTTCCTCGATGCATTGTTAGCCTATTTTGTAGCGCGAAATGGATAGAATGGTAGATCAAACTCGGGAAAATCTATCAATTTCTAAGACGCCCATCGATCGACGGCACGTTTGCCGCCCCAGCGAGCCACAATTTCGTCGTCGTAGCTGTCGGCGATGCGAATCACGGTATTGACTGAATGGTTTAACTCCAGGCGATCGCAGGTTTCACCCACGAGGCTGTGCTCAAACACAATGTCGTCTTCGGCGTCGTAGGCAAAACGGCCAAAGTAGATACCATTATTTTCTCTCAGCA
Organism: Nodosilinea sp. LEGE 07088; assembly: GCF_015207395.1. Classification (GTDB taxonomy): domain Bacteria; phylum Cyanobacteriota; class Cyanobacteriia; order Phormidesmidales; family Phormidesmidaceae; genus Nodosilinea. Next base: position 30,331 of record NZ_JADEWX010000031.1, read on the forward strand.
GGTAGTAGCTGAGCTCGGGGGTGAGGTCAATATCGGTGACCACGTAGGATCGGCTGGTAATCAGGGTTTCATCTTTGTGCCAGGGCAGCACTCGGGTAGAGGCCACGGCCGACCCCAGGTTGACAATGAATAATGGCTCATCCTCAAACACCACCAGGGATTCGCCAAACAACTCATGCATCCAGGGCAAAATACGGTGGTAGACAGCCTTCTGGCCGGGGGTCTTAAACTCCATAGCACTCATAGAATGGATCCTCTAACCAGCCTTTCCCCCAGCTCAGCCTATCGATAGATAAGCCCTGACCGCAGGCAAAAGCCTTATCCGATTATTGTCTCATTCTTACCGACCCTTCCTGCTGGTCGAGCCGTGGTCGATGCAAATTTAGGAGTAGTCTAAAGGGGTTAACTCTCTTTTGCGCTGCTGTGAGCCCATGCCCTGCCTAGTATTTACCGATCTCGACGGCACCCTGCTCAATGGCGAGACCTACGCCTACCAGGCGGCTCTACCGATGCTGGCTGACCTCACCCACCGAGGCATTCCTGTGGTGCCGGTCACCAGCAAGACTCGCCAGGAAGTGGCCCAACTGCGCCAAGACGTGGGGTTGCACGATCCCTTTGTGGTCGAAAACGGCAGCGCTGTCTACATCCCGACCGAACAGACTCGCTTTGCCCTCCCCCCTAGCGACGATGTAGAGGGCTATCGGGTGCTACAGCTAGGCTGCAACTACGTCACCGCCCGAGCCGGGCTGAAGGCGATCGCCCAGGAACTAGGACGTCCCTTAAAGGGGTTTGGCGACTGGAGCATCGACCAGGTGGTGCAGCTCACCGGGCTCTCGCCCAGTGAGGCTAAACAGGCCAAGGCAAGAGAATTTTCTGAGCCCTTTATGACTCCCAAGAATATCCCTACCGACCAGCTCAAGGCGGCGGTGGAGACCATGGGGTTTCGGGTGGTGGTGGGCGATCGGTTTTCCCACTTGATTGGGGCAGAGGCCGGTAAGGGCCATGCCGTACACCAGCTGGTAAGCCTCTACCGGATGAATAATCCCGCCGCTGAGCCGATCACGACCATTGGGTTGGGCAATAGCCCCAACGACCTCGACATGCTGGAAAACGTCGACTACCCCATTGTGCTGCCCGGGGCCCACGGCCCCCATCCTCGCCTGGCCGATCGCGGCTGGACCATCGCCCCTGTGCCAGCGCCGGAAGGCTGGGCGATCGCCCTGCAAGCGGCCCTAGCCCAGGTCAATCTCTAAGGCCTGATCATAAACCTGGCTAGATGCCCGGGCTAGTAGATTCGCCCTGTCCAGGTCTGAGGCGAATCACGTCTTCCACCCCCTCTAGCAGACTGGGGGGTGCGCCCTGGAGTTGGCGGTGCATGGTAGCAATAATGGCCTCGGGTACCGGTCGCGATCGCGATCGATTGCGGGCTAGCGCCAGGCTCAGGGAGACATCAAACCAAACCAGCGTAATCGCGTCAAAGCCTGTCGTCCGGGCGGCGGCGATCGCCTCTTGGCGATGGCACCGCCGGGCATTAGTCGCGTCATAAATGACAGCCTCTAGACCACCCCGATGAATCGCCGCCACCCCCTGATGCCACTGATCAAGTACCCGCTGCCAGATCTGCCGCCATTCGCCCTGGCAGGCTTCGCTACCGTAAAGGTCGGCGCGAATCGCATCGGTAGAAACGATCTGATGGCGACCAGAGACCGCCACTGCCCGGGCCCACGTTGACTTACCGCTGCCGGGTATACCCACCAGCAGCAGCAGGGGTACAGCCATATCGTGAACCTGCCATCAGCCGCTAGATGATCATGTCGTCGGGAATCACCGCATTCTTGAGCACAACGACAATACCGCTGCGGATATAAAAGCCCAAGTCTTCACGCTCAGCCTCCTGTACATTCTCCTTATTGACGATCTGTACGTTGCGGCCAACGCGGGCATTTTTGTCGATAATGGCACGGCGAATCACCGAACCTTGCCCAATGCCCAGGGGAATCTTGCCTTGGGTCAGGTGCTGACTGCTCTCCGATAGAGGTTCGTAATAGTCGGCCCCCATCAGCAACGAGTCTTCAATCACGCAGTCGGCATTGATGCGTTGGCGCAGGCCAATCACCGAATGGTGAATGCGGCAGTTTTTGAGAAGGCAGCCCTCGGTAATACTCGACTCAGTCACCTGACAATTTTGCAGCTTGTTGGGCGGCAGGTAGCGTGCCCGGGTATAGATGGGCGCGTCTTCCTGGTAAAAGCTGAAATCGGGGTGGGGCTGCTGGGTCAGTGCCAGGTTGGCATCGTAAAACGCTTCGATGGTGCCAATATCTTCCCAATAGCCGTCAAAGAGATAGGCCTGCACATTGTAATCCAGGGCCGACGACGGAATAATCTCTTTACCGAAATCGGTCTGGTCACGATTCTTACGTAGCAGGTCAATCAACACCTGCTTCTTAAATACGTAAATGCCCATGGAGGCAATAAACGGCTGATCTTTAGCCTGCTCTGGCGTCAGCCCCAGAGTGGTAGTATCGACTTTCATTTGCTCAAGGGCGTCGCCCTTGGGCTTTTCGCTAAAGTCTACGACGCGGCCACTGCCGTCAACCTTCATCAGACCAAAGTCCGAAGCCTGCTTATAGCCAATCGGCACTACCGACAAGGTAATGTCGGCGTTAGTCGCCCGGTGACGCTCTACAAACAGACTGTAATCCATCCGGTAGAGGTGATCCCCGGAGAGAATTACAAAGTCCTCCACATCCCAGGCATCAAACATCCACAGGTACTTGCGAACCGCATCGGCAGTACCCTGAAACCAACTCGGGCTATCGGGGGTCTGCTGAGCAGCCAGCACCTCTACAAATCCCTCGGTGAACTGCGAAAACTGATAGGCGCGACTAATGTGCCGATTCAACGATGCGGAGTTGAACTGGGTCAGCACATAAATTTTGTTGATATCAGAATTGATGCAATTACTGACAGGAATATCGATCAGGCGATACTTACCAGCTAAAGGAACCGCTGGCTTAGCCCGAAACTTAGTTAAAGGATAGAGACGAGTGCCAGCACCGCCGCCCAGGATAATGGCCAAGACTGATTTCACAAGATTCCCTCGTTAAGCCCCACAAACTGCACTTATGTATCATTCTGTTTCACCTTTACAGTGTGGGGCTGTGGGTACCGCTTGACAAGGGGTCTTGCTGAAGTTCCTGACAGAATGTGACCTGCGACACGGTAGCAGTTTTTAATGATCCCCGTAGCCCTTAACGTAACCCTGGGATCAGTTATCTGTAATCGGGCAATCAAAGTTGTCGGGTGGGTGGAGCGCTAGCAGAGCCCAACCTAGCCCGTCACTGTTGGGTTGCACTTCATTTTACCCAACCGACAGATACCCCCAATCCTTAGGTTTGACAACGCACTAGAGCATCCCTAGCGATCAGGAGCAGGTTACACCAGCCCTAGGGTTCCCCTTGCCAGAACAGTACAGATGCATTACTATTGGTTCAGGCGTACTTATGGGTACAAGCGTTCCCAGCTATCTTGGGACAGCCGCCCTGGCATCGCTGATCTGTCATCCCCACAAGAATTTCCTATGACCACGACTACCGCCTCCCGCAGCCGCTCTGGCGCGTCTCGGTCTTCGGCCAAGGCTCGCGGCACTCAGGCTACCAGCGCAACAATCCCTGTGCTGGCCCTAGATGCTGGCAACTACGACCTCAAGTTTTTTACCGGCAGTGGCCATCCCAAGGCCATCCGCTCAGTGCGTTACCAACTTCCCCAAGGGCGTGATGCCGTCAGTTTCTCAGAGGCATCGCCTCTGATTGAACTGCCCGATGGGCGTCGTTACCACTTCGGTGCCCAAGCCTATAAATACCGTCGGCAGCAGCAAACCGTCATCGAAAATAAGGTAGAGCTAGCCAAACTGCACCTCTACGCCTGTCTAGAACCCCTAGCGGGCGACGTAGCAGACTATCGCCTTAACCTCCATGTCTCTACCCCAGACCCGGCTCGCAATGGTGAAGACATTCGCGCCCAGCTGCTCGGCGCCCACGAGTTCACCCGCAACGAGGTGGCCTTTTGCGTCAATGTTGAATCTGTAACGGTCGATCGCGAAGGCATGGGTGCCTATCACTACGCCAAGGCCCAGGGCACGGTGCCGGCCCAGGGCTATACCATCGTCATTGACATTGGCGGCGGCACCTGGCTTACCCGCCTGGTAGATGCCGATGGTGAAGTGATCGACGAAAACATCATGGATCGGGGCGGCACCTACGAATTGGCTACCGCTATCAGCTTCGACCACCGCCTTACCGACCACCTGGGCAGCAGCGCCGACCCCTGCATCGTCATGGATGGCTTTCGCATCGATCATGTCTATGCCGACACCGGTTTAGCCTGGGCCGACTGGCTGGACGAGTACCTCGACCCCTGGTTTAAGGGCATTTTTCAAACCGTCAAAGCCCAGTACACGCCCTACATGCCTCGGGTGACTCGCTTTTTGGTCACCGGCGGCGGCTCTCACCTGATTGCCGATCGCCTCCAGGGGCATGGCTTGTTTGCCGTCATGGGCGATCCTCAGTTTGCCAACGTTCGCGGCTTATTTTTGATGACGGGTGATACTCAGTTATGCATGACCACAAAGTGAGACAAGACAATAAAGTGCGCCTCAGCCCAGATGTGCTCGACAAGGCCGATCGCATTGCTGCCGAGTGGGGGCTCAAAAACGCCCGCGCCGCCGTAGAAGCCGTTTTTCGCCGCTACTGCGATGAGTACCTCTGTGGTTGCCCGCCTGCGGTCGGCCCTGGGGTATTGGCGTCGGAGCAGTCTGCTGGCGGCTACGGTAGGCCCCAGACAGTGCGAGAAGGCAGCGTATCTAGGCCTGCTTCCCAGTGCGAAGCGCTGGATGCCCTCGACCAGCTGCTGGCTCTTTGAGCCCATCCGACCACCCCCGGTTAGGGGGCATCATGGTTGGTGATGGCGCATCCTAGCTGCGGGGTGATGATTGACTGAGATGGGTTGGATGGGAGTGGCTAGGCACCCCGAGGGGGACGTGAGCGATCGCAGCTGGCTCAGGCCCGTTTGAAAATCACCGTTTTGTCCCAGTCCCAGCCGAAGGGGCGCAGGTACTGTGGCACAATGGAAGTCATTCTAAAATTTTGACGTCATCTTTGAAACGCCTGTGAATTCTACTGTTGCGACTTCGCCTGTCCCCTTCGCCCCCGCCCGGCGCGCGGTATTTCCCTTCACCGCCGTGATTGGCCAAGACGATATGAAGCTGGCGCTGCTGCTAAACGTCATTGACCCTAAGATTGGCGGGGTGATGATCATGGGCGATCGCGGCACCGGCAAATCCACTACCATTCGTGCCCTGGCCGATCTGCTACCCGAGATCGAGGTGGTGGCCGACGACCCCTTTAGCCGTGCGCCTCAGGATCAAGACGTCCAGGCGGAGCGGGGCACCGACGACTTGCCCATAGCGTTAAAGAAAGTACCGATGGTTGACCTCCCCCTGGGGGCCACCGAAGATCGGGTGTGCGGCACCATCGATATTGAAAAAGCTCTCGCCGAAGGGGTTAAGGCTTTTGAGCCAGGGCTATTGGCCAAGGCCAATCGCGGCATTCTCTACGTTGACGAGGTCAACCTGCTCGACGACCACCTGGTAGATGTGCTGCTCGACTCGGCTGCCTCCGGCTGGAATACCGTAGAGCGCGAGGGCATCTCCATCCGCCACCCGGCCCAGTTTGTGCTGGTGGGCTCCGGCAACCCCGAAGAAGGGGAACTGCGACCCCAGCTGCTCGATCGCTTTGGTATGCACGCCGAGATTCGCACCGTGCGTGACCCCGAGTTGCGGGTGCAAATTGTGGAGCAGCGCTCTGAGTTTGACCAAGACCCGGAGGCCTACCTGACCAAGCATGAAGAAGACCAGGTGGCTTTGCAGGCCCGCCTGGTTGATGCCCAAAAACGACTGCCTGCCGTCACCCTCGACTATGACGACCGGGTGCGTATTTCTGAGGTCTGCTCTGAGCTGGATGTGGACGGTCTGCGGGGCGACATTGTGACCAACCGGGCAGCTAAAGCGATCGCAGCTTACGAGGGCCGCACCGAAGTCACCCTCAATGACATCAAGCGGGTGATTGTGCTCTGCCTGCGACACCGTCTGCGCAAAGACCCTTTGGAAACCATCGACTCAGGCTACAAGGTCGAGAAAGTGTTTTGCAAAGTGTTTGGCCTGGCCGATCCCGATGAGGCGGCCGTCAACGGTCGCCAGCCCGTGGGGGCGCGCTGACGCCACCTATGGGCCACCGCATTTTTGGCCTCGACCCAGGGTTAGCCATTCTGGGATTCGGCATCATCGAAGGGTTATCGCCCGATGCAGCGCCCGCCCTGGGCAGTCAGGAAGGTATATCAGTGGTCGATTTTGGCGTGATTGAAACCCCGGCCAAGACCCCCGTGGGCGATCGCCTCTGCACCATCTACACCGATCTGAACAGCCTACTAGAGCAGTACAAGCCCGACCTAGTAGCCATCGAAAAATTTTTCTTCTACCGCATGGCCAATACCATTTTGGTGGCCCAGGCGCGGGGAGTCGTGATGCTAGTGCTGGCCCAGCACCGCCTGCCCTACGTCGAGTTTACCCCGGCCCAGGTGAAACAGGCCCTGACTGGCTACGGCAACGCTGAAAAGGTCGAGGTGCAGGAGGCGGTGGCCCGCGAACTGGGCCTAGAGCGCATACCCCGCCCGAACGATGCCGCCGATGCCCTGGCCCTGGCCCTAGCGGCCTGGTACCAGCGCTAGGGCCAGGGCGATTCTAAAATTAATTGACCATCAGTTGCCAGCGGTGGCGATCGCCTGCTGCCCCTGGGAAGACAGAGCATAGCCCAAAAATGCCTGCACCGCTGGGCTATTGGCATCTCTGTACACATAGTACAGCTCTCGCTGAAAGGGATAGCCAGACGACTCTGGCGTCACCCCGTCGATCGCCAGTACCCGCACGGTCTGCTGATCGGCCACCTGGCTGTAGGTGGCATAGCCAATGCCATCGGCACCCAGCTCTCTCAGCATGGGCGTGGTGGCATCGCGGGCCAGGGTGGTGATGTTGGGGGTGGTGCCAAACTCACCGCCATTGAGTACCAATTCTTTGAAGGCGACGTGGGTGCCACTGACTGAAGGGCGGTTGATCACGCGAATGGTGGCATTTGGCCCGCCCAGGGTGGCCCAGTTGTCGAGTTGGCCCTGAAAGATTTGGGCCGCCTGGTCCTTAGATAGCCCGCGTTTGTAGGGGTTGTCGTTGCCGACGACCAGGGCCATGCGATCGCTAGTAACCGGCACCGCCACCAGTCCCTTAGCCTGTTCGTCGGCGGTGAGTGGGCGCGATGAAGCGGCTACATCGATTGCCCCTTCGAGTAGCGCATTGATGCCGTTGGAGGAACCCGCAGCGGCGATATTGACCACCGTGCCGGGGTACTGCTGCTCAAACGCGGCCTCAAGAGCGGCATTGATCTGCACCATGCTGGTGGAGCCGTCGATGTTGACCGCAGTACCGGCGACCACGCTGGGCTGGAGGGCAAAGCTAGCAGGCGCTGTCGTATCGGCCTGGGGAGCCTCTATCGCAGGTGGGGTGGCGACCGAAGCGGGCTTGGGCTTGCGCAAGAAGAACCAGTAGGCTCCGCCCAGCAGACCCAACAGCAGCAGAATAAACACAATGGGCGGTGGGCCGCTGCGTTTTACCGAAGAATTGTCGTTTGCCATACGCTACTCAGCCAGCTCCTTGGGGGTGGTGCCTTCTAGCATTTGCAGGCGGCGAGAGACTTCGTCGTCGATGGTCATCTGCTCTAGGTCGGCAGCCAGTTTTTCGTTGGGGTTTTCTGACAGCTCGGCCATGGCGTTGCTGCGCAGGTGGCGGCCCTCTACCGCGCTCTTGGCCGACTCAAAGGAGGATCGGGCCGAGCCGATGTCAAACTCGTTGTTGACCTTGGCGATCGACTCTAACGCGCTGTTGATCTCAGCTAGATCCTTCATGTTTTGCATGTCGGTCTTGTACTGCTCGAGTTTGAGCCGCTCGCGGTTGAGCTTGTCTTTAGACGCGGTGACAAACTTTTCGGCCTGCTGCACCTGGCCTTCGAGCTGGGGCAAGAGCTGCTCGACCTGAATCGCTCGGGTCATGGCCAGACGGGCAGCATCTTCATTGCCCGATTTTTGAGCCAGGGCGGCCTGCTGTTCGTACTTTCTCAGCTCTTGGGCTTTTTCTTCGTACTTTTTCTTGGCCCGCTCGTAGGCCCCCACCTGCATAGCGACGGCCTGGGCCAGCTTTTGCACTGACTCCTGCATCGACTGGAGCGATTCTTCGGCTACCGATACGGCCACCTTACCACCCGACTCGACGGGGATGCCCCAGAGCCAGTTCCAGGTGCCGACAATGGTGCGTCCGGCCTTTTCACCCATCAACCAGTAGACGACGTTCTTCATAAGGCTCTCCAACCTATCGAGAGATGGTGCAGTTCTAGTTCTACCCTACCCATTGTGCCCCCCATTTTCCGGAACCTTTACATGGTCAAGGCGATGGAAGCGGGTCATCCGGTGGGTGTTCGCAGGGAGCATGGCACTATGTCCATGGTGGCTCTGAAAGATTAACATCGTACCCATGGCTTAACTGACCGTTACACGCCCTGGGCGGCGTTTGTTTGCCTCAGTCAATCTGCTCCGAGAATGAGTCATGCCAGTCCCAGGCTCAGGTAGCTGCTGCTGCGGTGACTCAAGAAAGCGGCATAGCAGGGCGGTTTGCTGTCTTGAAATCGGGGTTCGCTACCATAGGGCCGTGCTAACTAATGCTCTAGTTGGCTTCTGAGCCATTGCCGAAACTGTCTGACGACGCTGTTTTCGCCCGCCGCCGGGAGTGACGGCTGTTTGGGAAAGCGCAGCTCAAGCAACTGAACCATATCGCTGGCCTTGAGCCTGGGCAGGGCAAGGCTGCGATCGCAGACTCTGTAGGCCCCTTCGGCTAGCTGGTAGAGGGTTAGGGTCTGCCCGTTGTAATGCCAGACTTCGGGGACTCTGAGATCGGCATAGATTGAAAATCGATCCAGCGAACTGCTGGTGATATCGACCTCGACGGCCAAGTCTGGGGGTGGAAACTGAGCCAGGTCGCTTTGCTCAACGTCGCGCACCATGGCTTCATTTTGAATGTAGTAGCACTGGTCAGGCTCCAACCCGCGCTGCAAGTCCTCGCGATCGCAGGTGCGTGACCCCAAACTGCGAATTTCTAAACCGAGTTCTTCGGTAGCGGCCTCAATCAGGCGACCCAGAAGTTTTTTATAGGTTTCATGGGGGTCGAGGGGCATGCGGATTTCTAGGGTGCCGCGATCGTAGGTCAACCGCATCGCGGGTTCAGATTCAAAGTCTGAAACAAGAGATTGATAGCTTTGCCAGCTAATGTTTCTGAGAATGACCCGATCTGGGCTCTGGATCAGGGTTGCAGTCATGACGGTTCCCCAGGGGAAAGGGCCTGTTTGCCCGAGATTTTCTCAGATTCTAGCTTGTAAGCCTCTTGCTGGTGCCCAGTTGGTGCCGGCTCAGGCTGGGTATTTCAGCCCCATGGGGCTGTCAAGAGCCTTGGGGTGGCATTCCCAGATCAGCGTCTAGGAATGCGGCTGTATGCCTTAGCCTTGCAGCCGCACACAAAATATCTCAGGCTCATCCACTGGCTTGCTACCGTCGCGCTAGGCCAGTTCTTTTTTCATCAGGATGGCCTCGGGTTGGTAGCCCAAGTGGGCATAAAGGGCCTGGGCCGCCGGGTTGTGGCTAAAGACCTGAAGGCTAATCTGACCGTGCCCCTGGTGCTGGGCCCAGGCTTCGGCCACTGTCAGCAGAGCGGTGGCGATACCGCACCGGCGGTGGTTGGGGGTGACATACAGCAGCAGCACGTAGGGGTGCAAAACCCCGCTGCGCTGGTCGGTGGCCTGCCCCAGCCAGAGGCCCGCGATGGGGGCGGCATCATGGGTTGGGGTGACCCACCAGAGGGGTGTATCGCGACTGAGGTAGCGATCGACCGTAGCGGCCAGGTGGCCCATGGGCTGGTGAGGATCCAGCTCGGCGTAGGTGCGCTCCATAAACTTGACTATGGTGGCGCGATCGCGGGTTGACCCAGACCGCAGATTGTAGCCCGGTACCGCAAAAGATTGCTCAGGTTCCATGCCCCTCCAACCGGATGATGATCTAGCCCTGCAGGATGGTCTCAGCCGCCACAGACAAGTCTGGAAAAATAGACGACTGCACTAAACTCTGGCCCTGGTATTCAGTGGCCTCGTACCATCCCTCCAGCAGTATGCCGATCGTTACTTTGCCTACTAGCGGGTCTACAATCCAATACTCGGGCCAATACTCGGGAATATCTAGAACACTAGATTCTGCCCGCTTTGCCCGATAGTCGGTGCTTTTGGTAGATTCGCTGACCACTTCTACGACCAACAGGGGTGGTGACTCATTGAGTCGAATGACGGCTTCACGCTCTTGGAGTGTTTCCCATTGCTCTAGAGTCAGTACCGATACATCAGGAATTCTGACGGTGTCCCAGCGGTCACTACGGGGGCTTTGTAACCCCACTGTGCCGCTGAGGGCAATCCAGGGTTGCTGACTGCGCTCGGCCTCTGCGTCAAAGAGTTGTTCTAGGCGCTTGATGATAGCGCCATGCTTGCCCGTACCCAGGCTGATCGGTAGCAGTTCTCCATTAACTAGCTCACAGGGATGATCGCTACCGTCGGAGTAGGCTAAATATTCGTCTAGGGTCAGGCGCTGGGTAGTAATGGCCATGGCATAGGTGTACCGCTGGTGCTCCAATTATGACATCCCCAATAGGCTGGCAGCATCTGACGCGGTTGTGGGAGAGGATCGGCGACTGGTTTTTTCCTGGCCAGAGAGAAACGAAATTGCTAGGCTGAGGTGAGTTTGCTCAGCGTTGGCATCGCCATCGCCTATCTACTCTATGGCATCCCAGTCTAAAACCCTGTTTGAGCAATTTTTGGCCCCGCTATTTTCGCACCTGATCGATCGCGACGCCCTGGTGCGGCTGCGTGACCAGATCGACTGGGAATCGGCGGTGGCCGAGTTCACCAATCCCCAGGTGGTCTACCCCAACTACTACAAAACCAGCAACTTCCACGGCGTTGAGAATGGCTATCTCAGCGTAGATGCTGCCCTTACCTACGACCCTATCACCCAGTACGTGCTGCCGCCGGGTGAAACCTGGGTGCGCGAGAGTCTAGTGAAAGCGATCAAAGGAGAGCCCCGGCGAATTTTAGACCTAGGCTGCGGCACTGGCACTACCACGCGGATGCTAAAGCGCCGGTTTGCCAACGCCGAGGTAATCGGCCTTGACCTGTCGCCCCAAATGTTGGCCATGGCCGACTACAAAGCCCGAGCAGCCGATGTAGCTGTCACCTTTCGCCACGGCAATGCCATGGCCACGGGGCTACCGGCAGCCTCGTTTGATGTGGTGTGCGCCACGCTACTGTTCCACGAAACGCCTCCGGCGGTGGCCAAAACCATTCTCGCTGAGGCGCTGCGACTGCTGACCCCCGGGGGGCAAGTGCTGGTGCTCGACGGCAACCAGCGCACCCTGCGGGCCACCGACTGGCTCAGCAACATCTTTGAAGAACCCTTCATTCGCGACTACAGCCAGGGCAATGTGGATGCCTGGCTGGGCTATGCCGGGTTTGAGGCGGTGCGCACCGACGAGGTGTTTTGGCTGAATCAGCTGAGCTATGCCCGCAAGCCGCTGCCAGTGGTAGATCGGGAAGCAGCGCAGGGGGAGGGCGATCGCGGTGCTGAGACGCTGCCATTGGCGCAGCCTGCTTGAGGGGTGGATGAGTTGGTGGGTAGATGGGTGGATGAGTGGATGAGTGGACATGGTGCGACTTAAACCCTGGCAGTGGGTGGTGCTGGCGCTGCCGCTGGTGTCCATAGTTGGATTTTTGATGGCGGCGGCGGGGGTTCAAATTCACGCCTGGGGTTTGAGCTGGGTGTGGGCTGTAATTGTGCTGATGCTGGTGCTGTGGCGTTGGCTGCTGGTTTACTGGACTCGCCCTGCTCTAAAACAAATGGAAGCCGCTCTGGATCAGGCCCAGCAGGAGCTAGATGTGGCCGTAGATGGGGAGGGGGCTGGGCCCAGTTCAGCCGCTGTGGCCCTCGAAGAGATTCTCACCGCCGCCCAGCAAGACCCACCCCTGTGGGAAGACTGGAACCCGCTGCTGGGCCGCTGCCGCGAAGTGATTGCTGTCGTTGCTCAGGCCTACCACCCCGATGTCAAGTACCCGCTGCTCAATATCTACCTGCCCGACGCCTACGGTTTGCTGCGGGGCACCGTCGATGATGTCGATCGCTGGATAGACACCCTGTCGCCGGTGCTGGGCCAGGTGACTGTGGGCCAGGCGGTGCAGGGCTACGAGGTCTACCGCCAGGTCGAGCCCTCGGCCCGCAAGCTCTGGCAGGCCTGGACCTGGGCCCAGTGGTTGCTCAACCCGGCGGCGGCGGCGGCCCGCACCCTGAGCCAGCCCACCAGTACCCAGGCCAACCAGCAGCTGTTGGGCAACTTAAATGCCCTGCTGCGGGAGGCCACCCTGAGAAACTTGTACCGCCAGGCGGTGGCGCTGTACAGTGGCGAACTGCCCGGTATGCCCCGCCCCGCTCAACCCCTGCCCACCGCCCAAACCCAGACCCTGCGAGACATTCTGGATCAGGCGGAGCCGGTGGATGAGGTGGCGACTCAGCCGGTCAATATTTTGCTGGTGGGGCGCACCGGGGCAGGCAAAAGCAGCGTAATCAACACCCTGTTCGACGCGGAGCGGGCGGCGGTGGATGTGCTGCCCAGCACCGATACCCTCAGCACCTACCGCTGGCAGGGCGACGGCGGCGAAACCCTCACCCTGTGGGATTCACCCGGTTACGAACAGGTGGACCGCAGCGACTATCGCGACCAGCTTTTGGCCTGCGCCCACCAGGCCGATCTGCTGTTGCTGGTGACCCCGGCCCTCGACCCGGCCCTGCAAATGGATGCCGATTTTTTGCGGGATATGCACAAGGAGGTACCGAATCTGCCTACCATTACCGCCCTCACCCAGGTCGATCGGCTGCGGCCCCTGCGGGAGTGGCAGCCTCCCTACGACTGGCAGTGGGGCGATCGCCCCAAAGAAATTGCCATTCGAGAGGCCACCCGCTACCGCCAGGAGCAGCTGGGGGCATGGTGTAGCCGCATCCTGCCGCTAGTCACCCGCGATGCCCAGCGCCCTGGGTGGAATGCCGAGGCTCTGGGAACGGCCCTGGTGGAGCTGATTGACCCCGCCAAGGAGCTGCGATTGGCGCGGTTTTTGCGCGATCGCGACAGCAAAGTCACCGCCGCCGCCCGCCTGATCGACCGCTATCGCTTGCAGATGAGCACCACCCAGGGCATCGCCGCCTTTCTCAAGAGCCCGGTGCTGCAATTTTTGGCCACCCTCACCACCGGCAGCCCCAGCCTGGCCTACCTGCTGGCTGAGCAAATTCCGGTGGAGCAGCTGCCCGTGGTGATTGGCAAACTCCAGCTCGCCTACGACCTGTTTAAGGTGGTGGGCACCGACACCGCCCGCCTCGATCTGCTAGCTCTCTGGCCCCTGCTCTTGGAGCACAACAACCAGCCCGAGCGCGCCGCCTGGGCCCTGGGCCACGCCCTGGTGGAATACTGGAGCCAGGGGCTATCGATAGCGGCTACCCGCCAGCGGGTAGAAGATTATCTGGAGGATTCTGGGTTGAATCTCCCCGATGGCCATTCCATTAACGTCTAGGGGCGTTCCTACTAAGTGCCCCTACCAACCGAGGGCCAACCACCAGGATTTTTGACTAGTTAAATAGCCGCCGGAAGCCAAAGATGCTGTTGATAATGTTGGTAAACGGGCTCAGCAACGTATTGGTGGTGTCGCCAAAGACCGTCAGACCCGAGCGATCGACCACGATCACATCGCGATCGCGCAGAATCGGGTTATTGGCATCGTTCACATTTCGGGTGAAATCTACGGCAATCTGAATCTTCTGGGCCGTACCGTTGGCGTCGAGACGAATCAGATCCACCGTTTGGTTATTGGCCCGGTTGTTAAAGCCGCCCGCATTGAGCAGTACTTCATTCAGCGATGTGTTCAGCGGTACCTGAATCTGCCCAGGGTTATCAACCTCACCCGCCACATAGACATTAATGGTATCGGGGGCAAAGTTGGCGTCAGCCAAGTCGCTGGCTTGCTGGGGCGTCGTGGCCACCGCCGTGGGGATAAAAATTTCGTCGCCCCCCTGGAGCACCACGTCTTTGCTCAAGTCCCCCGACTGAATCAGCTCCCACAGATCGTAGGTGCTGGTCTGTTTTTGGTTGTAGCCGGTGGTGCGTCGCAGTACCACCTCGCTGATGTTGGCATCGGCGGTAATGCCCCCCGCCTGGGCAATGGCCTCGGTTAGGGTGGGAAATCGAGCATCAAAAGAATTGTTGCTGCGCACGTCTTCCTGGGGGCGTTGCACAGTATAAGAGCCGGGGCGGCGAACTTCTCCAGAAATGGCCACCCGCACCGGGCGAAGGGTAACGGGGCTGACGGTTACCCGAGGCTGCTGAACATAGCGGCTGTAGTAGGTGGTCAGGGCGGCCTCGGCCTCGGCAAAGGTCAACCCAGCCACAAAAACTTGGCCAATTTGAGGTAGGTTAATGGTGCCATCTTGCAGCACAATGATCTGCCCGCCATAGCCCTCAATGCCAAACAGGCTGACGGCAACCACGTCGCCAATGCCCAGGCGGTAGGCGGCATCTAGTTCGGCGGTGAGATCCGACTGTAGGGGCATTGACCCACTGCCATCCAAGGAAGGGGGCGGTGCCGGAGATGAAGGCTCGGTGACCTGGCGCATCGACTGACCCAGGACGGGCGGTGCCGCCGCCATTATCCCCAGACCTACGGCCAAACCCAGACTAATTTTCCCTAAACCATAATTCTTTAAGGCCATAGCACAAACCATAACTAAGCGCGATTGATGGTTGACTCTCCCTGGGCTTCATCAGCTATTAACACCTACTGAGGCGCAGCGCCCGGAAGGTTTTTAGTCAGCTGAGACAGCGTATAAGACCAAATCCTATTTAGATACACCCGGTTTGCAGGGGCATTGCAGTGCAATGCCCCTACGAGATTCCCGGTTTGAATCGAGGTTTCTCAAATCGGATTTCGTATAAGAGTATTCCACCTAAAAGAACATCCCGATCAGGAACGCGAACTCGCCCAATGGGCCGGTCGCGGAGAGACACCGGATAGGCATTTAGTTGGAACACTCTCAGACAGGTCAGGGGAGGTGTTCTATCCTCAAGAATCGATCAAATCTCAGTAAGTTCCCCAGGGTGATTGAGGGATTGAGCATCAAAAGATTAACTATTTATGAATTTTGTCCTTATTTTCTCGCACAGATTGTCCTGACGAGGGGACTAACCCTAGTATCTCTTTCTAAGAGATTATGAACATGCCCTAAGTTTGCTTATGGGTACATGTACGAGCATCTACCGATCGCATCTGCCAATCTCTAGTTACCGTGCATCGACTGCTCTACCTAAGGTACGAAAGGTCGTTTGACGCTTCAGGCTAGTTTGTATTTAGGTTGTCTACCGTCTATATCAACCAGCAGCCACTGCAGCCACTGGGAACCTTTCTCTGGCTGCCCTGGTCTTAGGGGTTCAGGTCACACGCCTATTACAAATCCATCTCATAGATCCGCGTTAGACCCTAGTGTTTTTACCCCACGAATAAACTAGCAAACCGTTGCGATCGCCCCTGGCTTTCGTACTGCGGTGCCCCTCCAGGCAAATTGGTGCTCTACCTACTCGCGTCTTAAGCCCCAACGCCTGCAAAGGAGAAAGCGCTGCAATGAAAATTGCGCTAGTCCACGACTACCTCACCCAACGGGGTGGGGCCGAACGAGTGTTTGAGTTGTTATGCAAACGGTTTCCCGATGCCGATATTTTTACGTCGCTCTACGACCCCGAGCATACGATCGACCTGCGCGATCGCATTGTTAAGACCACTGCCTTACAGTCTATTCCCGGTGCCGCGCAGCACTTCCGTATGTTTGCGCCGCTCTACTTCCCGGCCTTTAGGCTGCTAGAACTCGACGACTATGACCTGGTGTTGAGCAGCACCACCAGCTTTGCCAAGGCCGTGCGCACCCGCGATGACGCCCTGCACATCTGCTTTTGCCACAACATCACCCGCTTTTTGTGGGATACCAAAACCTACCTGCGGGGCTTCAAAGAGTACCAGATGCTCTCGCCCCTGCTCGAGCCGATTTTTCACCAAATGCGGCGGCTCGACCTGCACTACGCCAGCGAACCCAATATCTATGTAGCCAATTCCAGCACGGTTGCCAAGCGCATTGAGCACATCTACAGCCGTCCAGCCTCATTTATCAACTACCCCATCGACGGCAGTCAATTTAAATTCTCTGACAAAAAAGACGACTTCTACCTCGTTTCTTGCCGGTTACTTAGCTACAAGCGCGTAGACATAATCGTCGAAGCCTTTAACTGGCTGGGCTGGCCCCTGGTGATCATGGGCGACGGCCCCGAACGCGAACGCCTGGAGGAACTGGCGCTGGATAACATCACCTTCATTGGCCACGTCAGCGACGAAGAGCGCACTCGCCTATTTGCCAAAGCTCAGATGGTGATTGTGGCTGCCCTCGAAGACTACGGTTTGGTGCCCATTGAGGCCAACTTTAGCGGCACTCCGGTGGTGGCCTACGGAGCCGGGGGTGTACTCGACACCCAGGTGCCCGGCGTCACCGGCGTATTTTTTAACCGCCAGACCCCCGATGCGGTGCAGGCCGCCATGCTAGAGGCCCAGGCCCAGCAGTGGGACTACCCCCGCATTCATCGCCATGCGATCGCCAACTTTACTGAAGCGGCTTTTTTCCAAAAGCTAGATAACTTCCTGAAAGACACTGTCTCGGCCCCTATGGCCGAAGTCCTCGGTTTGAATCTAGAAGCTCTACCCCACAGATAATCATGGTCTCTACGTCTACCCTCCAACCCTCTACTGACCAAGAGTTTGGCTACGGCCAGCTCATGCAGATTTTGCTGCGCCGCTGGCCCTGGATTGTGGCCACCCTGGGCCTGGCGACCGCCGGGGCGGTCTTGTTTTCACTGCGGCAAGAGCCTATTTACCGCAGCAATATGCAGCTGCTGATCGAACCCAACTACCAGCAAGAACTGGAATCCTCAGATCTCTCCAGCTTTGATGACCAAGACCCCAGAGATGCCGACTATGCCACCCAACTGGCCCTGATGCGCAGCGGGCAGTTTTTGCAAGCCGCTGTCGATGCGCTCCAGGCCGACTACCCTGAGCTAACGGTCGATGACCTGAGGTCGGAGTTTACCCTGGGTCGGCTATCAGAAGGTAAAACCGGCACGCGTATTTTCCAAGCCAGCTATACTTCTGACGACCCGGTCAAGCCACAAAAGGTGCTGACGGCTCTACAAAAGATTTACCTGGACTACAACCAGGAACAACAATCTGAGCGGCTCAGCCGTGGCCTCGATAACGTCAATAATCGCCTGGCCAACACGCGGCAAAATCTCCAAGACTCCCAGGCCGCCCTCGAGCAATTTCGCATTCGCCAAAACCTGATTGACCCCAACTCCCAGGCGCTATCGGTCGTCGAATCGTTGGCCCAGGTGCAAACCCAGCAGCAGCAACTCTTGGTTGAACTGAGCGGCCTAGAGCAGCAGTACGCCACCCTGGAGCAGCAAATTGCCCTCTCGCCCCAAACGGGGTTAATGGCCTCTCGCCTGAGCCAGTCGCCGCGCATTCAAGCGCTACTAACCGCTCTGCAAGAAACCGATCTGGCCCTGGCCAATCGCCAAATTGTATTTACCGACCAGGATCCTGAAGTGCAGGCTCTGATGCAGCAGCGCCAAAATCAGCTGGCGGAGCTGCAAACTCAAGTCAGCAGCGTGAGCCGTCAAAACGTGACCGAGCTCGACCCGACAGTACTGTCCTATCTCCAGCTGGGTTCCATTGACTTTAGCCTGGTAAATCAGATTTTAGAGGCCGATGTAGCGCTCCAGAGTCTGGGGGCCCGCACTCAAACCCTGAATGAGTTAGAAAGCGTACTGCGGGAAGAAATCAACCGCTACCCCAGCCTGATGGCGGAATACGATCGCCTGCAACCCGCCGTAGAAACCGAGCGCAGCACCCTACAAGAGCTGCTGATTCAGCGTGAGCAGCTGAGCGCTGAGCTAGCCCGAGGTGGCTTTTCCTGGGAGGTGGTAGAACCGCCCCTGCCGGGGCAGCGCATTGGCCCAGACCCGATCCGCCCCCTGGCGCTGGCGCTGGCGGTGGGCCTGTTTGCTGGCGGCGGGCTGGCCTTTTTGGCCGAAAGCATCGACAAACGAGTGCGCACCTCCGATGAACTCACCAAGCAGGTGCCCCTCCCCCTGCTGGGCATGCTGC
>NZ_JADEWX010000254.1 GCF_015207395.1 Nodosilinea sp. LEGE 07088
GAATGGGTGGATGGGTTGATGGGTAGGCGGGTATTCGGTGTACGGTAAACGGTGCAAGGTATACGGCAGAACCGCAAACCGTTAACCGTAAACCGTTAACCGTAAACCCAAAACCTAATCCCCTTCGGCGATACAGTCTCTCAACTTTTCCTCCATCGCCTTGAGGTCCAGGTTGCGGCCGATGCAGACGAGTTGGTTGCCCGGTGGCCCTGTCCACTGGTCGTCTTCGAGCTGAAACCGCCTGCCTGTGAGCTGGAAAAAGTGGCGGGCGGGGCTTTCCTTAAACCAGAGAATCCCCTTCATGCGAAACAATTCTGGCGGTAGGTGAAAGTCAAGCAGCTGCTGAAATTTCTTCAGAGCGAAGGGCTGCTCAGCGCGAAAGGCCATGGACACAAAGCCATCGTTATCTAGGTGGTCGGAGTGGTGATGATGGTGTTCGTGGGAATGCCCATGGTGTTTGTGACCTTCGGGATGGTGATGCCCATGGTCATGGGTTTCGGGTGCGGGGTGATGGTCGTGATCATGATTATGATCATGGTCGTGGGCAGCTTTTTCGGCATCGGCCTGGGCCACCGCCTGGTATAGCCCCTGGTCTCCGGCCTTGACATCGATGATCAGCGGCAGGGGCACCCGACCATATTGGCTATGGAGGATTTTGACATCCTCACGAATGCTGCGCAGGCCCTGTTCTACCGACTTTAGGCGTTCGGGAGGAACCAGGTCGGTTTTGTTCAGCAGCAAAATATCGCCGTAGGATACCTGACTCATGGCCGCTTGACTGCCGAACAGGTTGGGTTCGAAGCTTTCGGCATCGATCATCGTCAGAATGGAGTCGAGCCGAGTCAGATCCCGCAGTTCGGTGCCGAGGAATGTGAGGGTGATTGGGAGAGGGTCGGCAACGCCCGTGGTTTCGACCACCAGGTAATCAATGTTGTCTCGCTTCTCCAGCACCCGGTACACCGCCTGCATCAGGTCGTCGTTGATGGTGCAGCAGATGCAGCCGTTGGTGAGTTCCACCATGTCTTGCTCAACGGTGACCAAAAATTGGCTGTCGATATTGATATCGCCAAATTCATTCACCAGCACCGCAACGCGAAAGGCATCGAAGTTTTGCAGAATGTGGTTCAGCAGGGTGGTTTTGCCGCTGCCCAAAAAGCCGGTGATGATGGTGACGGGTAGACGGTTGTCGGGGGTAGTTTGCATGGGGAAGAGGGTGGATGAGTGGATGGGTGGATGGATGGGGGCAGGATATCGGGTGCAAGGTGCAAGGCATGCGGTAAACGGTGTAAGGCTCGAACCGTAAACCGTAAACCGTAAACCGTGAACCGTAAACCCTCCCTGTTTTACAGACAGAGAGAGCGACTCCCGGTTAGGCAGTTGGTGAGTTGCTGATGCAGCTGGAGGGGGTTGAGCTGGCGACCGATAAAGACCAACTGGTTTTTGGGTTGGCCAGTCCAGGGTTCGGGGCTGAGGTCAAACCGTTTGCCGCTGAGCTGAAAGATGTGGCGCAAGTCTTCGCCCTCAAACCAGAGAATGCCCTTGGCCCGAAACACTTCGGCGGGTAATTGGGCCATCAAAAAGTGCTCAAAGCGATCTACGTTGAAGGGGCGATCGCTCTTGAAGGGAACCGACACAAAGCCATCGCTACCTAAATGGCCATTGGGTTGGGCCGCTTGAGCAGCGCTAGCTATTGCCGGAGGCAGGGTCGGAGCTAGCCCCACATCCAGTAGGGCAGACAGGGGCAGTTGGTCGGCCTGCTCGGTCAACGAGCAGCGCAGCACCCGCGCCTGGTCTTTGAAGCCCTGAATGTAGGCCTCTAGCCAGGTCAGTTTGACCTCGGGGGTAAGGTCAGCTTTATTGAGCAGAATGATGTCGCCGTAGGTGAGCTGGCTAGTCGCCGCTTCGCTATTAAAGTGGTCGTTGGTAAAGGCTTCGGCATCCACGACGGTGATGACAGAATCCAGGTGGGTGAGCCGCTTCAGCTCGGTGCCTACAAAGGTCAGCATGATGGGCAGGGGATCGGCCAGACCGGTAGTTTCAACCACCAGGTAATCAACGCAATCGGGCAGCTCCAGCACCCGATACACGGCGTCGATCAGGTCATCGTTGATAGTGCAGCAGATGCAGCCGTTGCTCAGCTCAACCATGGTCTCGTCTATGGAGACCAGTAGCTGGCTGTCGATATTGATATCGCCAAATTCGTTGACTAAGACCGCCACCTTGAGGTTTTGGCGGTTGGTCAGAATGTGGTTGAGCAGGGTGGTTTTGCCGCTGCCCAAAAAGCCCGTAATTAGCGTCACGGGCAGACCCCGCTTAGGAATTGCTGGGTCTGCCACCGATAAGGGCTGAGGAAGGTAGGGCATCGCCGTATCACTCATAGAATGATAATCATTATCATGATAGTGCAGAATGGAGCTGCAACCCTCAATAACTGGCTTTCAGTCAGATCAGCTGTCCTGATGCTTTTAGAAAATAATTCCGAATGGTGGGCACTGCCCACCCTGCAACTCAGCTGATTGGCAACGTTCACTCAGGTCGCCTATGGGCATACCAAGCCCGAGCCAAAAGGCTTTGGTAAAACAAGACTGGCAGCTCAAAGCCACCCTCAGTCATGATTGATGCAACGTGTTCCGGTGATAATAAGGCGACATCGCGACCGTAGGAGGCGCGGAATTTTTCAACTTCTGCTTCTGGCATGTCAGCATATCGCAGCATTCGCAGCCACACGTCAAGCAGGCTTTGATACTCGGCAGTGGCCATATCAGCCGTCAAATCAGCACTCACCAAATACCCGCCAGGCTGAAGTCGGGCCGCAATTTGCTGGAAAAAGTGGCTACGCTCATCGGATTGCATAAAGAAATGAGACACCAAAAGACAGGTTGCCGCCTGGAACGCATCCGAGCTGGGCAATGAGTCAAGATAGCCCTGATGGAAGGTACAGTGTGACGCGATGCCGCTCTCTTCAGCTTTGTGGCGACAAATATCGAGCATTGGTGCAGCAGGCTCTACCGCAGTAAATTGCCATTGGGGAAACGCCTGAGCCAGATAAATCAGTTCTGCCCCGGTGCCCACTCCCACACAGAGAATGTTGGCATCGACAGGAAGCTCTGACAGGATGATGCGGATTTGCAGATGTAGGGCCTCGCGAATTGGCGCTAGGGCATCAAACTGTTGATCGTAGGACGAAGCGCGTTCTTGATCAAAAACGATGGCCGATTCTGGGCTTTTCATAATCAGTAAAGTGGTAATTGTATGGTTTCTCGTGTTCTAAAGATTCATATCCATTGAGGGCAGCCTGTGGTCGCCGATCGCCAGATTTAGCATTTTTAGCGTTTTGATCTAGCCGCACCAAACCCCTTAGCTACAGTCAACTGCACCTGCCTAAAGCGCACCTGATCTGTACCGGGGTTGTAGAGCACGTAATGACGTAGCCCGTAAAGGTACGGCTGAGCAGGCGGGCCGCACAGGCCGGAATCACGACAAAGGCGCTAATCAGCAGCACGCTGATCGCTTTGATCGACGCCCCTACCACCAGGGCCAGCAGCACAATAAAGGCGGTGCGATAGGCCGAAGCCGAGATGCCACTGGCGATCGCCAGTGGTTCGTGCAGGGTGAGGAGAATTTGCGATCGCAGCGTCAGCCCCACAAACAGCACGCACACTACCAACAACACCGTACTCACCCACAGATCGCCCGGTTGCACCGCCAAAATATCGCCAAACAAAATGCTGTTGATACCGCCCTTGTACTGCCCCACAAAGGTCAGCAAAATCACCCCGATCGCCAGCGACGATGAGTAGACAATGTTCAGCAGCGCATCGGTCCACAGCCGCGTGCGCTCTAGCAAATAGGTGACACCTAACGCAAACAGCACCGCAAAGGGCAACAGCACTGACGATGGACTCAGCCCCAACAGCAGCCCCAGGCTAATACCGAGCAGCGCCGAATGCCCCAGGGCATCGCTAAAGAACGACAGCTGCTTCAGAATGGTGAAGCTACCTAACAGCCCCCCCATCAGGCCCATCAGGATGCCGCCCATCAGTGCTCGCTGCATAAACGGGAGTTGGAAGAGTTCGACAATGCGGGTGAGGTCGGACATGGATGGATGGGGGTTAATGACGATGTCGATACCTGACAAACTCCGCTCCGTAGACCAGGGCCAGGTTATCCGGTGCTAAGGCTACCTCTGGGCTGCCCTGGCACCGGAGAGATCGGTTGAGGCAGAGGACGCGATCGCAGTGTTTTCTGACCATATCTAAGTCGTGGGAAATTTGTAGAATGGCCCAACCCTGGTCTTGTTTGAGCTGGTAGAGGAGCTGGTAAAACTCCGATTCGCCCAAAGCGTCAAGACCAGCGGGAGCCTCATCGAGAATCAGCAGGCGACGGGGGCGTACTAAGCAGTAGGCGAGGAGGGCACGTTTCATTTCGCCACCGGAGAGGCGAGCGATGGGCTGAGAGCCGAGGTGCAGGGCATCGACTTCGGCGAGGGCGCGGCTAACGGCCAGGCGGCGGGGTTGGTAGTTAGCCTAGGGCAACTGTGGCCCCAGACTGTCCCAGCCGAGGGCGACGAGTTCGTTGACGGTGATGGGAATGCGGCGATCAAACAGAAAGTTTTGGGGCAGGTAGGCAATCTGCTGACGCACCTTTCTAGGCAGCACCCCCCTGGGGCTAAGGGCGTGGCCCATCAGAAATACGTCTCCCGATCGCCGGGGCAGAACGCCCAAAATCGCCTGAATGAGCGTGCTCTTCCCCGCGCCGTTGGGGCCGACGATGGCGGTGTCGGTGCCTGCTTCGAGGGCAAAAGAGACATCCTGCACGGCGGCGGTGGTGTCGCGGTACACCGTCAGCCCCTCAACGGCCAAGACTGTTGTGCTCAAGGCTGCCCCTCCTAAAACCGCAGGTCCACGGGCTGGGGCACCACAGCCAGCGGCTTAGTTGGCCACAGCGGTAGCCAAGACTGCTGGGTAGAGGCCTCAAAGGAAGCCGCCAGATTGGCCGCATTTTGGCGCATGGTGGTGAGGTAGTAGTCAGGCTGTACCGACTCGGGGCCGCCGACTTCGAGCGGGTTGAACATCCCCACTTGAACGCCCATATCTTTGGCGATCGCCGCAAACGCATCTTCGCCAGCCGAGGGTTCGGTCAAGATGGTCTTCAGGTTAGAGGCCTGAACGGTATCCATGACTCGCTTCACATCTTCAGGAGAGGGGTTTTCTTCGGGAACATCCACTAAAAATTCGGCCTGGAGGTTGTAGCTTTCCGCAAAGTAAGGAGCAAAGTCGTGAAAGGCGACAAAGGGTTGCCCCGCAAAGGGAGCGAGCTGCTCAGTAATTTCGCCGTCCAGGGTCTCTAGCTCGGCAATAAAGGCTGCCGCATTGGCGGTATAAATCTCTTCGCCCTCGGGGTCTACGGCTATCATGCCGTCGCGAATGTTTTCGACTTGCTGAATGGCCCGCTTAGGGTCGAGCCAAATGTGGGGATTAAATTCGCCGTGGTGGTGATGCCCAGCCTCGGAATGGTCATGGTCATGGGCCTCCCCTTCGGCGTGGTCGTGGTCAGGGTCGGCATCGGCGGCGGCAGCATCACTGTGGTCGTGATCATGGTCATGGCTGTGGTCGTGGTCGTCAGCCTTACTCTGGCTATGGCCCTCCACCTCCTCGTTAGAAAGCACCGAGATGCCTTCGCTAGAGTCGATCATCACCAGGTCGGGGTTCTCGGCGTTGGCGATCAGGTCATCCAAAAAGACCTCCATCTCTAAGCCGTTTTTCACCAGCACATCGGCGTTGGCCAGAGCCTGTACGTCAGCCGGGCTAGCCTGAAAACCGTGGGGGTCCACATTGGTCGGCATCAGAGGAATCACCTCAGCGCGATCGCCCACTACTGCATTGGTGAACTGCGTAATCGGCAAAATCGTTGTCATCACCGTCAAGTCAGTTGCGATCGCACCATCAGACGCCTCGGTATCAGCCACGTCTGTAGTGCCTGAAGCGCAACTGCCCAGGGCAACAGCAACGGAAGACGCAAGCAGCAAGGCAGTTCGGCGGAAGGGGAAAAGGTGGGACATGGGGAGGATCCTCGATGGAGAGACGGTGAGCGGTTTGCGGGGGAGGAGGGGTTTGCGG
>NZ_JADEWX010000255.1 GCF_015207395.1 Nodosilinea sp. LEGE 07088
GGCCAGGGTTGGGGGTTGAGAGGGCGGTTGATTGGTTTCGGTTTGCTGTACCCGCTGTGCTAGCTGAATCAGCGCTGTACGGCTGACAGCTTCATCAGACGAGCCATCGCTCCATTGGCTGGTGAGTTGCTGCTGTCGTTCTGAGAGCGATCGCGTGACCCCTTCAAGCTGGGCCACCTGGGCTTTGATCTGCCCCAAATACTGGGAGACCACCTGCTGCACCTGTTCTTGGGTGTGGCCAGCGGTTTCCTGCCGACTCATTTGCCGCTGGAGCTGCTGGATCTGCGCAGTCAACTTCTCTAGGTTCGCGATGCTGGACTGGGATGGGGCGGTTGGCAACCCACTGATGGTTCCCACCGGAATTTTAGTCAGGGCCTGTTCCAGGTTGGTTTGTTGGCGATTGAGGGCTTTAACGTGGTCTACTAGCTGCCTGAATTCCGACTGCGGAACCAGGTTATTCAGGGCTTTCATGACATCGCCTAGCTCAGTACGCAGCTGGGCCGGGGTACTGGTCTGGGATAACTCTAGCCAACGGCGGTCGAGCTGGCCTACGGTATCTTGCAGGTTCGTCACCAGGATGCGAGTCTCGGCCCGCAGATTCTCAAGGCTGACCCGGGTTTGCATCAGATCGGTCTTGACCTGAGAAAGTTTGGCTTCGGCTGTTTCTACCCGCGGCGTGGTCGCTAGACGCTGCATGTAGGCGGTGACGTTTTGCAGCGCGGTCTGGGTATCGGAGTGCTGCACTTGAAGGTGGTCGATCTGCCTATGCAGGCCGCTTAAATCAGGGGGCTGCATAGCGCCTAATTGCCCATCCACATGGGCTTTTAGCCCTTTAATCTGCTTAGAGAAACGCATGAAGGAGTGGTTGTTGCGCTCCATCACGGCCCGCTGAAAGTTGGTCAACGCCTCAGGCGAAGGCATGGCCGTCACCTGTTTAGTTAGATTAGTCAGGCGGTGTCCCGTTTGACGATGCTGGCGAGCCAGTTTTTCTTGGGCGTCTTCGAGCTGCTGCTCGACCCGGCTGCGGTTGAGCAACCCTACCGCCGCCAGCACCGTCAGCGGTGCCGAAGCGAGCGCGATATTTTGAGTGGCAACCGAGGCCACGGCACTGACGCCTGACCCTACAATCAAGGCCCGCTCGGCCCTTGTCAACCAATGATTATCGGCCACGTGATGTCCTATTTCCCCTGATGTATTGGCGGTAAGTTAGCCGGGTGGCACCTGAGGGGCAATCAGGGGGGCGATACCACTAGCTAATTCACTCTTCGCCGTGCGATCGCCCCATCAGGATATTTTTCGACCCAGGTCAGCAGGCTGGAAAATCAGCAGACAGGGGTATTAAAGGTGAGGTTGAGCAGTAGACTGCAAAGAATGCTATAGAAGCGAGGTGACGCTTGGGATGTCAAACTCAGAGAACCGCCCTACCCATTACCGCAGCTTAACCACCCAATTCATTATCAGAACTTATCGATCAGAGATGAAAATCAAATTCCAATTAATCTATCCATCTCTTTTTTTTGAACCAAGTATTGGCTAAACTCTATTTTAGATAGGTTTTAATCTATCCAAATTAGTATTCGATTGACTTATGTCAATCAAGGTCTCGCGTTTCTCAGTTAGGTAGAGGGTGAGGCAACGGCCATACTCCGTCTAGCTTTAATGTCCTGATCCGCCCAAGGATGCCCTTCTATGACCCCGCTCCTGGTTCAAACAAGCTGGCTCATTCCCATCTATCCCCTGGTGGGGACGCTGCTGACCATTCCCTGGTCTCCCGCCATAATTCGCAGCACTGGGCCACGCCCAGCTGGCTATGTCAACATCGTTATGACATTTCTGGCCTGTGCCCACAGCCTGCTGGCGTTTCTAGCCTTTTGGGGCAAGTCGTCTCCCCAGTTCTTTTTTGCCCCCTGGCTTCAGGTTTCTGGCCTGGAGCTAACGATTCCCGTTGAGGCATCGGCCATTACCCTGGGGGCCTGCGTTTTGATCACCGGCCTCAACCTGCTGGCCCAGGTTTACGCCGTCGGCTACCTGGAAATGGACTGGGGCTGGGGTCGATTTTTTGCCATGATGGCGTTCTTTGAGGCCGGCATGTGCGCTCTGGTGCTGTGCAATTCCCTGTTCTTTTCCTACATGCTGCTGGAGGTATTAACCCTGGGTACCTACCTGCTGGTCGGGCTTTGGTACAACCAGTCTCTGGTGGTGACGGGCGCGCGGGATGCTTTTCTGACTAAGCGTATCGGCGACCTAGTGCTGCTAATGGCGGTGCTGGCGATCTATCCTCTGGCCCACACCTGGGACTTTCGGGAACTGGCAGTTTGGGCAGAAACCGCCGTGGTCGATCCTAAACTGATCACGCTGATTGGTATTGGGCTGATTGCTGGCCCCATGAGCAAGTGCGCTCAGTTCCCCCTGCACCTGTGGCTCGACGAAGCCATGGAGGGGCCGCTGCCCAGCACGATCTTGCGGAACTCCGTAGTGGTGGCCACCGGCATCTGGATTTTGGTGAAGCTGGAGCCTGTTATTGCTCTGTCCTCCACTGCCTCCGCCTTTGCCATTGCGGTCGGCACTATCACGGCGATCGGGGCCACCCTGATTTCGGCGGCTCAGATCGATATCAAGCGGGTACTGTCGTACCTGAGTAGTGCCTACATGGGGCTGATGTTTGTGGCCGTCGGAGCCCATCTACCCCAGGCGGCGCTGCTGCTGGCCCTAACCTACGCCCTGGGCATGGCCACCCTAGTCATGGGCTCAGGCTCGATCATTATGAATGTCATTACTCAGGACATTACCCAGATGGGTGGGCTGTGGTCGCGTCGCCCCATCACGGGTACGGCCATGGTATTGGGGGCCTTTGGTCTCATCGCGCTGCCCCCCCTGGGCGGGTTTTGGTCGATGCTGGCCCTGGTGTCTGGCCTGTGGGATAGCCATCGCGGCGGGCTAGTGGCCATTGTGTTGATTGTGAACTGGCTCGCCGCCTTTAGCCTGGCTCGCCTGGTGGGGCTGCTCTTTGCCGGTAAGCCTCAGCAAATGACGATCCGTGCCCCAGAACCCCTCTGGCTGCTGGTGGTACCTATGGCGATCGCAGCGGGTCTGACCATCCACCTGCCGCTCATTATGGGTCAGCTTAACCTGCTGCCGGTCTGGGCTGACGTGAGCAAGGACATGGCTCTGTTGCTGACCTGGTCGAGCATTCTCGGTGCCGTTGTCGGTACGCTGCTCTACGTCAACCGCGTGGTCGAAAACCCGGCGAAGCTCGTGCAAAAGCCGATTCAAAACCTGCTGGCCTACGACTTTTACACCCCCAAGCTGTACCGCAATACCTTCGTGCTGGGCATCGACCTGTTGTCTAAGCTGACCGATTGGTTCGATCGCTACGTGGTCGATGGCCTGGTCAATGCCGTCGGTCTAGCCTCCCTGTTCGGTGGCGAAACCCTCAAGTATGGCAACAGCGGCCAGTTCCAGTTCTACGTGCTGACCATTTCCCTGGGCGTTGCCGGGCTGGGAATTTTGATGAACTGGCAGGCCCTGACGGCGCTGTTTTGAAGCATCTTCTACCTCGAAGTTCGGAGGTCGTACCGTTAGTGCTAGCTGATTTTGGCCAGTTTTGGGGGGCGTGACCCACACTCCCCATCTACTCTTTACCCATCCACCTTCTCAACTCACCATGCTCTCTCTACTGCTACTCATTCCTCTCATTGGCGCGATCGCCCTGGGTTTCTGGCCGGGGGAACTGACCGGTTCTCAAGCCCGCCGGGGCGCGCTGATTGTCTCTGGGGCCAGCCTGCTGTGGACGATTGTGTTGTTCACCCAGTTTGACCTAGCCTTTGGCGGGTTTCAATTTCACGAGTTCTTGCCCTGGCTGCCGGTGCTGGGTCTCAACTATGAACTCAGCCTGGATGGTCTATCGCTGCTGATGGTGGGCCTCAATAGTCTGCTCACCTGGATTGCGGTCTGGAGCAGTCGAGACGATATGGAGCGACCTCGCCTGTTTTATGCCCTGCTCTTGTTTGTGAGCAGTGGCGCCGCCGGAGCGTTTTTGGCCCAGAACCTGCTGCTCTTCTTCTTCCTCTACGAAATTGAGCTGGTGCCCCTGTACCTGCTAATTGCCATCTGGGGTGGTGAGAAGAAGGTCTACTCAGCCACTAAATTTTTGCTGTATACCGCCCTGTCTGGAGCGCTAATCCTGGCTGGTTTTTTGGGCACGGTGTGGCTTAGCGGCGCGTCCGACTTCACCTACCACAGCGTCATGGGTCATGACCTGCCTATGGGTTGGCAGCTAATTTTGCTGGGGCTGCTGCTGGTGGCCTTTGGCATCAAGATCCCCCTGGTGCCCTTCCACACCTGGCTGCCCGATACCTACGTGGCGGCGTCTACCCCGGTGGTGATTATGCTGGGCGGAGTATTGGCCAAGCTGGGTACCTACGGCCTGTTTCGCTTTGGCCTGGGGCTGTTCCCCGACGCCTGGGCACAGCTGTCGCCCTACCTGGCGGTATGGGCAGCCATCAGCGTGCTCTACGGTGCTGTTACCGCCATTGCCCAGAAAGACATCAAGCGCATGGTGGCCTACAGCTCTATTGGCCACATGGGCTACGTGCTGCTCGGTGGTGCCGCTATGACCGAGCTGGCGCTGACCGGGGCGGTCAGTCAGATGGTGTCCCACGGCATTATCTTGGCGATGCTCTTTCACCTGGTTGGGGTGGTCGAGAAAAAGGTGGGCACCCGCGACCTGGACGTGCTTAACGGGTTAATGAACCCGATTCGAGGGCTGCCGCTGACCAGCGCCATGCTGGTGCTGGGGGGCATGGCCAGTGCGGGCATTCCCGGTCTGATGGGGTTTGTTACAGAGTTTCTGGTGTTCCAGGGTAGCTACGCGGTATATCCGCTGCAAACTCTGCTCTGTGTCGCTGGCACCGGCCTGACGGCGGTATATTTCGTGATTTTGCTCAATCGCACCTGCTTTGGCAAACTCGACAACGACCTGGCCTACTATCCCAGCGGCACCTTTGACGAGAAGTTTCCGGCCTACGTGATGGCGGGGCTGATCGTGTTTCTTGGCATTCAGCCCAACTGGCTGGTGAAATGGGGCGAATCTACCTCCGCCGCTATGATTGCGGCGCTGCCTCCGATCGCGGTGGAGGTGGTGGCTGATGAGCTAATTGAGGAATTGCCCCGGTCGGTAGAATCGGATGTCGTGTTGCCGACGGCAACCTTAGCCTTGCCCATCGCCACTCTGCCAACCCTGCCGTGACCGATCATCCCGTAGGGTGCATAACGCTAAGGCGAGGCTTCGCCAACGCGCAGCAATGCACCTTCGATGGGGTATGTTACCCAACGCCCAAATTCTCGGAATGGTGCATTACGGCCAGGGCTAAATGTATCGACAACAACGGAGTAAATCTTTGGCCTAATGCACCCTACGCATCCTAAGAACAGGAGGTTAAAGCAAGTCCCAGATTTCTTCGGGAACCAGGTAATGGGGGCCAGCGCGAAGGGCTTGGGGCGATCGCCATACGGCCTCAAACTGCCGCTTCCCCTCCATCGCTGTCAGGCTCTCCCGCCCGTACAGCGACTCATCCACAAACCGCCCATCGTAGACAAACACAATCTCGTGGCCCGGTTCACCATCGCAGACAAAGATGTTTTCCACCATGCCCAGTAACGTCACCCCCGTGATATCGAACCCCAGCTCTTCTTTGATTTCACGCACCGCCGCATCGGCACTGGTTTCGCCAAAGTCGATACCGCCCCCCAGGGGTCGCGCAAAGCCCCGCTGTTTCACCGAGTCGTAGCTCTCATGCACCAAAATCTCGTCTCCCCGGCGCAGCAGACAAATCGAAATGGGCCGAATCCGCTCTTTTTTGCCCATGGTGATAATCCTCTTTTACCAAACCTGATTAGCCTACAGCAGGAGGAATTCAACGTCCAAAATCTCTCGCAGACCCACCCCTAGCCCCTCCCTGGAGGGGAACACCCCGCCAAAATTCAAAATCGTAAATCCAAAATTTACCATCCACCTACCATGACAACGACCCTCACTGCACCCGCCCCCACTCTGATTC
>NZ_JADEWX010000256.1 GCF_015207395.1 Nodosilinea sp. LEGE 07088
CCCCGGAGCCCCCTGCCGAGGGCGAAGCTCCCGTCGATGGAGCAGCCCCGGCCGAGGGAGCCCCCCCACCGGAAGGGGGGTAACCCAGCCACCTTTAGACTATCCTTGCCAGCTCAGCCACTCCGGTGGCCCCAATCTACCCACCTAGTCCAGCCAACCCCAGCGGCCCCGCCGCACCTTTGATGGAGGAGTGAACCGTGAATCCCCTGATGAAACTACACCCAATTCTGCTGAGTAGTGCCCTAGTGACCATGGTGGCCCAGCCTGGTTTGGCTGCCATGACCAGCATCACCGACATTAGCCTCAACGCCACCGACACCGGTCTCGACCTGGTGTTTAAGACCCAGGGTGGCGACAACAGCAATATTTTTACCGTCAACCAGGGCAATACCCTCCAGGCTGACATCACCCGTGCCCAGCTCAACCTACCCGACGGGGGCGGCTTTACCCAGGCCAACCCCGCCCCCGGCATCAGCCAGATTAGCGTGGTGCCCCTCGACGCCAACAGCGTGCGGGTCACGGTCAGCGGCATTGATCAGTCTCCCGTCGGTGAGATTGCCTCTAGCGACGATCAGGTCGTGCTCTCGATTCGCAACGATGGCCAGACCACCCAAGCGCCGACGCCAGTACCCGAAGAGTTGGTAACCGTTCCCGACTCGACCAGCCCTTCGACCATAGCTCAGTCAACCGAGGCAGCTCCTGAGGCAGCCCCTGAAGCACCCTCTGAGGCAGCCCCTGAGGTGCCTGCTCCAGCTGAGTTTGATGTGCTAGTACCCGACCCCGAAGTGATTATTGACGGTGCACCAGTGCCCCGTCCCCAGGTACAGCAGACACCACCCTTCTTGCCCAGAGCTGTTGCCCCCCCGGTGGGTGATATTGCCGTTGCCGAAGGCTCGCCCGCCTTTGGCAGCATTAACCTGGGCAGTAATGAGCGCATTCCCAAACTGCTGCTACGCGATGCTCCCGCTCGAGAAGTGTTGTCGTTGCTGGCTCGGGCCGCCGGGCTCAATCTAGTCTTTACCCCCTCTGGTGGAGAAGCTCAGGGCGACACGGTCAGCGCCGATGGGCCGCCAGTCAGCTTAGATATTGAGAATGAGTCAGTACAAGACGTGTTTAATCACGTCTTGCGGGTTACGGGGTTAGAAGCCAACCGCGTCGGCCGCAGCATTTATGTGGGTGCTACTCTGCCAGTTTCGGCCCAGAGCGTGACAGCCAGAACCCTGCGCCTCAATCAGGTTGACTCTGCCGTAGCGACCAATTTTCTGGTGGCCTTGGGGGCAGAGAGTGCCGTGAGCCGCGAGCGCTTGGTGACCAACGTCAACGCTGTGGAGGTAGCTGAAGGCGCGCCGGCCTTAACTGAGACCCAAACCACCACAGTTGACCAAATTGAGGTCAGCCGGGTTGACTACGAAGATAGCCAGGGCATTTTACGGGGCCTACAGGTCGTAGCCGATGAGCGCACTAACTCAGTCACCATGATCGGTCGGGCTGACTTAGTTGCCATTGCGACTGACCAGCTCACCCGCATTGATATTCGCAGACGGCAGGTTGCCGTCAACCTTAGAGTCATTGATATCGACCTCAATGCCCTTGAGGCCTTTGGTACCAGCTTCTCATTCCAGACGGGCCTGTTTGGCATGTTAAGCTCTGGCGGTCTTGGCATCATCAATATTGGCGACGGTACCCCCAGCACTCAATCGTTGCAAACCCCAACTGGTACTCCAATTTCACCAGTTAATTTAGGCGGGTCGGGTGTTAATGCGACCGCTGGTAATTTCTTGTTGCAACTGTTGGCAACCGTACGAAACGGCAATGGTAAGATTATTACCGATCCGACCCTAATTGTTCAAGAAGGGCAGACGGCAACAGTTCAGCTGACTCAAGACGTGGTGACCGAAATTGAACAAACCGTTGAGGTGACGACTACGGGCACGGTAACGACCCTAGACATTACGACTGAACCAGCGGGGTTAATTTTGCAGGTTGATGTCGATCGCATTGATGACAACGGCTTTGTATCACTGTCGGTAGCACCCAGCATTTCGGCTCCTACAGCTACTTTCACCAGCGATGCTGGCTCGTTCTTCTTGCTGTCAGAACGTCAGATTAGCTCTGGGCAAGTGCGGGTTAGAGATGGGCAAACGCTTTTACTTTCCGGCATCATCCAAGAGACTGAGCGTTCTACCGTCAACAAGATTCCCATTCTGGGCGACATTCCCATTTTGGGAGCGCTATTCCGCAGTACCACTACCGATAATCAGCGACGCGAGCTAATTGTGTTGCTCACACCACAGATTCTAGATGATTCTGACCAGTCGGTATTTGGCTATCAATATACTCCTAGCGAGCAAGTGCAGGAAATCTTAGAAAACCCGAGTCGATAGCACGTTAGGGTTCACGCTGTTTCTGTTCAAAAAAGCTCAGGGGGGGATAGATGCGAAGATTGGGCGCATCTATCTCTTTTTTATGGTCATTAGAAACGAGTTAGCGATCGCCTAGACATAGTGGCCCAACCGCTGGCAAAAGCTACTCTTCGACAAAGTAGGCCCCATACATTACATAATCATCGCCGGGAAGCTGGCTGGCGTCGGTGTAAAAGGCCACCTCTATGGAGTCAGACAGGTCGCTGGCCGCCTTGGGGATGAGCTTGATGTAGGGCGTTTGGGTGTCGTAAAAGCTAGGACTGGCCTCAAGCTGAAGCAGGTAGCCGCCCTCGGTGCCAATTAAGGCGTAGGGGCTGCTTTGGCCACTACCCCAGCTAATCTCATCGGCGGTGACGGTCATGGGGCCAAAGACAAGCAGCACGTCACTAAGGGGTTGCCACTCAGCGACGAATCGCTGGGGTAAAGCCGCCAGGGCCGATTCTGGGATGCTCTCAGCTTGGGATGGAGCAGCTGGTACGGCGGAGTTTGGCGCGTCATCAACCTGGGGTGGAGCACTGGGGCGGCAACCACCCATCGCCAGGGCAGCAGCTATCACCACCACGCCCACTGAGGCTAAGCGGCTGCGTCGGGGCCGTGGGGCTACTGTTGGGGCCATCTCTGCGATCCTACTCTGCACGCCTAGGCACCAGGCTAGTCACACCATCATGCTGGTGACATCGTAGCGCTTTGCCGAACCGTGCTGGCCAGGGTGCAGTTGCGGGGCAGCCGCTAGGGCTGATTCTACCTAAACTGGCGCCTTCTAAACTGGCTCCTTCACAGGTACTGGTGAAGTCCAGACCTAGAGTTGGGTAATCTGGGGTGGCGATGCCCATGGCGATCGCCCCAATCGTGCTCAATAGTGATTAGCCACGCTAACCCATCGATCGCTGAGATCTACCCGCCGCTCAGTCGTAGAATTGCAGTAACTTGTATATCCCAAGTGCGATCGCTAAAGTTGGGGTGAACCCAGGGAGACATGGCCATGGCCCAAACGGTGCATTCTGCGGCAGCGACTACACCCCTCGAAACCCAGCCCGATGTCGAACTGCGCCAGGTGCTAAAGCGTTTTGGGGCAGATGTAGCGGTACGCCATCTCGACCTAACCGTGCAACCCGGCGAATTTTTCAGCATTTTAGGCCCCTCAGGCTGCGGCAAAACCACTACCCTGCGGCTGATCGCGGGCTTTGAAACCCCCACTGCCGGGGACGTACTCATTCAGGGCACCGACGTCAGCAAGGTGCCGGCCCACCGCCGACCAGTGAATACGGTGTTTCAGAGCTACGCCCTGTTTGACCACATGACGGTTAGAGACAATATTGCCTTTGGCCTCAAAATTCGCCGCATGGGGGCCGCTCAGGTGCGCGATCGCGTCACCGATGCCCTCCGCCTGGTACAGATGGAACCCATGGCCAATCGATACCCGGCCCAGCTCTCTGGCGGGCAGCAGCAGCGGGTGGCCCTGGCCCGGGCTCTGGTCAACCGCCCCGCCGTGATGCTGCTCGACGAACCCCTCGGAGCCCTCGATCTGAAGCTGCGCAAACAAATGCAGGTGGAGTTGGCCAACCTGCATCGGCAGCTGGGCATCAGCTTTGTCATGGTCACCCACGACCAAGAAGAAGCTCTCTCCCTCTCCGATCGCATCGCCGTGATGAACAACGGCCAGATTGAGCAAATTGGTACTCCCAGCGACATCTACGAT
The DNA here is from genome assembly GCF_015207395.1 of Nodosilinea sp. LEGE 07088. Taxonomy (GTDB): domain Bacteria; phylum Cyanobacteriota; class Cyanobacteriia; order Phormidesmidales; family Phormidesmidaceae; genus Nodosilinea. The sequence continues at coordinate 4,123 of NZ_JADEWX010000256.1, forward strand.
CGCCCCCGCACTCCCTTTGTGGCCGACTTTATCGGCGACACCAACCTGCTCTCGGGCCAGATCGACCAGGTTCGTCCCAGCCATGTGCAGATCGTCACCGACAGCGGGCTGCGGCTACTGGCCAGCGCTAACGCCTCTCCGGCGCATCAAACCGTCGTCGTCAGCGTACGGCCCGAAAACATCAGCCTCAGCTCAAACCTGCCATCCGGCCCAGACAACTGTTATCCCGGGCAGATCAGCCACCTGATGTACCTGGGTACCCACCTACACTGCGTGGTCACCCTGGCGTCGGGAGACTTGCTCACAGTGCGTCAACCCAATCGAGCCGACTGGGCTCTCAGCACAGATACCCCCGTCTATGTACACTGGGCTGCCAACGACTGCCGAGTACTCAATGCCCCGTAGCGGGAAGCAAGGTCAAGAGTCAAGGTTGATATCGGTTGCCCATAGCCAGGGGCAGATCAGCGAGAGGGCCAGGAATGCTGACATGGAGGGTTTAATCACGCTCAGCCAGACTTGCCTATTAAGGCTATATAAAATATCGTTAGCCCTGGGCTACCCCTGCCTACCCTAGACTCAGCTCCATAGTTACTAACCCGCTCAAGGTGAGGCGCTCAAGGATCTAAACTCGGTCAATATCTCCTATGTTGATGGGTTGATCTGCCCCTATCGCCCGTTCCCAGTCCATCTATCCGCTCCTTTGGAGGCTACTGTGCCTGGAAAACAACCCTTACCTGCCCTCTTTTCGCGGCCCTCTACCCTCGGTCGGCGACGGTTTTTGCAGGGGTCAGCGGCCGTTATGGCCGGGTTGGCGGCGGCAAATTGTCGGCAAAACCTCAGCGGCCCAAGCGTCGGCAGTGGGGACAGTGACGGAACCCTGCATATCTATACCTGGGCCAACTACACCGACGACGATCTGGCTGCCGCCTTTACCGAGCGCACCGGCATTCCGGTAGTCGTCGATATTTTCGACTCTAACGAGGTCATGCTCACTCGCCTACAGGCCGGGGGCGGCGATGCCTACAGCATTATTTATCCCTCTGACTACATGGTGTCGGAAATGATCGATCTGGGCCTGCTGACTCAGCTAGACCAGAACCGCATCACCGGGCTCGACAGTCTCAAAGCCCAGTGGGTCAACCCCGGCTACGACCCCAACAATGCCCATAGCGTACCCTTTTGCTGGGGCACTACGGGTCTGCTGTTCAACCGTGAGGCCACCCCCGGAGAGCCGGTCGATTGGGAATTTTTGTGGGCCAACCAGTCTGCCCTGTCGCGCCGCATCACCCTGATCGATGACATGCGCGAAACCCTGGGGGCCACCCTCAAGTCTTTGGGCTACTCCTACAACACCAACAACCCCACCGAAATCGAAGCCGCCTACAATCGTCTACTCGAACTCCAGCCTGCGATCGCGGCCTTTAAGACCACCGGGTTTGAAAGCGAGCTACTAGCGGGCGACCTGAGCATATCGATGGCCTACTCCAGCGATGCGATCGCCCTCACCCTCGAAGACAACCGCATGGAATATATCCTGCCCGCCAGCGGATCGTCACTGTGGACTGACACCCTGGCCATTCCCAGCACCGCCCCCAATGTCGATGCCGCTTACCAATGGATCAACTTCATGCTGGAGGCCGAGGTCGCCAGTGCTGCCGTGGAGCGGCTGTTTTTCGCCACGGCTAACCAGACCGCCTTCGATCGCCTACCCGACGAAATCAAGGCCAACGCAGACCTCTACCCACCCGAAGATGTACTGGCCAAGTGCGAGGGCATTGTGGCCGTCGATACGGCTAGTGCCGACCTGTTTGACCAGTTTTGGACCCAAGTCACAAGTGCCTAGAGCATTCAAAGTTCAAAATAAAGTTCAAAATAAAGTTCAAAATTTTGAACTCCCCCCTCCCTCAACCTCAACTCCCCTATGACC
>NZ_JADEWX010000032.1 GCF_015207395.1 Nodosilinea sp. LEGE 07088
GTGGATGGGTCGGCGGGGGGCAGGGAGAAGAGGTATTGCTGGAGCGGTACGGCCAGCTTCAGCGGAGTTTGGCCGCCAAACTGAATGATGATGCCGACGGGGTTTTCGGCCTCGATGATGTTGAGTACGTCTTCTTTGGTCAGGGGCTCAAAGTAGAGGCGATCGCTGGTGTCGTAGTCGGTGGAGACCGTCTCGGGGTTGGAGTTGACCATGATGGTCTCAAAGCCATCGTCTCGCAGGGCAAAGGAGGCGTGGCAGCAGCAGTAGTCAAACTCAATGCCCTGGCCAATGCGGTTAGGGCCGCCGCCCAAAATCATCACCTTGGGGCGATCGCTGGGCAGCACCTCGGTTTCGTCTTCGTAGGTGGAGTAGTAGTAGGGGGTAAAGGCCTCAAACTCGGCGGCGCAGGTATCTACAGTCTTGTACACCGGGATCACGCCCAGGCCTTTGCGGTACTGGCGCACGGTGTCTTCGGTGGTGCTGGTGGCGTAGGCAATCTGGCGATCGCTAAAGCCCTGACGCTTGACCGCCCGCATCTGGTCGTAGGTGAGGTCAGTCAGATTGGTGCGCTTGAGGAATTTTTCGGTCTTCAGTAGCCCTGAGAGTTGGTTGAGAAACCAGGGGTCGATGGCGGTGAGCTGGTAGATGTCGTCTACAGTGAGCCCCAGCTGCATAGCGTGGCGCAGCTCAAAGATACGATCGGGGTTGGGGGTGCGCAGCTTGGGGCGAATTTCGTTGAGGCTGGGTAGCTTCTCGGCGCGATCGCAGCCCCAGCCCGCCCGGCCAATTTCGAGCGATCGCAGCGCCTTTTGAAACGACTCCTGAAAGGTGCGGCCAATCGCCATCGCCTCACCCACCGACTTCATCTGGGTGGTCAGGGTGGAGGAGGTGCCGGGAAATTTCTCAAAGGCAAAGCGAGGAATTTTTGTCACCACATAGTCAATGGTGGGTTCAAAACTGGCCGGAGTTTTCTTAGTGATGTCGTTGGAAATTTCGTTGAGGGTGTAGCCCACCGCCAGCTTGGCGGCAAACTTGGCGATCGGGAAGCCCGTGGCCTTTGAAGCCAAGGCCGAGCTGCGCGACACCCGAGGGTTCATCTCAATGACGATGTAGTCGCCGTTGTCGGGGTTGACCGCAAACTGAATGTTAGAACCGCCCGTCTCCACACCAATCTCGCGAATAATCTTGACCGAAGCATCGCGCAGACGCTGATACTCTTTATCGGTCAGGGTCTGGGCCGGGGCTACGGTAATCGAATCGCCCGTGTGAACCCCCATGGGGTCCAAGTTTTCGATTGAGCAGATAATCACTACGTTATCGGCCAGATCGCGCATCACCTCCAGCTCGTACTCTTTCCAGCCCAGCAGCGATTGCTCGATCAAGATCTGTGACACCGGGCTGGCATCGAGGCCCGATCGCGAGATGGTTTCAAACTCCTCCTGGTTGTAGGCAATGCCGCCGCCAGTGCCGCCCATGGTGTAAGCCGGGCGAATAATCAGCGGAAAGCTACCGATCTGCTGGGCGATCTGCTTCGCCTCATCCATGGTTTCAGCCAGCCCCGACGGGCACACCGGCACCTCAATCCGGGCCATAGCCTCTTTAAACAACTTGCGGTCTTCTGCCATCTCAATGGCCTCGAGCTTGGCCCCAATCAGCTCGACCCCGTGGCGCTCTAGGGCTCCATTTTTCGACAGCGCTACCGCCAGGTTCAGCGCCGTCTGCCCGCCCATGGTGGGCAGCATCACATCGGGCTGCTCCCGCTCGATCACCCGCTCTACCATCTCGGGAGTCAGCGGCTCAATGTAGGTGCGGTTGGCAGTCTCCGGGTCGGTCATGATGGTGGCCGGGTTGGAGTTGATCAGCACCACCTCATAACCCTCTTCCCGCAACGCTTTGCACGCCTGGGTGCCAGAGTAGTCGAACTCGCAGGCTTGGCCAATGACGATCGGGCCAGAGCCGATCAGCAGAATCTTGCGGATGTCATCACGGCGAGGCATAGGCGGCAGAGGTGCTTACGGAAAATCCAAATCATTCTAAGGGGTATTGGCAAGATCCGTTTGCCCAGGTTGAGGCGATCGCGCCCGATCGCCGAGGGTTGCCGACTATTGTCATCATTTGCTGAACTTAAACCAAACGCTAGCTTTGCTATTGCTGCGGCTGACGTTCCCACTCACTGGACGTAAATGACCTTTGCATCTCACCGATCATTTGCATCTCACCGATTATTTGCATCTCACCGATTATTTGCATCTCACCGATTATTTGCATCTCACCGATTATTTGCATCTCACCGATTATTTGCATCTCACCGATCAACTGTATTCGTTTGTATTCGTTCTGGTGTATTCGTTCCGGTGCAGTGGGCTGGTTGGGCGTACACAAGCTAGTACCTTCTCGACAACCTGGTTAAGAGATATAGTCGTCTCGATCTCGCATGTAGCCCCACGTCGTAGCAGCGGCTCCACCGTTTCAAGATAGTAGAGAACTTCTTCGAGTTCCTCCGATCGCTTCCCATAGGGGTTGTTAGTTCTGGTGCTCAAGCGGTCTATAAGAATCTCGGCTGGCGCTCTCAATAGGATGATGTCAGTGAGTTGGGGATAGAACTTCACCTGGTTCTCTGCACATCCACTGAGAAAGAGCGTGTCGTCACCAGCAGAATCTAATGCTTCTTGCACGCGCGATTCGCACCATTGTTGGTTGCCATCATTGTCGTGTTCCGACCAGCCTGGTTCGTCCAGGTCGATCGCTCTAAATCCCTGCCTTCGGAGTTCTTCAATGACACTCGATTTGCCTGTTCCAGACATTCCCGTCAGTAGAATTTTCTTCATAGTCGCGCATCCACTGAGGGACATATCAGATAAACCGCAGTCTCTATGGCCGATAATCGGGTGGGCAGGGGCAGGCCAGACGCGAGGGACTGAGGTGGTGCAGGGTGCTGAGGTAGGCATCGAGCTCGCCAAATTCCGCCGGGTTGAGACTGTAATAAATCCAGCGACCCTCCTGACGGGCGGTAATCAGTCCGGCTTCGCGCAGGGTTTTGAGGTGAAAGGAGAGTTTTGACTGAGCAATATCCATGCGATCGCACAAATCGCACACGCACATCTCCTGCGATCGCAGCAGCTCAATTACCTCCAGCCGCAGTGGGTCAGCCAGGGCTTTGAAGCGGGCTACCAGCCTGTGCGATCGTTTACCTAAAGCCGTAACCATCTGCTGCTCAAAAAACACTGAATCCAGCGTAGCAAAGCCCGGCCCCTCTGCCCTTAGCCAAAAGCCTGGCGGGCCTCCCCTAGTGCTACGATAAATGCCGCCCTGCCCAACATCCGCTCCCTGGAGCAACCCATTTTGACCCAGGCCTTTTCCTTTAGTTGCGACGCCCGCTGTAGCCACACCCAGGCGCGGGCAGGTACCTTCATCACCCCCCACGGCCCCGTCCACACCCCCCGGTTTATGCCGGTGGGCACCCTGGCCAACGTCAAAACCGTTACCCCGGCCCAGCTGTCCACCACCGGGGCGCAGATGGTGCTCTCCAACACCTACCACCTGCACCTGCAACCGGGCGAAGACATCGTGGCCGAGGCCGGTGGCCTGCACCGCTTCATGGGTTGGGATGGCCCCATGCTCACCGACTCCGGCGGCTTCCAGGTGTTTAGCCTCAGCCAGATGCGCACCATCACCGAAGACGGCGTCACCTTTAAATCCCCTCGGGATGGTCGGCTCATCAATATCCGTCCCGAAACCTCGATTCAGATTCAAAACGACCTGGGGGCCGATGTGATCATGGCCTTCGACGAATGCCCCCCCTACCCGTGCAGTCGCGAGGCCATCAAAGCCTCTACCGATCGCACCTGGCGCTGGCTCCAGCGCTGTGCCACCGCCCACCAACGGCCTGACCAGGCGTTGTTTGGCATTGTGCAGGGGGGCGTCTACCCCGACCTGCGCACTGAGGCGGCCCAGCAGCTGGCTACCCTCGATCTGCCGGGCTATGCGATCGGCGGGGTCAGCGTCGGCGAGCCGCCGGAGTTGATCGAGACCATTGTCAAGGCCACCGCCCCCTGTCTGCCCGACCACAAACCCCGCTACCTGATGGGTGTCGGCACCTACCGCGAAATGGCCCAGGCGATCGCCGCTGGGGTCGATCTGTTTGACTGCGTCATCCCCACCCGGTTGGCCCGCCACGGCACGGCCCTGGTAGCCGGGGAACGCTGGAACCTCAAGAACCAGCGCTTTCGCCGCGACTACACTGCGATCGATGGCACCTGTCCCTGCTACACCTGCCAAACCTTCACCCGGGCCTACCTCTGCCACCTGATCCACGCTAAGGAGATGCTGGCCTTTACCCTGATCTCAATCCACAACATCACCGAGCTGGTGCGGTTTACCCAGCGGGTTCGAGAGGCGATTTTGGCTGACCAGTTTCAGACAGAATTTGCCCAGTGGTTAGCTCCTAGCGCTGCGGCGATCGCTCCCCCAGCGTGATAAAATGCGAAGAAAATTTACCAAATCTCAGATTTCAGCCTGCCCGCTCCTGGCACGGCTCTGCTCAGGTCTGAGGCTGGTCTGTCCCGGCTGTGTAATGAGAGGATATTTAACCAATGGAAGCTATGATGCTACTGGCCAAATTGCCCGAGGCCTATTCCCTGTTCGACCCCCTGGTAGACGTGCTGCCCATTATTCCCCTGTTCTTCCTGCTGCTGGCCTTCGTCTGGCAAGCCTCGGTCGGCTTTAAGTAAAGTTAAGGTTCTACCCTTTCCACTATACAAACCCCACGGCTATAAAAGCCCTGGGGTTTTGTTTTAAGGTTAGCCCTCAACCTTGTGTAGTAGTTTGTTGAGATCCAGTTCGCTGGCGATCTTCCCACTCCTTAATAGTCTGATGTTCAATAAAGTGGTCAGACTATTGAGCCATTCCCCGGCAATCACTGGTAGCACAATGGCGCACTGACTGATCATGTCTCGGATATATGCTCGAACGTCTTCTCCTTTAGGAATGCTTTTGTCGTCTAAGAAAATAGCGTCTGGGCCATAGGTATCTGTTAAATGCTGATGGATCTTGCGGGTAATCGTTTGGCTATCGCGACGACGATAGGAAAGGAAGATGATCGGCATACCGAATTCCTGAGCTAACCAAGTTGCCTCTATTAAAGATCAGGGTTATCGAGATGGAGCTCTGAATAAGTCGGCACTGACATATCAAAATTGCTACTCAAGCTAAGATTTTGCCTGAGGATCTGGGTTGGTTGTGAGTCAGCGAGTACTCTGAGGCGGAAATGACCCAGCTGTTTACTCACGCGGAAACCCTTATGAGACCTGGAATTCCCGTTCTGCCTTCTGCCTTCTGCCTTCTGCCTTCCGCCTTTCGGTACTAGCCGCCCCAGTTATGGCGATGCATCGAGCAACCGGGCCCTCAGCTTGCTGCTCAGCGCTATACTTAGCCAGCGTCATTGCTCTTAGCCAAAATGGTTCAGACGTCTAACTCAGACTATAGTTTTCAGCTTTCGATCAAGTCCGTAGAGTGCACACTAGACCCAGGCGTTATCCATACTGGGTTTGAGGTACTCTCTGGCAGCGTCATCAGACTCAGTGGCCTTGAGCAGACCACCTTTGACTTTGATTTACTGCCCCAGCGCCCCCCTTCCGGTACGCTCCCCGACCACAGCACCCAGCCCAATCGCTACGTGGGGCTGAGGTTTAATATCCCCCTCAACCGATTTAGGGTGGTGATCAGATGCCTTGAAAACTGGCTCGATCGTACTAAGCAAAACAATAGATTTGAGTTTCAGCTTTCACCGGCCCATACCATTACCATCCAGACTAACCAGGCTAAAGTTTTAGCGCAGATTTTACCCCTGGGCGAAGCGCTGCTTCCCCCCGAGGAGGTCTACCTTACCCAGGCCAAAGACTATGTCAACACCTTTGGTGAATTGACCCCAGCCGCTAAGGCCAACTTGCTGCTGTTGCGCCATCAGTTGAGCCTTTCCCATGACGAGGCCGATGACCTCAACGCCAGGGCCATGGGGCCGTTTAAATCCCTAGCAGATAAGTATCAACACTTTCGCAAAGAACTGCTGGCCTGCAAGCAAGAAATGACCCTGGACGAAGATTTTTGGCAGGTCATGCGTGACAAGGCCACCAATATGAGCCTGCCTGAGGCCGATGCTGAGTTTCTCAAGGCCGAGCGGCTGCATACCCTGCGCAGTGAGGCCGAGCGAGCCCGACAGCAGGCCGAAGCCGAGGTGGCAGCAGAGCACCAGCGACAACAACAGCAGCAGCAGCGATTGATTAACTACTGCCAGAGCTTTGAAGCCTTGGTGGTTGAAACCCTGAACCCAATCAGCCTCTGGGGGCCAGAGCCCGACGCTTTTCGGCGACAAATACTGGCCCAGCTCTCTGCCTCAGAGTTAAATCGGGGTCGTCTGATCCAGGGGCGAGACTTTTACCACCTCAGCTCCCAGGAAACCGATGCCCTGGAGAAAACGGTTTTAGATGAGCTGTATATGCTATCTGGCTTACTATAGGGGGCAAACGAGTCGATCGGAGATTTAGGGTCGTCTGTGAGGTGCTAGCTTGGCGGAAAGCGTTAAATTTCGTATCACGATCGTAGACCCTCAGTTCAAGAGCGATGACGTGGTCACCGAGGTTCGCTATCTGATTGAAGATCTGCGCGACCTTGAGGGGATGAGCCAGATTCGGTACGAGCCTGTCACAGAAATTAGAGACATAGCCGAAATTCGGGTTGGGGTTCAGTTCGAGGCTGATTCAGACCGCCTGAGCTCAATTTTGCGGCGGCTGCGCGATCGCCTTTATTACAACCCGACTACGACCTTCATCCAGATCCGTATTGCAGCGATCACCCTGAAGATTCAGACTGATAGCGCCGAAGATCTAATGAGTCTTATGTCCGCCACCCAGAGTGGCGAACTGTTTGCTCCCAATCGCGACTACCTGGCAGAGGCCGAAACCTACAGCCGTACTCAAGGTGAGCTATCGCCCACCGAACTCGATAACCTCAATCTGCTGCGTCAGCGTCTAGGGTTATCGGTAGAGCAGGCCGAAGTGCTGAATGCCAAAGCAACTGGCCCGTTTACAAGCCAAGCCCAAAAACGTCGTCACTTTGACGAAATCACCCAGGCCGAGTTTAGCCGGTTGTGGGCCATGGTCAGTGACCCGCCCTTCGCGCTCAAAGATCCCGACGATGATCATTGGCCAGTGCTGCAAGAGCTGGCTGAGAACCTTGGCGTTCCTATGGCCGAAGCTGAGACAATTTACCAAAAGCATCAGCAACGCTATCGAGATGACATGTCTCTAAAGGCCCAGCAAGTCTCGGCCAAAACCTTTGAGAGTAAGCAGTTGGCAGCTGAGGCCAAGGCCGAGGCGGCCCGGCAAGAACAGGCCCAGCAGGTCCAGGAACAACGCGATCAGTACCAGGCCCTCTGCCACGAAGTCATGGCCAACGATCTCTATCCCTCCGAGTACGACCAGGGCCGCTTAGACCAGGCCCGTCGCCTGCGGAATATTTCTGTTGACGAGGCGATCGCGATCGAGACAGAGGTGCGCGATGGGCTCTACGGCAGCATCGCTTCCGCCGCCGGGGTCGATTACAATCGCCTGCGTCACTGCCTACGCCAGCAGGCCTGGGAAGCAGCCGATTTAGAGACAGAAATAGCCATTTTAGCCGCTCTCCAACAAGGTCAACAGCCCCTTATAGCCGCCACAGTGTCGCGGCTACCCGCCATCGATTTGGCCACTATCGATGGTCTCTGGAGCCGCTACAGCAACGGCAAATTTGGCTTCAAAGCCCAGCAGCAGGTTTACCGCAGTCAGCAGCAGATTCAGCCCGACGAGCAAAAGCGGTGGCTAGACTTTTTGCAGGTGCTCGGGTGGCGCGACGAACCCACCTGGTTTTATCGTGGCTTTAAGCCCTACCGCGATCTTACCTTTAGCCTTGAGGCCCCCCAGGGGCATCTACCGACCTGGCGCTGGGGTTGCCCTAGCCTCAGCCCCCGCTACAGCCCCAGTATCGAGGTGGTTGAGGTCGTCATGGCACACCTCAACCACTCCATGCCCCTTGAAGCAGCGGCGGTTCTGGCGCCAACGCAAACCCTGATGATGGGAGGGTTAGCCAGTGCTAGCTAACAGGCTCCATAGCCAACTCGAACCCCAAAGCCAGTTCGCCGCCGACCTTGACGAACTCAGCCTGCTGCTCCACGACGACGACTGGATATCGGCCGATCGCCTGACGGCAACCCTGCTACGGCAAGCCGTAGAATCACAGCTGCAGAATTCCCCGGCGCAGCAACAACGGGCTAATCGGCGATCGCTCCTAACGCCTGAAACCATAGCCGCTCTCCCCTGCCAGTTGCTCCACGCCCTCGACGATCGCTGGCAGCAGGCCAGTGGGGGACACTTTGGCTTCTCGGTCCAGCTGCAGATCTACGACGAAATTTTGGCCACCACAGAGTTTGACCCATCCCTGCGCAACTGGATGACCCCCCACCCATTTCTTTCAGAGGTGGGCTGGCTCATGCCCCTGCCCCTGCGCCCGGTCGGGTTCCTCAAGTTTTACAACTGGCTGGAGTTTGACCTAGATGCGCCCATGGGCCACCTACCCGCTCTCTGGTATTGGCAGGTGCCAGGGTTATATTCTCTACAGATGGGCGGCTTTTTAACCGGCCAGGGAGCGGGCTTTGGCGATTTGGCCCGACTCGACGCCATGCTGCTCCGCATAGCCCGGTGCCATCAACCAGGGCAGTGATATTGAAGGTACAGCTATTACACTCCCCATCTCCTGATCTCCCTAGCCCCTATTCCCCTCCGTCCCCTTCAGCACCGTCAGGCAGATCAGACTCAGGCCAGGGAATGCGGCCATCAAGCGCGATCAAGCGGGCCATTTCACGGGCGCCATAGCGGTTAATATGGCTAGGGTCAGCAAACAGGTGCGATTTCCAGCGCCAGTCTTCGAGTAGGTCTAGCAAAATGAGCTGGCCCTGGTCTGCCCTGGTCTGCAAGAATCGCTGAAACTGGCGTTCGTAGCCCATCCGCACTCGGTCTAGGTAGTCGTTGCTGAGGGGCAAGTTGACGTACACCAAAGGAATATTCTGGCTTTGCAAAAACTGGGTGATGGCGGCCAAAGAAACCGTTTGCACCCCCTCCAGGCGAAAGGGACGGTAGGCGTTGTCGTAGAGCCCTGCGACCCGAGGAAAGCTGCGGTAGTACACCGCCGGGTTGAACTGGTCGTCAACGGCTAAAAATCCCTGGGTGTCAATGGGGCTCAGGGGTACCGTGCCGTAGTCAGTATCTGGGGCAGCCGCAGCAGTATCGGCGGTGGCTTCAGCCTGTACTCCTGAGTCTTGTAGCGTTAGGCGAGCCCCATCTCGCACGGCAGCGTAACCTGGCGAGGCCAGAATCTCGGCAAAGGTGCGGTCAAACCGGCCGCTGTTAAAGGCGCGGGAGCCTTCGGCCCAAATGATCAATCGGGGATGCAGGTCGGGGGCCAACAACTGTCGGGTAATAAAGCTCACTACCTGGGCCGTTGCCCCATTGACGCTAAAGTTATAAACCCGCAAACCAGGGTAGCCCTCTAAAGCGAGGGCCTGCTGTAGCACCTGGGGGTCGATGCCCTGGAGCGATCGCGAGCTGCCGATAATCAGCACGTCAGGTGGCCCTAGGGCTGCCACGTAGGCGCGGTAGAGACTAACCTGCTCGTCTAGCACGTCGCTACCTAGGGTGGGCAAGGCTCTGGGCAAGCCCTGTTGGTCAGCTTTGCGCTGAGCCAGGTACAGGTTTTGTCGATATTCGTCGGCCTTGCGCTGGGCAACGGGCTGGCGAGGGTCGTCAAGGGCCATTGCATGCAGGAGTGCGATCGAGCGTCCCCAGCCTGCGGCTACCTGGTGCCATTGAGCCGCAGTGGTGGCAGTGGTGGCTAACCCAGCCGCCTGGTTGGCTTCGGCAACGGCCTGGTACCAAAGGTCTGGCGGTGCGATCGCACCGCCAGACGTAGTACTTCCAGCAGCCGAGGGCAGACCATTAGGGGTAGCCGTCGGCGCCGAACGGCTAATACAGCAGGTCAACAACACGCCTAACACCGTTGAGGTCGCCAGCCCAGTGCGGCATGTGAAGGGTTTGGTCATAACATCAGGAAGGGCGACGGCAGTCAAGCAAGATCAAGCAAGCACGAGTTGCTTTAGGCAAGGTTCGCCATATAGCTAGTGTAAGAAATTGCGCCACCCGATAGAGCTTGGAGCTTCAGGTCTGAGCCCGTACGCTTACCTAGCGTATAGTAGGGGCGACGTCCCTAGCCTTACCTGGCTTTAATTTGTAGTGCCATGCCTTTGTAGTGCCATGCCAGATTCTATCGATCGCATGCTCAAACCTCACATTCAAGACCTGGGAGGATTTCAGGCCCGGCGTCTACTGCCCCATGAGCATCGCATGATGGTCGGGCCATTTATTTTTTTCGACCACCTCGGCCCAGCCCAATTTGCCCCAGGGCAGGGGGTTGATGTCCGGCCTCATCCCCATATTAACCTGGCCACCGTGACGTATTTGTTTGAGGGGGTCTTACGCCACCGCGACAGCCTCGGGGTAGTACAAGATATTTACCCTGGCGCCGTAAACTGGATGACCGCAGGCCGGGGCATCACCCATTCGGAGCGCACGCCAGAGTTCGTCCGTCAACGCGAGGCGGTGCTCCACGGCATTCAAACCTGGGTAGCCTTGCCCGACGACCAAGAGGAGGTAGCCCCCTGGTTTAAGCACCACCCCGAGGGCACCCTGCCCCGATGGCAGGCCGATGGGGCCACCATTACCCTGATCGCTGGAGCAGCCGATGGTTACTCTTCACCGGTACAAACCCTGTCGCCCATGGTCTACTTAGATGTGCAGTGTACGCCGGGCAGCCGGGTGGTTATTCCCACTGACTACCGCGAGCGAGCGGTCTATAGCGTCACTGAGGGGATAACCCTTGACAACGAACCCCTGCCCCAGCACCGCATGGTTCTATTGGCTCCCGGTAGCACCCCCGAGTTAGGAGCCACTGCGACGGGGCGTTGCATGATCATCGGTGGCGAGCCCGTAGGCCCACGCATTAAATGGTGGAACTTTGTTTCTAGTCGCCAAGCGCGGATTAACCAAGCCAAGCAAGACTGGAAAGCGGGCCGATTCTCAGCTGTGCCTGAAGAGACTGAGTTTATTCCTTTGCCTGAAGGGCGTCCATAGACCGGGCAGAAGGCATTGGCTTCACAGAAACTTGATGGCTGGTTCCGTGAATTCGCAGATGGTACATGGCTATTGGGCCAAGGACAATCAAAAGGTAACCGAGTTCACCTGGAGATACCTGCATGCGCCTGAATCGACTCTACAGTCTTGGCATTTTAGCTACCACCGTAGCACTCGCTAGCATCGCTCAACCCGCCCGAGCGATCTCGTTTACGCTAGGCGACAATGCCGCTACCCAAGCATCTATGAAAGGCATTGCCGGGTTTGGCGGCGAAACCAATCAAGGCGCTTATTCCATCTATGCTCAGACTGAAGGGTTTAATACTGTAGCGTTTAACGATGGCAGTTTTGCCGTCGTTGACAATCAGAATCAGCTCGTTGCCGATGCCGGCATCACTTATTCTTATATTGGCAATACGACTAAAAACGCTCGCATCACTTCAGATCAATGGGCCCCCACCTTCGCATCCCCAAGAGACAATAAATCCAAGTACCTGACGGCTTTTTCTGGCACTGATGTTCAGATTAATTTAGATACAACCCATAACTACTTCGGCATTAACTGGGGCTCTGCCCATGACGGTAATGAGTTTTCGTTTTACAACGGCGATGCCCTAGTGCAGAAGTTTGTTTACTATGGCGATAACCGTACCTTTGCCGCCGATACAAAGACAACTAACGTTGCCTCTGCTCTACAGACCTACGGGACAAAGGGCAATGGAAACCAATACAATGCTTACTTCAATTTCTTCGCTGACTCTAGCGATGATATTTTCAATCGAATTTTGATATCACAGGCCGGTGGTGGCGGCTTCGAAACCGACAACCACACCTTCAAAGCTGGCACTAAGGGCTTTAACGACGTCGAATCTGTACCGGAACCCGCTATGGCCTTAAGCCTTTTGGTTGTAGGCGGTGCCATGGTTGCTAAGCGTCGATCGATGGGCTCCCAGGTCAGCTAACCAGTCTGATTCACTATTTCTAAGCTTTCTTTGCTCCGCGAGTTTAACTCAGTCAACGCCGTCTCGCAAGCACAATGAACGCTGTATTGATCTCTCCGGGCAGATGGCTTTACCCATCTGCCTTTTTGGTATCTACCTCGTAGAAGATTTGCATTTTTCAGCCACTCTGCGATAGTAAAACTGTGCCCAGTCGCAGTGAGGAAATCGGTGGTACCCCTTAAAGATTACAACCCAGGACTGCGCACGCCCTACGTCACCTATGGGCTGATTGTGCTCAATGTAGCAATTTTCATCTACGAACTCAGCCTGCCCTCCTACGGGCTGACGAGCTTTTTCCATGCCTGGGCGGTGGTGCCCGAAGAGTTTTCTATCAGCCTAACCACGGGAGTTTCGGCCCTCAATGCTGAAGAGTGGCTGACGTTGGTGACGAGCCAGTTTCTCCACGGCGGCTTTTTGCACGTTGCTGGCAACATGCTCTATCTGTGGATCTTTGGCAATAACGTCGAAGACCAGATGGGTCACGTGCGGTTTTTGCTGTTTTATGTGCTCTGCGGGGTGTTGGCTAACTTAGCTCAGTGGTTTTTTGCCATGGGTTCTGAGATTCCATCTCTGGGCGCTAGTGGCGCGATCGCAGGGGTGATGGGGGCCTATATTTTCCGCTTTCCAGAGGTGCGCATTCTCACTCTGGTGCCCCTAGGGCCATTCCCACTACCGCTCCGCATTCCAGCGCTGTTCTATTTGGGCATTTGGTTTGTGCAGCAGGCGTTTTACGGCTTGGCCAGCCTCGGCACCCCAACCATGATCGGCATGGAAAGCGGTGGTATTGCCTACTGGGCGCATGCCGGTGGTTTTGCGATCGGCGCACTGCTCGGGCCGCTGTTTGGCCTGTTTAGTCAGCCCAATGCGGCGGTTGCTGTCGAAAGCCCGAAGGTCAAATAGCCGAAATATTATCGCGCTCCGAACCCCATCGTCAGGGGCTGGGGTTGTCAATGCTGGCGGTCAATAGCATCGCCATGCACTCCCCGCACTGAGTTAAGTTGAGCGACAAAGCTTTGATGGCTGACACCTGAGCTGTAACCACACTACTGACGCCCCTTGCAAACACCATGAGAGATTGTTACATTACTTAACAGATAGGTGGGCTTGGATAGAGCAGCGAATGCGTAGTGATCGGTTGGTCGCGATCGCCTGGAACTCGGGAGAGGGGATTAGAGCAGGGCAGGGAGATTTTCATGGATACAGCAAGTCCTATAGATATGCAGTCCATCACGATGGCCCAGGTGCTTGATCTCTATGCCGCTGGGCGGCGTGACTTTAGCCACCTTGACTTTCATGAGGCCTGGATGCCTGGCCTGGAGCTGCCTGGCATTGACCTTGCTCAGGCCAATTTAGTGTCGGCTAACCTCGATGGTGCGGTGCTGGTAGGCGCTAACCTGGGCGGCTGTAATCTTTGGCGAGCTAGTCTTGAAATGGCTGATTTGCAGGCTGCTAACCTGACTCGCTCGATCCTGATTCGTGCTCAACTGAGCGGCGCTAACTTAAACCAGGCCAATCTGAGCTCTAGCGACCTGCGCTTGGCCAGTCTGACCGGTGCCGGGTTGTGTCGATCTGATCTACGCAACGCCAATTTGAGCTATGCCGACCTACGCAACGCTGATTTGGCTGACGCTGATCTGCGCGGGGCAAACTTGACCGGGGCAAATTTACGTGGAGTCAGCCTCGCCACTGCTAGGCTTGGCGGTGCCAGTCTAGATCGCGCTTGGATGGATCCTTCCCCAGAACTTTCTTACTAGGCGATCCTTAATCCAGCTAATCACTTCTGTTAGCTCCTTCTAGTGCCTGCCTCAGCTGTCCCTGGTGCTGGGCAAGATTTATGGCGGCAGTCTCCGCGTCTAGATCGCCCAGGTGCATCATCAGAGCCAGCTTGACCTGCTGATGACTGCGGTCGAGCAGAGTGCCAGCGGCGTCGCGATCGAGATCGGTAAGGTCGCAGAGAATGCGCAGGGCGCGATCGCGCAGTTTGGTATTGGTTACCGCCACATCTACCATGCGGTTGCCGTAGACTTTGCCCAGCCGCACCATAACGCCGGTCGAGAGGATGTTGAGCGCCATCTTGGTCACGGTACCCGCCTTAAGCCGGGTTGACCCCGCTAGCAGCTCTGGCCCTACCAGTAGACGAATATCGATATCGACCTCAATGGGGGCCTGGTCGGCGGGTACACAAGCCATAAAGATGGTGGTGGCTCCCCGCTGTTGGGCCTCAGTGAGTGCACCGCGCACGTAGGGCGTAGTGCCTCCGGCGGTAATCCCTACGACCACATCTTGAGCCGATACGGCTCGCTCGGCGATCGTCGCTGCGCCATCTGCGGCAATATCCTCTAGCCCTTCTGAACTTTTCACCAGGGCGCCGACGCCGCCAGCGAGCAATCCCTGCACCAACTCCGGGGGGGTACAGAAGGTGGGCGGGCATTCGGCGGCATCGAGCACCCCCAGCCGCCCGCTAGTGCCTGCCCCTACGTAAAACAGTCGCCCGCCCTGTCGCAGGGCCTCGGTTGTGGCGTCGATGGCGGCGGCCAAGGGGCCTTTAGAGTCAGCGATCGCAGTCAGGGTGCGCTGATCTTCATGGTTAAACAGTTCGACCAGGTCTAAGCTACTGAGCTGGTCGAGCTGAGTACTGCGAGGGTTAGCCTGTTCAGTCAGCAGGTGGCCCCGATCGGTGGGTTGGGATGCGGTCACGGGCAGAGACAATAAACACTGCCGCTAATGTAGAGGATGGCGCGCCTAGCGCACAAACCGAATGGTTCCTAGGTAGCGTGCCGACCGCCCCTCAGAAACCTGGACTGCGGCGATAATGCAGCTCACCATTTCAACCAGAGCCAGCGGGATCACCAGTAAAAAGCCCACCAAAATAAACATCAGCGCGATCGTAACCACCCAGGCGATCACCATAGTGAGCTGAAAGTTCAGGGCAGCTTTGGCCTGGCGCTGCACATCGGCAGACCTAGATATCGCGTCGGGTGCTCCCCCCTTGACCAGCAGCAGCACCAGCGGGGCTACCACGCGCCAGGGTAGCAAAAAAGAGCCTCCCCAAAACAAAGGCCATCCGCTCAGCCACTGTCCGCCGATCACCAGGTAGCTGACCAGCGGAGCCAAGTGAACTAATGCCATCAGAGTGGTATCTGACAACGCTATGCTATCGGCCTCTGGGTCTAGTCGATCGGGTGCAGGTGACGCGATCGCAGATCGATCGGATTGAGGGTCGGTGCTGCTTGCAGTCCCAGTCGGGGGCGGAATCCTGGTACCATCGCCACTGGTTGATGGCGATGGTGACGCCAGAACTGCAGACGAAGCCACCGCCGATGGCCCTGTTGCCCCTAGCGCAAAGCCAGTTTGCCACTCAGCCGTGGCCGCACCCACCTGCCACCCGCTAACCCAAACTGTCTCTAGGGGGCAGGTTAGGTTCAGGCGCTCTAACCCCCTCTGAATCCGGGGCACCACTAGCGCCTGGGAGATGGGTGTCGGCGCTTCCAGCTCTAGACAAAGCTGAACCCCCAGCCAATACCCCCGAGCCACAATACCCTGCCGAGCCATAGATTGCGTCAGCAAATGCGCAATGGCCTGGGCATCGCCTTGGCGGGCACGGTCAATGAGTGTGGTCATGGGGATTGATTAGCATTACAGCAATTTTTCAAGCTGCTGGCGGAGGCGGTCAAGCTCGGTTTGGGAAGGGCCATTGGTCGTCGAAGATGGCGCTGCCTCTTCAGGCTGGTCGGGGTTCCAGGTTGTTTGCTCCAGATTTTGCTCCGGTGGCATGGCTAGCGACCCTGTTTCAACTAGGCGACAACTATAGCCCGCAGATTCACAAAATTCTTCAATATCCTCTTGCTCCATGGCCTCTACGGTGGCCTCCGGAAAGTCTTGAGCCTCCAGCATAAGGGCAAAACGAGTGGCATCATCTTCATGCTCAAACATCAAGACTAGATCCTTCCCGTCGATGTTCAAGGTATGAATACCTTCATTCTCGGTGCGAGCGTTAAACAACAGCACGTACACCATAGCTATATCTCACCCAACAGCGTTACCTGTCCACTGTAGCGGGCCGCTGCAGCCCGAACAAAGTCTCACCGATTGGCGTCTGACGCTATAGGGGTAGAGCTCCCCCAATGGCATCGTTCGGCGTCACTATGACTCAAGCCTCAGGTCACAGCGGTTAAGTTCATTACCGATGGTAGGCAGATGTTGGGGAGTTCACTACTATGATTGGGTGGTTTGCGGTGGTGTAAACGGGTATGACCCCTTCTCAAGAACCAGAGCCTGCGCAAGAATCCAGCCCAGGTGGCAGGTGGCGCTGGCGAATCGTCGGCTGGGCGGGTTCCGGGCTGCTGTTGGTCGGTAGTGTCGCTGGCTTTGCGGGCTGGGTCTGGAGCCGTAATAACCTGATTCCCTGGCTCTCGAACGAGCTTTCCGAGGCGCTCGATCGCCCGGTTGAGCTCGGCCCCCTCGAGCGCCTGGGGCCAACGGGTATTCGAGTTGGCGCATCGGCGCTCCCGCCAACGGCCACCGACCCCGATACCCTCACGATCGGGGCTATTGAGGTGCGCTTTAACCCCTTTGACCTGCTGCGCCGCGAGGTGCGCCTGATGATTTACCTAGAGCAGGCAGAGGCCTACCTGGAACAGGCTGCGGATGGTGAGTGGGTAGCCACAGATCTAGACCTGCCTGAAGACGACCCCAACCGCGACCCGTTTATTGATGTGTCGCTGGGAACGCTGAGCTTGCGTGACAGCCGCCTTACCCTCTTGCCCTACGGTACCGGGGAGCGCGATCGCCCCCAAATTGCCCTCGTCGATGTTCAGGGCGAGGGTGAGTTCAGCCACGTCGATCTAGAGGTCGATCCCGAAGGAGCAGGGGTCGAGGGGGGCGTTGCTACCCAGCCTCAAGCTCAGCGTATCGACCTGACGCTAGCAGGCACCTCAGTGAAGGGTGGCGATGTAGTCATTAAAGGCTCCCTCCAACTGCCACCCAACCGGCTAGAAGACTCGGTAACCGATCAGGTGGCTAGTCCTCAATTTTTGGCCTGGGTTCCCCCCCGGCTGTTGAACAGCCTGGTACTGCCCGCCCCGCCGGCCTGGGCCAGCAGTCCTAATCCTGCCCCCTCCCGTACTGGCCTCCAGGGCAAGCTCAACCTGCGGGCTCAGAAGGCTCGGGCCACCGACATCATGCCCCTGGTCGAGTCGTTTCTCAAAAATCCGTTGCCGGTTCAATTTCCCACTGGGCTGGTGAGCGGCAGTGTAGATATAGAACTGGGGGGTGAGCGTTCCCCCAGTTTTATGGGCACGGCTCAAGTCAGTGAGGGAACCGTCGCCTGGAAGGTGCTGCCCGAGCGGCTAGAAAACCTCCAGGGCGATGTGCGCTTTCGGGGCCGAGTCTTTGAATTTGAGGACGTGACCGCCAGCATGGGCGAGCTGACGGCTCGGGCCAGCGGCCCCCTCGACCTCGATGGGGGCTACGACTTCAGCGGTCAGGTCAACCCCTTTACCGTGGCCCAGGCCTCAGATCTGTTCGGAACGGCGCTGCCGGTGCCGGCTAATGGTACGTTTGGAGCCGATGTCACCATGACCGGGCCGCTGAAAAAACCGACCATTACAACAGCGCTGATTGCCCAAGATACCGTGACGATTGACCAGGTGGCCTTTACGGAGATGCGAGTCAATACGACTCTGGCAGCCCCCAATGTCTTCATCGATAGCATTCAGGCTATTCCCCAGGATGGGGGAGAAATCGCCGGTAGCGGCCAGTTCACCTTTGGTCAGCCAGGGCAGCTGGCTCTGACCCTGCGCGGCGATCGCCTGCCAGGTGATGCGATCGGTCGCCTCTACGGCCTACCTGCCTCTCTGGTGCTGGGCCCCGTGTTTGTGGAAGCTGAGTTTTCTGGCCCGGTTAACCAGTTGGTCGGTAACGCCAGTTGGCGAGCTCCCCAGGGCACCTACCCGGCCCAGGGGTTTGTGGCTCTCGCCGACAATACCTTGCAGTTCACCGATACTTTTGTCCAGGTAGCGGGCGGCACTGTGGCGGGCAGAGGCACCCTGGGCTTGGGCGATCGCCGCTGGCAGTCTACCTTAGTTGCCAATGGGCTACAGCTCAACCAGCTGGGGATATCTGCCGACGGGGTGGTCAATGGCACGGCTCAGCTAGCCGGTATTCTAGGCGCTGGCGGGCTGAACAGTATTCAGGGGCAAGGTATAGCCCAAGCCGTCCTGGCCGAGGGGACGGTGCTCACCCAGGCTGACCTGGCCGGGGGCCAGTGGAGTGCAAACCTACGCAGCAGCGGCCTGGCCATGGCAGCCTTTGCGCCTGACCTCCAGGGCACCGCTGAGGGCGAGTTTCGATTTACGGGTACCACCGCCAATCTCAGTCCAGCTGGCATCCGTGGTCAGGGCCAACTTGTTCTATCTGACGGGCTAGCTACTGTAGCGGCGCGGGCGCCCCAACTGGCCCAGGTGCGTCAGCCTCTCACTGCGGATCTGGTCTGGAATGGGCAGTCGGTGCTGGTACAGCAGGCCAGTACGGCGGGCATACAAGTCAGTGGGCTGGTAACGCCCCAGCTCAGTGGCGCTGGAGCACCGGCGATCGCCAATCTCGATCTCAATCTCAATGTTGATGGCTACAGTCTTGCCGCCCTGCCTGTGCCAGAAGTTATTCCTCTCCAGGGCAATGCCTTCTTCCAGGGGCGGCTCCGGGGCCGCCCCGGAGCCCTGGCCCTCAACGGCGAGGCTTCCCTAGTGGGGCTAATGGCAGGAGAGTTAGCCTTTGTTTCTCCCCTAGATGGCCCTGTCACCTATACCCAGGGGGGCCCGCTGGCGGTAGATTTGACCGGCGGTGGCGATCGCGTCTATGTGGCCTCCGGCCAGGGCGATCGCGACCTAGACTTTGAGGTCAGGGGCGGTGACGCTCTGGCCAGGGGCCACATCCAGGGCGATGATCTCTACGCCACCGTGGCCAATTTACCCCTGAGCGATATTCGCCTGCCCCAGGGAGAGACGAGCGGCTTTGGCACCGTCAGCGGCCTCATCACCGCCGCCGAAATTGTCGCTAACCTGCGCCAGCCTACGGTTCGGGCCAGCTTCGATGTGCAAGATCCAAGCATAGGGTATCTCAGCCTGCCCACCGAAACGGTGGTCGCCAATGCTGGTAGCGTTGCCCCTGAGTCCCCCGCCAACGGCAACACCGATCGCCCTAGAGAGATGGAAACCCGCTATGGTCGCCTGCGGGGAACAGTCACCTATGCCGATGGCGTAGTTGGCCTAGTAGGCGGTGTGATTGAGTCAGCATCGGGGCTCAGCCGCTACCTGGCCAGCGGCACCTACACCCTGGGCAACACCCCCCAACTCAACGGCGAACTGACCATCGACAATGGGCAGATTCAAGAGATTTTGCAGACCTTCCTCATTTTTGAACGAGCCGATTTTCGTCTGAATGTGCTCCAGCCACCCCCATGGTTTCGCCCCGCTACCGAGGCCGACCTGGCCTCTCTAGAAACGGTTCAACCAGTGGGCGATCGCAATGCTAGCCTGCTCGATCAATTGCGTTGGTTAGCTGAAGTACAGCAGCTACAAGATAGTCTCGCAGCCCAGGCTGAGACAGCGCGGCTACCGCCTTTAGAAGAATTTGTGGGCAGCATCTCAGGCACGGTGACCGCCAACGGTGCCGTACCCGACGACCTCGAGGTCACCTTTGATCTGGCTGGAGCCAACTGGGTTTGGGGTAACCCCAACGGCAGCAATGGATCGGTCTATCGCATTGATCAAGCTATGGCCCAGGGCAGCTACCAAGACAGTGTCATTCGGCTTGAACCCATTAGCCTGCAATCTGACTTCTCTGACTTCTCGGCCACAACCCAGCAGGGGGTAGCAGTAGCCACCCTCAACGGTGATTTTAGCTTCAACCCCGACGACCCCGTTGCGCGCACCCTACGCCTTGAGATCAGTGACGTGCCCGTTCAAGCGCTCCGACAACCCCTACGCTTACCCAATAATCTAAATGGTCTGATGAACCTAGGCGCCACCCTGACGGGCACCCTCGCCAATCCCCAAGTGCGGGGTCAGTTGGCCGTCAATGAGGCCACCATCAACAGACAGTCTATTGATCTAGCCACCGCTACCTTTGGCTATGCCGATGCCCGGTTTAGCTTGATTAGCCGCCTGGCCATTGATGAACAAGATGATGACCCACTGCGGTTGGTAGCCAGTGTGCCCCTATCGCTACCCGGCCTCAACCAGCGGCCCAAATCTGACGATGTTGCCATCAACCTACGCATGCGTGACGAGGGCTTTGCCCTAATCAACCTGTTGACCCAGGCCATCACCTGGGAAGAAGGCCAGGCTGATCTGGCCTTAGCCGTACAGGGTCGCTGGCTCACTGATCAATCGCTGCAAGCGGCTCTGACTACGCTCACCGTCGCTGGCAACGCTAACTTTGACGGGGTCACTATCAGCGCCCGCAGCTTACCCGAACCGCTCACCAATATTCGGGGCAACATTCAGGTCGTCGGCCAACCCGACCCCGACAACCTCAGTTCAGTCACTGCAAATTCGGTCTACAACAATGGCCTAGTGCTCGATGTTCAAAATCTACAAGGCGACTTTAGCGACGGCCAGATTACAGCCCAGGGCAACCTCAAGCTATTGCCTTCGGTACGAGACCTAGCGCCCGGCGCATTTGATGGTAGCAGTCCGGCCCTGGCCGAGAGTTCCGGCGGCAGCGCTTCTCCCCTACAAATTACCCTCGATCAAATTGCCCTGGATCTGCGTAGCCCTACGGGTACCTATCGAGGGGGCGTCGATGGCGATGTCGTGGTAGACGGCAGTGTATTTTTGCTGCCACCGTTGGTCTCAGGCGAAGTCAACCTGTCCAATGGGATCTTGACCCTGCCCGAGTCACAGATTGAGGGCAGGGCGACAGAAACCTTTGTAGCTTCCCAAGAACCAAGTATTTTCACGCCTATTCCACCAATTTTAGAAGATTTAAAGCTGGTGCTGGACGACAATATACGCCTGGCCGTACCTGGGTTTGTCGATGTGCAAGCCCAAGGCACGCTGGATCTGCTCGGGACCGTCCCCAACATTAAACCCAGGGGTCGTATTGACCTGCCATCGGGCCGCATTAATCTGTTGACCACTGAGTTTAGGTTGACTGGCAATGACAACTATGCTGAATTTCGAGATTTGGATGAAGCCATTGATCCTTATTTAGTGGCGACCTTGACAGCGATCGTGCCCGACAATGCCGCAGCTGGCAATTCTCTAGCAGTGGCAACGCCCTTCCCTCGCAATGAGATCAGCGAGTCAATTATCGATCAATTGGGATTGACCCAAGGGGGCGTGCAGACGGTTCGCATTCGCGCCGAGGTCAACGGTCGCGTCAGCCGGGTGGTCAATCTTCAAGATGTAGAACTGTCGAGCACCCCGGCCCGATCGCAGAACGAAATCATTGCCCTAGTCAGCGGTGGGTTCTTAGCCGCCCTAGAATCGACCCTGGGCAGCGTCTCTGGGGGCGGTGACGGTTTTCAGGGATTACTAGCCTTTGCTGGCTCGGCTTTGCTCAATAACTTGCAGGGTTTCTTAGGCGCGGGGCTAGAGCGAATCGACCTCAGGTTGTATTCAGCGTCCCCTCCCGGCATCCAAGATGGCGCGATCGATATTGGCGGTGAGTTGGGCTTTAATTTATCGCCCAGTATTTCGTTGTCAGTGCAAAAAGTATTTACCAACGTCACCCCAGCCATATTTGGTATTCGTTACCGCGTCAATGATCAGATTACTGTGCGAGCGATCACTAGCTACGAACAGTTCAACGAAAACACTGGAGTCGTTTTAGAATTTGGCTTTTAACTTAGCGCCGCTTTTTTCGTAGCCTTTTCCCCTGTAAGGTGACAGGCAGGGGCTAGTAGCTCTGTCCTATTTTTCGAATGCAATAAGCCTATGGATCCTCAGCGATCGCAATCTTCGCAGTCTACGCCACCGGCTGCGCCTCAGCCTGACCAACCCGCTTCGTCACAGACCTCGGCCTGGCAACGTTGGCAGGCTATTTGGGCCGATCAATGGGGCAACCTGCGCGTCCTAGTGGTGGCCCTAGCCGTCGCCCTCACGGTGCGGGTGCTGATTGCTGAACCGCGCTACATCCCCTCCAATTCGATGGATCCGACGTTACACATTGGCGATCGCCTGCTGGTCGAAAAGATCAGCTACTACTGGCAGCCCCCCCACCGGGGCGACATTGTGGTGTTTGCCCCGCCACCCCAGCTCATCCGGCTCGGTTACGAGCCCCGCCAAGCCTTTATTAAGCGCGTAATTGGCGAACCAGGCCAGACTGTACAGGTCAACCAGGGTCAGGTTTTAGTAGATGACACTCCCTTACAAGAGGCCTACATCCTAGAGCCGCCCGCCTACGGTCTAGAGCCCGTCACGATCCCCCCGGGGCAGGTATTTGTCATGGGCGACAACCGCAACGACAGCAATGATTCCCACGTTTGGGGTGGTCTGCCCCAGCAAAACATTATTGGTCGAGCGCGATTTCGATTTTGGCCCCTCGACCGCATTGGTCTCATTCGTTAAACGCTGTTCTGAGCACCCGACCAAGCTTGTATCCCAGTCTCAATCAGGGATGTCGGTACTGGCGACTCACCCTAATTGCCTCAACCTGCTGCAGAAATGCCTGACACCAATGGCGTACTCCACTACTGCGAGCTCAAGCTGACTTGTGTAAGATCGAGACGGTCTTGAGGAAAGCGATATGCTCGTACAGCTCGTTCGGCCCCTGGTACGAACCCAGGTGCAGATGCTCACCCAGGCTCAGTCGGCCAGCGGCAAGCTGGTGGGTATGGTGTCGCAGTGGCTCGGCTACCTGGGTATTCAGGCGGAGGTAACTCAACTACAAACCACAGGCAACCGCATTCAGGTCTCCCTCTGTGTTGGCAAACCTGAACAGTGTACTGAAGCCGAGTGGCAAAAGATTCTCGACAATCTCAACCAGGAGGCCAATACCGCCCCTGCCGAAGATACCCTCACCTACAAGGCGATGACCTCTGCCCAGCAGAGCAAGGTGCAGCGACTGCTGGCGTCTATTCTCCACGCCAGCGGGCAAGACCCTACAGCTGAGTGGGCTACCCTACGCCCTCGCCTCGCGGCCATGGGCATGGACGAGTCGATGATCGCAGGGGTTCATGCGGCCCTCAAGGTACCCATGCCCATGGAGCTTCTAATTGAGCAACTCGAGCCAGACGTGGCCGCCTTTGTGCTGTCTAAGGCAATTAACATTGCCCTGCTCGACCAGCAGATCAGCCAGGCCGAAGATACCGTCCTCAAAGCCCTGCTCAACGCCGTCGATCGCCCCGTTGTCGCCTAAGTGGATGGTTAGAATCTGAGTGACCCCCTGTGGCGATCGCACTCCGCCCGCACCAATGCCCCATCAGAGCAATCTCCTGGAATATGACTTCCTCTACTGTGCTGTTTCACCTGGCCTTTCCCGTGGCAGATATTCCCACAGCCAAGGAATTCTATGTGCAGGGGCTAGGGTGTGAAACCGGGCGAGAAACACCCAGCTCTCTAATTCTGAATCTCTACGGCCATCAGCTTGTCGCCCATACCACCGCTGAGCTGGCTCCCCAAAAGGGCATCTATCCTCGCCATTTTGGCCTGGTGTTTTTGGCCGAGCCCGCCTGGGAAACCCTTCTGTATCGGGCTCAGGATCACAGACTCACCTTCTACCAGGGCGAAAAGCGCCGCTTCCCCGGTACGCCTCTAGAGCACCGCACCTTCTTTCTCCAAGACCCTTTTCATAACCTGCTGGAGTTTAAGTATTACTGCCACTCCAGCGCCATCTTTGGGGAAACCGAACACCCGTTTGTAGGCGACGGCGAGTAGCTAACGACAGAGTTTGTAGTCTCCGATGGGTAGTCACCGTGCTAGGTTGAGGGTCGGCGACTTTTCGGTAGGTCATGCACAAAATTCCAGTCACAATCGTTACCGGCTTTCTGGGGGCGGGCAAAACCACCTTGATTCGTCACCTACTGCAAAACCCTGGTGGGCGGCGCATTGCTGTACTGGTCAACGAATTTGGCGAAGTGGGCATCGATGGTGACCTCCTGCGCAGTTGCCAACTGTGCGATGAAGACGGTGAGGTCGCCAGCAACATTCTCGAACTTGCCAACGGCTGCCTCTGCTGCACGGTGCAAGAAGAATTTTTGCCTACCATGCAGGCGCTGATCACCCGCCGCGACCAAATTGACTGCATCGTGATTGAAACCTCT
Organism: Nodosilinea sp. LEGE 07088; assembly: GCF_015207395.1. Classification (GTDB taxonomy): domain Bacteria; phylum Cyanobacteriota; class Cyanobacteriia; order Phormidesmidales; family Phormidesmidaceae; genus Nodosilinea. The sequence continues at coordinate 24,480 of NZ_JADEWX010000032.1, forward strand.
GGGTTGGCGCTGCCCAAACCCCTGGTGCAGGCCTTTCGCTGGCCCGAAATTCGCACGGCAGCAACGGTAGATAGTGTAGTTACCCTAGTAGACTGCGAAGCCTTAGCGGCAGGCGACCTGGTGGGCGACCTCCCTGCCCTCGAAGCCCAGCGCCAGGCCGACGACAGCCTCGACCACGAAACCCCGCTCGAAGAACTGTTTGAAGACCAGCTCAACTGCGCTGACCTGGTGCTGCTGACCAAGATAGATCAGGTGACCGAGGGCGATCGCACCCGCATCGAGCAATGGCTGACCCAGCAGCTTCCCCGTCCAGTCAAGGTTCTGGGCTTAGGCCAGGATCTCCTTAGCCCAGACCTGCTACTAGGCTTTAACGCCGCCGTCGAAGACGATCTCGACCGCCGCCCCAGCCACCACGACCACGAGCATGATCACGACCATGACGACGACATCGTCGCAATTTCCGTTGTGCTCGATCGGGGATTTGAACCCCAAGCACTTGTCCAGCGCCTAGAACAACTTGCTGCCAACCACGAAATCTATCGCATCAAGGGATTTGTCGACGTACCCGGTAAAGCGATGCGTCTAGTAGTCCATGGCGTTGGCCAGCGGTTTGACTCATTCTTTGACCGCCCTTGGCAAGCTGCTGAACCCCGGCAAACTCGCCTGGTGGTGATCGGCAAAGATTTAGATGAAAGGGCAATTCGGGCGGCGATCGCCGCCTAGCCATGGGCTTTATCTATAGAGCCCCGCCACATAGTCCCCATAGCCGTTATAAATCACGGTGGGTTGCTCTTCCCAGCTAAACATAGCCGTTCGCTCACCGATTAGGCGTTCGGTTGCCTGGGACCAGCGGGGATGAGGCACCTCGGGTTCTACATTGGCCTCAAACTTATACTCATTGGGTGCCAGAGTGTTCCAGTAGGTGGCGGGCTGCTCGGCCACAAATTCAATCTTGACAATAGATTTAGCCCCCTTAAAGCCGTACTTCCAAGGCGTCACCATACGAATCGGGGCTCCATGCTGCTTAGGTAGGGTGCGGCCATAAATACCCACCGCAAAAAAGGCCAGGTCATTGGCCATTTCCGCTATCGTTAGCCCCTCGGTGTAAGGCCAGGGCAGATTGCGAGACAAACTCAGCCCAGGCCCGGGACATACCTGCGGGTCGTAGAAAGAGGTAAACCGCACAAACTTAGCAGCCGAGGTGGGTTCTACTACGTTCATGATCGCTTTCATGGGAAACCCGATCCAGGGCACCACCATAGCCCAGGCTTCGACGCAGCGAAATCGGTAGATGCGCTCTTCTAAATCAAACCGCTCGGTCAGATCATCTAAGTCAAACGTAGTTGGATTTTTCACTAACCCACCGACCTCTAGCTGCCATGGGTCAGCCGGTAAAGCCTGGGCACTTTCCCAAATATTCTTGCTACCACCAAACTCGTAGTAGTTGTTATAGCTGCTGGCATAGATTTGTTCGGTGAGGTCTCGGCCTGCATCGGCAAAGGCCGGGTTTTGCCGTACCCCAATCAGGGGCTGCCCTAGCGTGGTGTCCAGGTCAACGTCCCCGGCATTGGAGCGTTGGCAAGCTCCTGCTGAGGCCGCTGCTAACCCTACACCGGCACCAATGAGCGATTTCATAAACCGCCGCCGCTGCCAAAATATCCGCTCAGGGGTAACCCGCGATGCGGACAACTGCCAATCAGGGCGAGAATCAAAAAAGACCATAGCAGTTTCATATTTAGAGATACGGCGCCAGAGGTTCTAACCTGGCAGCCATAGTGACATGTACATAAAGCATCTAGATGAGCTTAAGCTAAGAAGCTTTAGCCAAGTTTATGTAACGTTTCTAGTGTCCACCTGAGGGAAATACTGACACTACCAGTGCCATCGCTAGACGATTGCCGACTATACCGATCACTCAAAACATCATCCTGGCTTGGGTACACGCACTCCTATTCGCTGGCTTAGCCAAAAATTTATAGATTCATAACGATTCCACAAACAGGCCTGAAATCCTTTCCTATCAAGGATTATCACCCAGAGAAGGACTCACAGTTGAACCCATATAACGTTCCAGAGATCAGTTGAGGGGCGTCAGGTTGAAAAGTTCCAGATACAGGATTGTCAGCTTCTATACTAATCAAACGAGATATGGTGTCTCCGTGGTTACGCCATTGTGGCTTTCTCACACCAATATTAGGCTGTTGTTATCTACCATCATGCAGAGATCTCTAGCTGCTATGCGTTGCCTTGAAACTCAACGTTGTCGATTGAGTCAATATAGTTGGTTCTTTCCATCTATATTCAGGTCGCACTGCTCTTGCCAGATCCCAGGGGCACTCTTTACAGCCGTCGTTATCGGCTTTTCATCTGGATTTGACGTTTCCTGAAATCACCATGGTTGCTACTACCCGGTTTCAAGCTAAAGGCAGCACCCTAGAGCTGCTGCGCCAATATCAGGATGATCCTGACCTGAATTTGCGTAATCATCTGGTGCAGCTCAATATCGGGCTCGTGCGCCGAGAAGCCTACCGCTGGCGGCAACAGTCAACCGAAACCTTTGACGACCTCATGCAGGTCGGTAGTCTGGGGCTCATTCGCGCCATCGAGCGATTTGATATGAGCAAGGGCTATGCTTTCAGTTCTTTTGCCATTCCCTACATTCGAGGCGAAATTCAGCATTATTTGCGCGATAAAAGTACATCAATGCGTATTCCCCGCCGATGGCAGGCGTTACAAAGCCAGTCAAGTCGAGTAATTCGACAGTTGCAGGCCGAGATTGGCCGACTGCCCAGCGATGCAGAAGTCGCGGCTGCTCTCGAAATTTCAGTGGACGAGTGGCAAGATGTGAAATTGGCCAATCGCAATCGATCGCTGCTCAGCCTTGACGCCCCTGTCAAAGACGAAGAGTCAACTTGCTTGGGCGATCTGTTACCTGACCTCAAATACAAAAGTTTTCAACTGGCTCAGGAAGACCAAATTCGTCTGCAACAGTCTCTCTATCAGCTCGAGCAGCGTACCCGCGAAGTACTAGAATTTGTATTTCTCTATGATCTAACCCAAAAAGAAACCGCTGAGCGCATGGGCATTAGTGCCGTCACCGTATCGCGCCGGGTTAAGCAGGGGCTTAAGCATCTCCAGGCCATTATGGTCTCGGGCGAAGACGAACTCGCTTAGATTGTTCTACATTGCCAGAAGTGAGCTATCGTTGGAGAACATCGGCTCAGACAGCAAGGAGGCTTGGCCATGGGGGCGATCGCATTTTTAGTACTGTTTGTTTTAGGTCTTTTACTAGCCACCATAGGCGGCATTGTTGGCCTAGTAGATGCCTTTCGCGTCAGTCCTGTGTGGGGCTTGCTTTCCTTCTTTGTGCCCTTTGCGCTGCTGGTTTTCTGTATTAAGTTCTGGGGTCGCAAGTGGGCTCGCAACAGCTTAATTATGAGTCTGGGTGGCCTAGGAGTCATGCTGCTGTCTTTACCCCTATTGGGCGCCTTTATAGCCCAGCGGGGTGCACAACTGGGTATTTCCATCGAAGAGGGCATGCCTGGAGAAGAGCTGCCGATAGAGGCGGTACCGGTGCCTGAAGAAGAGGTTGCTGTTGACCCAGAATTTGCTGAGCCATTGGTGCCTGTGGCACCTCAACTATCGCCCATCGCCCGAGCCGATCTGATTCAGTCGACTGACCCCAACGAGCGGGTGCAGCAGATTAATAGCAGCCGTCCCGACCCCTTTGCGATCGTGCCCATTCCCCCACCGCCCCAGGTGGTGGCACCACCGACAATTCCCGGGGGTAGCGTTGCGGTCGGTACTCCCCCTGCGCCTACACCGGGAGCTGCCGCCACCCCTGGGGCAGCAGGGCCTGGTGCGGGAGCGACCTCCGGTGCAGGCGGCACGTCTAGTTCGCCTGGGGCAACTGCCGCCTCACCCCTAGCGCCGCTGCCAGCGTTGCCTCAGCCAACGTTAGCCCAGACGGTTCTGGTCACGGGTGTTATGACTATCGGTAATGAAAACTTTGCCGTCGTTGAAACCTCTGCCGGTAGTCAGTATGTTAGAGCCGGTCAGCGGGTTGCCAATGGTCAGGTGCTCGTCAAGCGGATTGATGTGCGCGGCAGTGACCCTATGGTGGTATTCGAGCAGAACGGCATTGAGGTGTCTCGGCCTGTCGGGGGCCCCGCACCAGCAGATGAGCAGCCCTCGGTATAGTATCTGGAGCCTGCCTTACCTAATCTAAGCTGTATTCTTACTTTGATGCTGCTTGTAGAGGAAAGCCCTGAACCCCGCCCAAGTCGTGTAAAAATGTTAAGTGCTCGACTTGGTATATAAAATTTATGCCGCTTGAAACGGTTGTTTGGCAGGGGTTATGGGGGGTGATTGCCATCGTCATGGCAGAGGCCGTGCGCGATATTTATCACATGGTTAGCCATTACTGGCCCCCGCTTATGCAGCTGCATAACTGGCACCATCGTGCCTACAAAAAAGACTTTACCCCGGTTAGCCCCACGCTCTATCGCCAGGCCCAGCTTCATAACGATGTGCCCGAAGCCTTAGTCATGGCCGGGGCATTAGCCGGGTTAGCTGTTGCAACTGGTATTTTTGGGCTATGGCTAGGCACCCTTTATAGTCTGGGGTTTTTGTTCGCCGCGATCGCCCGGGCCCAAGGTTGGCTGTTAGCCACAGACCTCACCCATGAGCCTGGCGAACTCACGACGATTCCAGGAAACTGGTGGGTGAATCGCACTTATCACTGGCGACACCACTTCGATGATACTAACGCCTACTTCGCGGGATATTTTACGCTGCTTGATAAGCTGATGGGCACCGCTGTTTCTCTCAAAGGTAAAACCGTGGCGGTTACGGGGGCCTCCGGTACTATGGGGCGTGCTTTACTACAGGAACTAGCTCGCCAAAAAGCTCGCCCGATCGCGCTAACGACGTCATCTCAGGCCACTTTTGACGACGGCATCGCCTGTTGGCAATGGCAACCCGGTGCCGAAGCAGACTTGCAGGAGGCACTCAAGAAAGTAGATATTTTGATTCTCAACCATGGCGTAAATGTCCATGGCGAGCGTACCCCTAGCGCCATTCAAACCTCTTTAGAAGCTAACGCTCTCTCAGGCTGGCGCTTGATGGAAGTATTTTTTAGCACCGTAGAGACGTCGTCCCAGCGAGCGATGAAGGAAGTCTGGGTCAACACCTCCGAAGCTGAAGTGAACCCGGCGTTTAGCCCTCTCTACGAGTTATCTAAGCGACTTATGGGTGACGTCGTTAACCTGCGACGACTGGATGCTCCCTGCGTAGTACGAAAAGTGATTTTGGGCCCCTTTAAGAGCAACCTCAATCCCGTTGGGGTGATGTCTGCTAGTTGGGTTGCCTGGGCTGTTTTGGCCCTAGCCAAACGCAACGTGCGTAATATTATCGTGACTATTAACCCCCTCACCTATGTGCTCTTTCCCCTGAAGGAGTTGGGGCAAAACATCTATTTCAAACTTTTTTCTCGCCCCCCTCAGGGTTAACTGCGGTTAAAAAACTCGATTTGGGGTAACTGGGGGTCGTTAACCATCCCTACACCTTGAAAATCCCAGCGGCTGATCAGCGGCTTGAGATTAGAAGCGATGACGGTTTCTACCGCAAACTTATCGCTGATATCGGGAGCATGCGTGTTGACATAGCTAAGGGCCTCATAGTCAGCGGTGAACACCAGCAGATACCCCGTCGGTGGCGGTTGGTCAGACTGGGTTGAGCCCTGGGGACGAGCCACGAGATAGCTACCATCGGCGCGCGATCGCAGTAGATAATAAAGCTGGGAAACCATAGTAATAATTTCCTAAATTCTATATACCCCAGCCAGCAGCCAGACAGTAGTCAGCAGCAGTTGCTTAATTCATATCCGAGAGCCGAATTCTAGGATCGACGAAGCTAAGCGCCACATCAGCCAACAGGTTACCGATGATCAGCATAATTGCCCCCATCATTAGGCTGGCCATCACCAGGTATAAATCCTGGGCCTGCACCGCTTCCAAAATCAGCTTACCCAAGCCGGGCCAGTTAAAGTAGGTTTCAGTAATGAACGCCCCACCCAGCAGGCTGGCAAACTCAAACCCCAGTAGGGTAATGAGCGGATTGATCGCATTGCGCAGAGCATGCACATAGACCACTCGATTTTCTGACAGCCCCTTAGCACGAGCGGTTTGAATGTAGTTTTGCCGGAGCACATCCAGCAGTTGCCCCCGAGTAATGCGCTGCAGCCCTGCAAAGCTAGTGATGCTAAGCGCTAGGGTAGGCAAAATCAGATGCCAACCCACATCTAGCACCTTGCCAAACCAGTTGAGATCGTCATGAATAATGCTAGTACGTCCGCCAATGGGAAACAGCGGCGCCACACTTTGAGCAAAAAACAACAGCAGCAGTCCCGTCACGATGGTCGGCATGCCCTGACCCAAATAGCTCAAGACGCGTAGCACCTTATCCAGGAAACGGTTTTGTTTAACAGCCCCCACTACCCCCAAGGGGATGGCGATTAACCACGTCACCACAATGGCGGCAAAGGAGAGCAGGAGAGTGTTGGGCACCCGCTCCCAAAGCAAATCGACCACCGGACTTTGGTACGCAAAGCTGAGGCCAAAGTTGCCGTGAAAGATCACCTGATAGAGCCAGTTGAGGTACTGTCGCCACACCGGCTGATTAAGACCAAACTGAGCCTCAAGCTGGGCTAGGGTTTCGGGCGAAAACTGAGGACTCTGGCGATACTGATCGAGAAAATTGCCCGGCGCGAGTTGAATCACAAAAAAGCTCAGGGCCGAAGCCAGCAGCAGCGTCAGCGCCGCCTGCAAAATTCGCTTCACCACGTAGAGCACAGTCTCGCTGCTGGCAAAGGCCACCAAACGATTCCAGGGACTAACTGATGGGCGATGGGGAGTGGAAGACTGAGCCATCCCAAATGTATAGAGATAAAGAGCTATCTGTGGTGATTCTAAACCAATTGTGCCCGGTCTTTGAGCCCGCCTGAACCCTGGGCCCAACACCTAGGGGCAAGCTACGGACATGACAGGCGAAACAATCGACTAGCTTCTGGTAGGCGACGACGGCTAGTGGAGACACGGCACCTGCCGTTAGCCACAAAAAACCCCAGCCGTCCAAAGCTGGGGTTATTCAAGTAAATGGCTAATTCAACGATTTGATTTAAGGGTTTGATTTAAAGGTTTGATTTAGCGATAGTGATGACTTGCCTCAAGTCACTGACGCTAGTCAATGAACTATGACATTGTCAACACTACATAAAGATTATGGTAGCTCAACATTAGCTGCCGTTACATAGACTACCTTTGAGCAAATAAATTCAAAGCGCAATTCACCTCGGCTCGGCCTGGCCTGGCCGCTACTCAAACCCTTGCCCAATCTAAGTTTGGCACTGTTCCTTTAAGGGTTTACCAGCCCCAGACAGTTTGCACATAACATTACAACTGCATAAGAGTAAAACTCCTGCCGCTCAGCGCAGTTCAGTAGCCGCAGTATAGATTTTCTCGTTAGCCAGTATAGATTGGTGTAAATCTACCACCGGATGGGGATAATCAACTCCAATGGTTACCTTAAAGCGCTTTTGCTCCACGGGCTGAAGCTGCCAGGGTATATGTACCTTAGCTGCGGGGATGCCTTGTAATTCCGGTAGCCAGCGCTTTACGTAGAGGCCATCGGGGTCGTAATCTTTTGACTGTTTGAGCATGTTGAAGTAGCGAAACCCACGGGCGTCGTTACCCACTCCAGCGCTGTAGTTCCAGTTGCCGTAGTTGCTGCACACGTCATAGTCAATCAGCAGCGACTCAAACCACTCAGCTCCCATGCGCCAGTCAAGACCCAGATTTTTGGTCAAAAAGCTGGCTACGTTCTGCCGTCCTCGGTTGGACATAAATCCAGATTGGGCTAGCTCACGCATATTGGCGTCTACCAGGGGGAACCCGGTTGTACCATTGCGCCAACGGTCAAATCTAGCCCAGTCTTGCTTCCATTCAATTGGCAACCCCCTGAGGCCAGAGGGGTAAAACACACTATCGCCATGCTTGGCACAGATGAAGCGAAAGTAATCGCGCCACAGCAACTCAAAGATGAGCCAGTAGGTGGAGTCGTTGCAGACGCGGTCTACCTCGTACTGGCGCACCGTTGCATAAATTTGGCGGGGCGATAGGCAGCCCAAGGCGAGCCAGGCCGATAGCTTAGAGGAATAGTTGGCCCCCACCATACCGTTGCGGGTTTGCTTGTAAGACTTGAGGCAATCGGCATCCCAAACATAGTGGTGTAGACGCTTAAGCCCAGCCGTGGCACCTCCCTTAAAGGTCAAGACAGCGCGGTCACTAGGCGTGGGAGAATCTAGGTCCAGACTGGCCAGGGTCGGCAAGGGGCCGGGATCTATCTGAGGTAGTGGCGATAGCTGAGTCGGCGGCGGTAGAGCGACATCCACCGGGCTCTGCCGCTCTACCTGCTGCCGAAATTGGGTAAAGACCTCCGGTAGGCGGGCAATTTTAAAGGGCAAATTGTCGGGGTGATAGAGGGTTGATCCCCAGTAGATTTTTGTCTTGCAGCCCAGGGAAGCTAGCTGCTTCTCTAAGGCCTGTTCAACTCGCACCTCTTCGGTGGTCACTTCTTCATGCCAGTAAACGGCTGTGACACCATGGGCTTTGACTAAGTCTGGGATGATGTCTTCAGGCAGACCGACTCGCACGACGAGATCGCTGCCTAGATTCTGAAGCGATCGCCGTAGATCGGCCACACTCTCTAGCAAAAACTGGGCTCGGTAGGCCCCGGTTTTGGGAAACCCAAAGGCGGTTTGGCCGAACTGGCGCGGGTCAAAGCAGTAGAGCAGAATCATGGGCTGCTTACGCCTCAGAGCCTGATCTAGAGGCTGATGGTCATGGAGGCGGAGATCATTACGAAACCAAACGAGACTAGCCATGGCAAGAACGGGAATGTGGGGGAGGGAATGGAAAAAAGTGAGGACGTAGAGTGGGTGAAGGAGATGGCGATTATTCACCGGACGAGGAATAACCTACTGTGACGTATTCTAAAGACCTATAAATTCCTATGCAGGAGCTGCATGGTATGGAACTTCAGCCTGAACATCTCGATTTAGCCACCTGCCTGAAGGACATGGAGGGGGCGATCGCGGGTCTCTGGTACCCCAGCGAAAGTGATGCCCTAGTATCTCTGGTGATCTACGCCGATCCAGTGCCTAACACGGCGGCCCTAGGCGCAAAGCTGGCGGCTGGAGCTGACAGATTTCAACCACAATCGGCTGCTGAGTTCTTTCATCCAGTGCTTAATAACCCCTACTGGGCCAGCGCCCAGGGGGGCCATCTAGCTCAAAAGTATGCGCGTCTGCGCGACGTGCTGCAAAGCCATCTGCATGATATTCAAAGTTTTCGGATCGGCACCGTAAACGTCACGGTGTACTTACTGGGACGTCATCCCAGCGGTTGCTATCTGGGGGTTTGTACCCATGTAGTGGAAACCTAAAAGGTAGAGAGGATGAGGTCGATGGGGGCGTTGGCCAGATGCCAAAATCCCCGGCGATGACCTTGGTCAGCCCATATCTGCTTCCCAATCCAACCTCTAGAGCCGTGGCCAGTCTGCCCAGATGACGGTAGCCTAACGGTAGCAACCGAGGCGAAATACCATGGCTTTTCAAACCCCGGACTGGGTGAAGCATGCTGTCTTCTACCAGATCTTTCCCGACCGGTTTGCCCGTACCCAGCGGCATCTCGATGCTCCAGCCATGGCGGTAACCCTAGAACCGTGGGACTCACCACCGACCCCGTTCGGCTACAAGGGGGGTGACCTGTGGGGGGTAGCTGAACGGTTGAGCTACCTGGTCGATTTAGGGGTCACAGCTATATACCTGACACCAATTTTTCAGTCGGCCTGCAACCATCGCTACCATACCCACGACTACTACCAGGTTGATCCGCTATTGGGTGGCAACGAGGCGTTTCTCGATCTCCTAGAAGCCGCCCACGCCAAAAATCTGAAGGTAGTGCTAGATGGCGTATTTAACCATGCCAGCCGGGGATTTTTCTTTTTTAACGACATTCTCGAAAACGGGCCCCATTCTCCCTGGTTAAATTGGTTTAAGGTAGATGCCTGGCCGCTATCGGCCTACGACGGGGCACTACCGGCCAATTACCAAGGCTGGGTCGATAACCGCGCGCTGCCCAGCTTTAACCACGACAACCCGGCGGTGCGCGAATACATTATGCGCATTGGCGAGTACTGGATTCGTCAGGGTATAGATGGTTGGCGACTGGATGTGCCCTACGAGGTCAAGACCGAGGGATTTTGGCAGGAGTTTCGCGATCGCATCAAAGCGATCAACCCCGAGGCCTATATCGTTGGCGAAATTTGGACCGACGCCACCGAATGGCTCGACGGCACCCAGTTTGACGGGGTGATGAACTACCTGTTTACCGGGCCGACTATTGCCTTTGCCGCCGGCGATCGCGTGCGGATGGACTTGGTTGAAACTCCTCATTATTTTCCCTACCCAGCGTTGGATGCGGCCGGCTACGCCGACAAGATGCAGCACCTGCTGAGTCTCTATCCCTGGGAGATACAGCTGACGCAGCTCAACCTGCTCTCGAGCCACGATGTCGCTCGGCTGTATTCGGTGGTGGGCGAAGATGAGGCCAGCGTAGTGCTGGCAACGCTGCTGCTGTTTACCTTTCCGGGAGCACCCAGCATTTACTATGGCGATGAGGTGGGGTTACCGGGTGAGCTCGACCCCGACTCCCGCCGGACTTTTCCCGCTGAGGCAGACTGGCACCAGGGGCTCAGGCAAATTCACCAAGCGCTGATTGCTCTGCGCGATCGCTACCCGGCTTTGCGCATTGGCCGCTACCAGACGCTGCACGCCGAGGGCAGTCTCTATATAGCGAGTCGAACCCTCGGCGACGAACAGGTGCTGGTTGCCCTCAATGTCGGGACTATGCCGACCTCGCTAAGCACCGATAGCCTGTTATCTGGGATGACTAACCCCCCCTCGGTCTTTATCTACCGAGGGGCCTCATGGGATGGAGAGAAGCTGCACTTGCCAGAACGAGCGGCGATTGTAGTCACCGTGTAACCAAGCGATGTATATCTACATACCTGAGATAGCCTAGCCAAGGCATGGCATTGGTGCCTGGGTGAGTAATGCCTGGTTTTGCGCTCGAGCAGCGCAGTATTAGAAAGGGTCTTAAGTATCTATTGTTACCAAGGGTAACAGAGGCAAATTCCCTTACAAAGTCTTCCTCTTGGTTCTCAATTTGGTGTGTTAGATTGGGCGTAATTTGCTGCTAGAACTTATACCTTATGACATTTGCAAAGCGCGGACTGATCCTCGGTGCTACCGCCCTAGCCGTGGCTGCGGTAATTGTAACCGGTGCCGGGATTCGCCTGTCCCAGAGCAAAGCATACTTCGAAGAAAGCCCGAAGGAACTCATTGATCAGGTCTGGCAGCTGATCAACCGCAACTTCGTCGATGCCACCTTCAACCAGGTCGATTGGGAAGCCGTACGCACAGACTATCTGGAGCGCGATTACACCGATCAAGAAGCGGCCTACGTAGCTATCCGTGAAATGCTGGAGCAGCTGGAGGATCCCTACACCCGCTTCATGGAGCCAGAAGAGTTCCGCAATATGCAAATCGACACCTCGGGTGAGCTCACCGGGGTCGGTATTCAAATCTCCCAGGACGAGGAAACTAAAGAAATTATCGTCGTAGCGCCGATCGAAGATACCCCAGCCTTCGAGGCCGGCATGCGCTCCAAGGATGTGATTTTGGCTATTGATGGCGAATCCACCGAAGGCATGGAGCTCAACGACGCCGTCAGCCTGATTCGGGGGCAGGTGGGTTCCTCAGTAACGCTGACGATTCGTCGGGGCGATCGCGAACTCGATGTGTCCATTACTCGGGCCCTCATTGAAATTCATCCGGTACGCTACAACGTCCAGGCTGGGCCTGAAGGGCAGGTCGGCTATATTCGCCTGACTCAGTTCAGCGCCAATGCCGCCGCTGAGATGGGTGAAGCCATTGATGATCTAGAAGCTCAGGGGGTGACGGGCTATATTCTAGACCTGCGCTCTAACCCCGGCGGGCTGCTATATTCCAGCATCGATATCGCCCGCATGTGGCTGGATGAAGGCACCATCGTGTCAACGGTAAATCGCCAGGGCGTTGTTGACGAAGAAACCGCAAACAGCCGGGCACTCACGAACAAGCCTCTGGTGGTGTTGGTCGATGGCGGTTCAGCCAGCGCCAGCGAAATTTTGTCGGGGGCGCTTAAAGATAACGAACGGGCGGTATTGGTGGGTACACGCACCTTTGGTAAAGGACTGGTGCAGTCAGTGCGCAGCCTGGGCGATGGCTCTGGCATCGCCATTACTGTAGCCAAGTACCTGACGCCCAACGGTACCGATATCAATAAATATGGCATCGACCCCGATATTTCCATTGAGCTAACCGATGAGCAACGGGAGCAGTTTTCGACAGAGCGCGATATCATCGGCACGGCTGCTGACCCCCAATTTGCCGAGGCGCTGCGGGTACTGAGCACAGAAATTCAGGAGGCACGCGGAGCTAATAATGTGACGACGGCCCCGTCTGACTAGCTCGGCCCTCGGGTTAGATATTAGTAGGATATTAGACAGCGGCTCGGGCTATGGCCCGGGCCGCTGTGATTTGTGGCGGGGCGATCGCAGTGGATTGCCCCCCAGCACCAGCAAGACCAAAGCGGCTGCCACCATGCCAGCCGCTGCGCAAAAAGCTAGCAGTACCCCAAAGGGGATCTCGATCGACTGCAAAGTAATCAGACGAATGGAGACCGGGGTGGCATTTTGAATCGCGACAATGGCGATCGCGACGACCCAGACAGCGGGTACAAGCGCCAGAACGAGTCTAATCATGGCTTGGGTTACTCACGGTGTGGAGCAATAGGGTTGCCAAGGGGTAATCGCTTTGGGTAGTATAGGCAACTGGGCTATAAGAGAAGAATCATGGCAAAACGGGTACAGGTAGTTCTCACAGAAGACATTCGCAAGCTGGGCTATAACGGCGATCTGGTAGAGGTGGCCCCTGGCTATGCACGTAATTATCTTATCCCCAATGGGAAGGCGGTGCGCACCACCCCCGGTGTACTGAAGCAGGTTGAGCGTCGGCGTGAGGCACAAAAGCAACGACTGCTAGAAATTAAGCAAGAGGCCGAAGCCATCAAAACGGCGCTCGATACCATTGGTATGTTTACGATTCAGAAGCCCGTGGGCGAGAACGAGGCGATCTTTGGTACTGTCACCTCTAGCGATGTGGCCGATGTGATTAAATCGCTAGCCAGCAAAGAGGTAGACCGGCGCGATATCTCAGTGCCCGACATCAATAAGCTGGGTGAATACAAGGCTGAGGTGAAACTCCATGCCGAAGTTACCGCCACGGTTAATCTGCGAGTGATTGCCGAGTAGCGGTTATTTCGGGTGGATCTAAGTGTCTTGGGGCGGTCGCCGAAGGTGTGCTATGCACGTCGGTGCAAGGCGATCGCTACCTTCGTTAACCCAGAAGTAGTCTCTTTGTAGACTATTGCGATGGGCAATGCTGTGACTGGAGCCTACGTACAGGATTCGGCTGCTGGGGAAAAATCATCGCTTTCAATGCTGGCCTGCTCGATGCCTGGGATGATACGGTTCTCATACACTGTCGCTAGCCCCAGCAAACCCTCCAATTCCAAAGCGCTGGAGCGGCAAACTAGTACTCCAAGGCGCAAGTTTAGATACTATCTCTTAGGGCTAGGGAGCAGCAGGGGAGCTAAGGAGCCAAGCGATCCGGAACGGTGGACATATTTACCAACGCGGAAACCCTGGTGAGACTTGGAATTTCCGTCCTGCCTTTTGCCTGCTTACTTCTGCCTTTCGGTACTAGTCTGATTTTGGGAAGTCTTAGTAAATAAGGGTACTTACAATCACTATTTCCAAGCCAGGGTTACCTAGGAACTGTGCCTAGATCACCTCCCTAGGTAAACGGTAGCGATAGGTACCCAATCAGCGGTAAATCAGCTTCAAAGTATTTCTCAACAGCCCTGTCCTATGTCGCAGCCCGACTGCCCTATTACCGACCTAGTAAGTCAATGTATTCAGGTGCGAACCATCACCCAAACCCAGTACCAGCAGTTGACAGCTCTGGTGCTGGCCGATGGCACCGTTGACGACAGTGAGCGTAAACAGGTCAATCGCTTGTTTGACGCCATTCAAAGCGGTCGAGTTAAGATTGTGGACTAGCCAACTACTCTGTGATTCGCCCCGATAGCGGTGAGCTAGCGCTGGCGACTCCCTGTACTGGAATGCGCCCGGCTCTGTAGGCAAGGCGACCAGCGAGGGTAGCCAGCCCCATAGCACGACCCATGGCAATGGGGTCAGCGGCTTTGGCGATCGCCGTGTTGATCAGCAGCGCGTCGGCCCCCATCTCCATGGCCGCGGCGGCCTCGCTGGGGGTGCCAATGCCGGCGTCTACCACCACCGGCACCGTGGCATTTTCAATAATGATTTGGATATTGGCGGCGTTGCGAATACCCTGGCCCGAGCCGATGGGCGACCCCAGGGGCATCACGGTAGCGCAGCCAACTTCCTCCAGGCGTTTAGCCAACAGCGGGTCGGCATTGATATAGGGCAGTACCGCAAAGCCTTCTTTGACCAACTGCTCCGCCGCTTCTAGGGTACCGATGGGGTCGGGCAGCAGGTACTTGGCGTCGGGGATGACCTCTAGCTTGACAAAGTTGTTGTCTTCTTGGCCCAAAAGTTTAGCCATTTCACGCCCTAGACGGGCCACGCGAAGAGCCTCGTCGGCGGTTTTGCAGCCTGCGGTGTTGGGCAACATCCATAGCTTTGACCAATCGAGCGCTTCGGCTAAGCCCTGGTGGCCAGGGGCGTTGGTTTGCACTCGCCGCACGGCCACGGTGACGATTTGGCTGCCGCTAGCGGCGAGGCTCTGGCGCATGGTCTCAAAGTCGTCAAATTTGCCGCTGCCGGTCATCAGGCGGGAAGCAAAGGGTCGTCCGGCAATGACCAGGGGCGCATCGAGCGCAGTCGTTGCAGGCGCTGGGGGAACGGCGGGGACAGTATCGATTAGGGTCATGGCCTGAGGGATAGAAGGAACAGCGGGACTGGGAGCAGCAGCGGCGTGAAATCGCTGCCAGGAAAAGGGTTGAAGACGGGCATCGATTTGGCCTAACACGGCCTGGGCTACCAGCTGAGCGGTAATGGGCGCCAGCAGGATGCCGTTGCGATAATGGCCCGTAGCCAGGGTGAGATTGCGGGCCGGGCCGGGGCCCAGAATGGGCCATTCGTCAGGGGTGGCGGGGCGAAAGCCCCACCAGGTTTCGTCGAGTACGAAGTCACTGAGCTGGGGCAAGAGTGCGATCGCATGGTGCAAGAGCCGAGAGAGGCCGCCAGCGGTATTGTGGGGGGTAAAGCCCACCGCCTGACTGGTCGCCCCCAGCACAATGCGGCCATCTTGGCGGGGCACGATATAAATTGATTCGCCAAATAGCACCCGGCGCAAGGGTTGGTGAGTACCGTAGCCCAGGGGCACGCGTAGGCTAGCCATCTCCCCTTTTTTGGGAAAAACCGGCAGGGGCAGCAGCTCATGGGCCCAAGCGCCCGTCGCCAACACAATATGGTCGGCGCTAAAGTCGCCCGCCTGGGCGGTGCGAACCTGCTCTACCCAACCTTGGTGCTGGCCCAGGGCCGTAGCCCCAACGCCCTCGTGGAGCATGACGCCCAGATCGGTTACAGCCGCCCGCAGGGTGTTTGCCAAGAGACGGTTATCGACCTGCCCCTCGTCGGGGTACCAGTGAGCCCCCTGCACCCAGTCACCCAAGCCAGGCTGGTAGTAGTTCAACGCCCTAGCCGTCAACCAGGCCTCTCCTGGCGCTGGGGGCGCCGCCTGCCGGGGGGCCAGAATGCCGCAGGGCCAATAGCCCACCGACTGCCCGGTAAGTGCCTCGAGCTTGCTGACCCAGGTGGGATACAGCGCCAAACTGGCCTGGCACAGATCCAGCATAGGACTGGGGGATAGGCCCTCGGCCTGGGGAGCCAACATGCCCGCGGCGGCATGACTCGCCGCCTGCTGAAAGTCGCGGCTGAGGACCGTAACCGTTGCCCCCTGATGCCGCAGTTCTAGGGCGATCGCCAGGCCAATCACGCCACCGCCCAATACCAGGACGTCACTTCCCTGATTTGCCATGCCAGTTAACTCAAGTGCTCTGTGTCATTCTAGGGCACCTGAGGCTACGGCCGCCCGACTGTTACCAGAGAGCTGGAATCGAGTCTATATCGGGGTCTGTGGGATTTTCCGGTCTTACCCCAGGCTGCACCAGGCCAGGTTGAACAGGGGCAATGTCACCGACATTAGCTGGATAGGTGGCGGTATCCCCCGGCCGGGGAATGACGTTGCCAGGAGCCGGGGTAAACGTGCCCGTAGTGTCAGGGGAGAGAGTACTGCGCCCGCTTGGCATGGTGGCACCAGGTTGATCATTAAAGACCGTATCAGGACTGGTCGGAATGCCACCGGCACCCAGATCGCTCTGGCGACGCACCAGTTGACCAGCCTGCTCGACGGGCAAACTGCCCAGATCGCCGGTTTCTGTGGTGTTGGGCTGCGACCCAACTAGCCCTGGCTCTGGGCTGCGATCGCCCAACAACCGACTCAGACTCCCCGTTAGCAACACTACAATAGCCGCCAGAATGCCACCAATAACAAAGCGATTCATGGCCTTTCCTCACCCATACTTTTGTTCTATTGTTGCTCAAATTGACCTTTTTGAGCCGTTTCGATCGTGTTTTCTGCCTAAATGCGTCTTTTTTTCTTGACAGAATCAGGCCCATCCACCATTAGGCCGGCTGAATCAGGGCCACTTCTAACCGCAGATCGTTGTTGTCGTCGCGGGTTTCTTGGTCTTCGAAGGCAATTTGATAGACGTTTCCGTTAGCAAACCGAGTGCGCTTTACCCTGACCCCAAAGGCGTCACGCCAGGGGCTGTTAGTCGTGGGTCGGTTGTCACCATCGAAGTAATAGGTAAAGATGCCGGCCTCAAGGGGCAACGGCATCCAGCGCCCCGGCGCGTTAGTGGTGAGTTCCTGCCATAGCTCAGATTCAGGCGGCAGTTGGGTGATAGGACGAGGGCCAGCATTTTCTTTGTAGACTCGCAGTCGCTGACGATACAGGGCATCCCCGCCAGAGATGCGGTACCACACCTGGTGAGGAATAACCGTATTGTTGGTGTAAATCGCGTAGGCTGTTGCCTCGGGGATGGTGAGTACCTCGTACTCTCGGGTAACCACTCCCAGCGGCGGGCCACTCGCCTGGGCGGGGGTGCGTAGACCCAGGGACAAGGCCAACAGCAAAGCCGCCCCAAAAGCCACAACGAAACTATAGACTATGCCGCGCCGCTTCATGCTCTCAGCCATCAGAAGAGATTTTCCCAAAGAATAACGCAAATTTTTCGGTTGAGAACGCTAAAACAGACTTTTAATGCCTGTATTAGGTCGATTAAGACCCCAATGAAGCCTTGGTGAATCAAGATAACATTCTGATGCTGACAAACGCAGACACTTAATCAATGGCATTTTGTAGCGCCTGGAGATCAACTCCACAGATCGCGGGCAGGTAGCGGGTAATTTTTTCGATATCCCAATGCCACCACTGCAAGGTGAGCAGAGCTTCGATCGTAGCTTCGTCAAACCGATAGCGAATAATCTGGGCTGGGTTGCCGCCTACCACGGCATAGGCAGGCACAGCCTTGGTCACGACCGATTGGGCCGCGATCATGGCACCATCGCCGACCTGCACGCCAGGCATCAGGGTGGCACCGTAGCCAATCCACACATCATGGCCAATGACGGTATCGCCTTTGTTGGGCCACTGTTCGGGCATAACCGATTCCCAGCCCTGACCAAACACCGGGAAAGGATAATTGGTGAACCAGTCGGTGCGATGATTGCCACCGTTCATGATGAACTTGACGTCTGAGGCGATGGCGCAAAACTTGCCGATGATCAGCCGATCGCCAATGAAGTCGAAGTGATAGAGCACATTGCGCTCGAAGTTTTCAGGATTTTCAAAATCATCGTAGTAGGTGTAGTCGCCGACGATGATTTTGGGGTTAGTGACGAGGGTGTTGAGAAACACCGTGCGGGTCACGCCGGGGATGGGGTAACGGGTGGTGGGGCTGGGGCCGTAGGGCATGGGATGGAGGGAATGAAGGGGGATGGGGTCGTCGCCACTTTACTTTTCGCCTAAAAACAGACCGCTCTCGGAACAGACCCCGGCCAGGGGCCGATCCCACACGTCCTTGGGTAAATTGGGCAGGCGGGCGTACTCAAACACTATGCCCACGGTGGGAATCGCATTCCACGGCGCTTTGCTGAGCAGGCGATCGTAGTAGCCGCCGCCATAGCCAAGACGATAGCCACGCACATCGCAGGCGACGGCGGGTACCAGCATCAGGTCAACTAGGGAGAGGTCTATTTGGGGCGATCGCGGGTGGGGTTCAATAATGCCGTAGGCCCCCTTGCGCAGCGGCCATTTGCTCTCAGCCGACCAGTAGTGCCAGTGCAGCTGTTTTTTGTCGCCGCAGCGGGGCAAGCCCCAGTGCCGGTGGTGCTGGCTCAGGGGGCTGAGGTCGGGCTCCTGGCGAAAGCTGGTGTAGGCCAAAATCACCCGGCACTGGCGAAAGTAGCTCCAGTTGAGCAAGTGCTCGCAGATGCGATCGCTCTTTTGTCGCCACACCTGGGCGGGAATGCTCTGGCGGGCGCTGATTAGGCGACGGCGCAGGTCAGATTTTTCCTGCTGGTTGAGGTCTGAGGGAGAGGGCTGGGTCACAGGGTGGGCAAGAACCGTCAAAGGGAACACAACCGACAGCGATGCTAGAAGTAAATCAGCAGATTTAAACCCGGGATAGTACGCGAAAGCGTCCACAGAAGCAGCGCTGTATAGAGCAAGCCCAGGCCCCATTGATACCACACCAGCGCGGTGACTAGCCCTGGCACATGTTCGTCTCGTAACCGAATGTCATTAAAGCCAAACTTGAGCCAGTTGTTGAGGCTGAAGTCGAGATAGTTGAGCCAGTTCCAGCGGCGGTCAAGCAGCAGGTAGGTGTAGCGATCGCGAAAAAACGGAAACTTGGGAATCACCGGTAACCGCGCGATCAGCAGCCGGAGCTGACGCATGCTGCCATCTTCGACGAAATAGCTCTCGGCCATCAGATCGTGGTATCGCCCCTGATGCATGATCAGGCCAATTAGCACCGCCGGTATCGGCACCAGCAGCATAAACAGAAACCCCAGCGTCAGCAGCGGATAGTCAGCGGTGCGCAGTAGAGCATTGAGCCCCAGCCCTAGCAGCAGGCTACAGCCTCCAGCCAGCCACAACCCCTCGGCCAATGGCGGCAAGATAGGGGTGGGCCCCCGGCGGTGGCGATAGCGATCGACCAGCCAAAACATCAGCGCAAAGATGGGAATCGCCACCAGCCCCAGGCCAGAGGCTAGACCAAAGCTGGTGCCGTAGCGGCTCAGCACCACCAACCCGCCCAGCCACAGCCAGCGTAGGGCCAGGGCCAACCGCTGAGTCAGCGGAAAGGCGTCGCGGGCAAAGATGCGATCGCGCACTTTCAGATAGGCCGCCAAATCGACCCCATCTACGCTCAGTACTTCCTCGGTACCAATAAAGGGTTGTTCTTGCCGCCGCTGCACCACGGCTTTGGCCTGGGCTTCGGTAAAGCCGGTCCGCATGAGGGCAGGTAGCACCGCCGTATTGATATTGGTGCCCAGCAATTGCTGCTCCCAGGCTTTAAGCCGCAGGCGCTCAGCGGTATAGGCAATGTGGTTGGCGTCACTAACTTGTTCCAGGCGACGAAAGTTGCGCTCTAGGTTGCGCAGCAGGGTCTCGTTGCCCGCCAGCTGCGGTACCGAAAAGACGCGGCCAATTTTGCCGGGGGTACCCAAAATCTGGGTCTGCTCAAGGCTAAACTCCATGCCCGCCACGTTTAGGTAGGCCGAGGGCAAAAAGAAAGCATCGCCTAAATCAATCTCGCTGCCGACCGTGGCGTTGCGCAGATTGACCGGTTCGCCCAGGCGGGCTTGACGCAGCACCAGCGGCGCATCAAAGCGAGCTTCGGTAAAAAACAAAGCCTTGGCAAAGTAGGCCCGCACAAAAAAGGCCGTACCTTGCCACAGGGTACGGGCAAAGTCGGCAACCCCCTGCCACTGGGCCCGGCTAAAGTTGAGGTCGCCCGCCAGCACTGACTGGCTAAAGTTGACGTCAGCCTTAAACTCGGCCCCCTGAAAGTTGGCCCCGTTGCGAAACTGGCTCTGGTCAAACCGAACGGACTGAAAAAACAGGCTACCCTTGGCCTGTAGGCTCTGGCGGAAATCGGCCCCAGAAAAATTAACGCGCCGGTTAAACCGCGCCCCCGCCACCGCAAGCCCCTGCTCAAACACGGCTCCTGGAGCCAGCATGCGGCCCAGAAAAAAGGTATCAACCCCGCGCACTTGGCCTGTGAATCGAGTCTGCACCGCCACCAAGGGAGCTTTAAATAAGTAAATTTGCTGGCTGCTACCCTGTCCTCGAATCAGCAACGACTGGGACAACCGACTGAGCTGCAATAGCCGCTGGCGATCGCGCTTGAGCTGAGTCTGCCCCAACTCACTTAACAGGGGGGACAGATTATCACCGTAAAGGGGCTCTCGCTGACCCAGCCGCTGTAGGTCTAAATCGCCCTGCACTATGGCATAGCTGAGATCCAGAGCCGGTGCCGTGGCTGGTTTCTGCAGGGCACTAGCCAGAAGGCGATAAAACCCGTCGGTCAGCGGGCTATCGGGCTGTAAGTCAATGGTGTAGCTGCGCAGGTCAATCGTGGCTTGCCCCTCTCGCTGCACCGGGGCCCCCAGCCGCTGACGCAACAGATCGACCGTCAGGGTCGGATGACCCTCGACTGCGTTGGCGGGCTGAGCCACCACTAACCATACAATCAGGCATAGCCCCAGCCAGATCAGCCACCGTTTGAATCGTCGATGGGAGCCGAGCACCGCCGCCCTAGAGTGCCGCCTGTTGACCGACGTACATCGCCCGCAACACCAGGGCCGGATCGACCCAGTTGTCGCGATACTTGAGACCCCAGTGCAGGTGCGGCCCGGTGGTGCGCCCGGTCATCCCCACTCGGCCAATGCGAGCCCCGGCAGGAACTGGCTGCCCGGCCCGCAGCTGAATGCCGCCATCGCGATCGATCAGGGTCTTATTCTGACCGCTGCCCTCCACATGGCCCTGCATATGGCAGTAGATGTGAGTCCAGTCGCCCGATTTAATGGCAATGGAAGTACCGCAGGCACCACTGCCCTCAACCCAAAGCACCTCACCGCTCCACCAGCTGCGAATGTAGCTGCCGTTGGGGGCCGCCAGATCGAGGCCGTAATGAAACCGAGAGCCACCGCCATAGGGGTCGCTACGGTAGCCAAAGGGAGAGGTATAGGTTTGAAAATTTTCGACCGGGAAGGAGGCGCGGGTCCACAGGGCAGCGGTGAGGTCTTGGGCCAATGCCTCGGGCATCGATCGCGGCATGGCTACTGCCAGCGTGGTGATTAGGGCTAACCCCACCAACGATATGGGGCGCAGTCGAACGCCAAAAGCCTGGGCAAAGCCCCGGATAGACGCTTTGGCTAAACCTGGTTTAACTGGGCCGACAGAGGCCCACTGAAGTGCATTACAAAATTTCCAAGTCATAGAGACAGGGGGATGTGGGAGCAGCAAACATCGCCATTTAGCTTAGCCCAGATTTTGGAACTGGGATGATCTTAAATTTTTATTTTTGATCGAGGTCGATGGCTCAGTCAGAGGCTGTACGCGCTGGGGCGGCCAGTAGATTTTGTAGGCATTGCCGACTACGTGGGGACGGGGCAAAAAGCCCCAAATGTGGGAGTCACGACTCCGGTTGCGGTTGTCGCCCAGCACAAAGAGATGATCGGCAGGCACCGTCTCTGGGCCCCACTGGTAGAGGATCGGCTCCTTAAGGTGAGGATCAGCCAGGGGGGTGCCATCAATCCACACGCGCCCCTGGCGCACGGCGACCTGCTGGCCAGGTAGGGCAATCACCCGCTTGACCATCAGCTGGTCGAGACTCCCCGCTTGCTCAATTGGGGTGCGTTCGGGATTAGAGAAGACAATAATGTCGCCGACCGCAGGCACAAAATCAGGGGGCTGTGGGCGCACAAAGATGCGATCGCCCACAGCCAGCGTCGGCAGCATCGACTCGCTGGGCACAATGCACTGCACAACCTGGCGCGGCACCACAAAGGGGATAGCGCTGATGGCGCAGCGGGTGACTACAATCGCCACTAACAGCCCCGCCAGCAATCCCCACTGGCGTCGCCGAGTGGGGGCTGCTCGGTAGGCCAACCCACAGCCCACAGCCCAAATCGCTGGCGGCAGCGGCAGCAGCCTAGGATTAAAGTTGGCCCCGTAGGCGATCGCAATGCCCAACAACAGCAGCAGCCCCCCGACAGCCGCCTGCTGCAGAAACAAGTGCCCCAGTCCCGGTAGCACCTGGGAGAGAAATACTGGATACCAGGGATCTTGGGATTGATAGCGCAGCGGGCTAAACTCCCGCAGGGTGATGCCCCGCTTGGCAACGTGGTGGCTATCCCACAGAGTAAAGAGATAGAGACCGATCAAAGGCCCTAGGCCCAATAGTCCCCTCAGGGTGTTACCCGTCGGCGCAAAAATAGACCACAGCATGAAGGCGATCAGCCCCCAAAAGGCGATCGCAATGACTATCCCGCGCGCGATCGCACCGTCGTATATCTGCCCTGCCCCGGGCAGCGCCGCCGATAGGTTGACGGCCAACCAGGGGCTCTTGGGCCACGGCTGACCCACTAATACCGTAGGTCGTACCTTCATCGTTGGGGATGACACCAGCTAAAAGAACGGACTATGCCAAGCCAATATTCAGCTAAGACTAACCTTCCCTAGGTGCCGTAGCGTTGAACCACATAGGCGTGGGCGGCTAATTCTTCGGCATCGGCCAGGGCAGGCAGGGTCACGATCGTCTCTGGATACCGGCGGCAAAGTGCCAGCCAAATCAAATAGTCGGCAAAGTGAGGATTCTTGGGCAGCAGCGAGCCATGCATGTAGCTACCAAAGACATTTTTGTAGCGTGCTCCCTCGTATTCAGCGCTGGCGTTGTTGCCAAACCCGACAATAGTTTTGGCGAGGGGGTCAACATCTGCCCCCAGAAACGTCTGTCCCGAGTGGTTCTCAAAACCCACCAGGGTACGGGGCAGGTCGCGGGGAGTCGCGTACATGCTCTGCATTTCGGCATAGGCACTGGCATTTAGCTCAACAATGAGATTGCCGATGCACCGCTGTTTGACGTCGGTGCCCGGAGCGCGAGTATTGACGTCGATAATGCCCAGCCCCCGGGTTTCTTCCCCATTACCCATGAGAAAGGTATGACCCATCAGCTGGTAGCCGCCGCACACCCCCAGAAAAACCACCCCCGCCTCAGTATCGGCCCGAATCGCGTCGTACTTGAGCTGATGAAAATCATCCACTACCGCCACCTGGTCAGCATCTTGGCCACCCCCCATAAAGTAGAGATCGGTATGACCACCCTGGGCCACCTCCCCCATGGCCAAAGATCTGACGGTGCAATCGATTCCCATCCACTGGCAGCGGCGGCGTAGCACAATCAGGTTACCGGTGTCGCCGTAGAGGTTGAGGTGCTCGGGGTAGAGGTGAGTCAGGGTAAGGGCGTAGGGCATAGGGCGGGGGC
>NZ_JADEWX010000257.1 GCF_015207395.1 Nodosilinea sp. LEGE 07088
CAGTTTTGCCGCTGGCTTCCTTCAGACCCTTCCTCGCGGAAACGCCCTTGCCTTAAGCTAGTCGTTGTCGTCGCTCGGCTCCTATAATTTTCGAGCATTTAGACGCTGGTTCTCCGACAGGGGACTTGCACCCCATGAGTTCACGCCCATGCTGGGCGTACACAACCCGCTTGCACCCGACCGTATCAAGGTTATCGGTTGAGTCCGAGAAGTTTCTAGCGGCGGGTGAAGCGGAACGTTATACTTCGCTCCCACAGTGCCTCAATGGACATTATTCGAGAACCAATTATCTTAGACGGTGACATTGTGGCTATGTCGCGTATGACGCCGCAGGTCGCCTGCTGCATCTTGGCGTCAGCCCCGATGGTTTTCGAGGTCAACTCGTACTGCCAGACTCGCCCGAAGACCGAAGCACTGAGCTAGCTGAGGCGCTAAGGACAAAGCTTCGGAATATCGCGGCGGTGCGCTGTGTGCCGTTCAACTCGACGCGACTGAATGACTACTCGCTAGACCAACTCGTTCGGATCAGCATGAACTACTACACTCGGTGAGCTGATTGGTATAATAGTTCTCAGCCGCAGAGGCAATGTGCGACGGTTTTAGAGCCATCGCTGATCTACTATAGATTGGGCATTGGTAGTGCAGAAAACTTCTGAAACCCTTATGAATAAAGGATTCTCATTGAGACAGTGATCTTGGGGCTTCTCAGGCAAACGAACGAAGGCAATGGGTTCCAGCCGCTGATTTGACCGTCCGGGTCATCCAGCATGAGACTCAAAAAAGTTTTCTGCACCACTAAGTAGATTGGGCTAGCGGAGGAAGCCCAATAGTCTTTCTCTCGATTACTGCTGCCACTCAAGCGATGCCAGCTAATCTTGCGTGGCAACTGTAAAATGAAGAAATAAACTGTCCTGCCCTCGGTATGAGCGAGACTGTCTACATAGAAACCAGTATCATCGGCTACCTAACAGCTAGAACAAGCAACAATCTCATCTTAATGGCAAATGTAGAAGCTACGAGAGAATGGTGGGATGTCCGTTGAACACAGTTTGATCTTTACATTTCACAAACGGTTTTAGATGAGGCAGCACGGGGAGATGCAGAGATAGCCAGGAAACGGCTTGAGATACTGAGTGACTTTCCACTGCTTGAAGTGAATGGAGCAGTTCAAGATCTGGCGGCGCAGTTCCTCACGAGAAGTAATTTGCCGCCCAAAGCTGCCGACGATGCCCTTCATATTGCGGTCGCTACAATCTATGGCTTGGACTATTTGCTAACGTGGAACTGCAAACACATCGCAAATGCTCAAATTCAGAAAAAACTGTCTCAGATCAGTTTTGATGCTGGGTATGAGTTGCCCACAATTTGTACACCCTACGAGTTAATGGGAGTTTAGAAATGTGGAAAGATGAAATCTTAGAAGAAATCTATAGGATTCGAGAGGAACATGCAAAAGCATTCAATTATGATTTGAAGGCTATTTGTGATGACTTGCAGAAACGACAAGCAGCGGGTGGTCGAAAAATTATTTCTAAACCTCTTCGACAACCCCGACAGCCGCATAACAAGTCGCTGCACCCGACCGGATAAAGGCTATCTGCTGAGAGCCGAGGATTATTGACGGCGGGTGAGTTTGGTCGTTAGGCGCGCGACTCGAAGTCGTTCGGGGGAGTTGGAAAGGGCTCTTGAATCCTTTCCCCGCTAGTGTTCAAGCGGATGTCCGCCTCGGAATGTTCGACCCGTAATGGGAGGGCAGTATCAGCAGACGAGGTTAACTGTCCAACCAGCTTGGAGCCAAACCAGGTCAGAGGGCTAGGGCAAGGTGGCTAGGGATAATGCCAATGAATCCTTGATGAGGCTGCGTTAATTTAGGTGCTCGAAAGGGCTGACACGAGCATGTTGGGGCAGATGGGGGTTGGCGGCGGCTAAATGTCGGTTGAGAACACCCCGCCCCCGGAGTAAAGAGGAGTCCTACGGCAACCACATCTCCACCCCGTGCGGAACGAGGAAACTCCGATAGAGTCCGAATCCTGCCTTCAGAATTCGGTAAGCCAAGGGTAACTGCGGTCGAATCCTCTAGCGGATACAGGATGTCCCAAGACGCGTTCGCGAAGCGTGGGTGAAGCCCTTATGCTGCCAGCCGAAAGGCAACCGGAATCCATAACGGGGCAGATAGGGCAATACCTAACCCGAAAGGGTGCTGACGTGGGACAGGTGATAGCTTGAATGCAGGTGAGATGAGACTCAACTGGCGGGAAAAGTTAGGTACAGGCTTCGGCTTGTAAACGTAACCGTCAGGACAATTCGCAAGGGTTGTTAAGAATCGGAGGCACTGAATTTCAAGACGTTGCTTGAGCCGTGTACGGTGAACGTCGTATGCACGGTTCTGAGGGGAGGGAGAGGGTTATAACTCATGTACCAGATATTCCTGATTTATCGTTGCTTGACCTCTTTAGAGCTAGAACTTTTGGTGATTTGTCCCATCTTGATTCTAAAAAGCAACTACTTCATCAAAAACTTTCTTCTACAAGTCAGTTAGAAGTGTTGTACCGATTTGAGTACTATACCTTCTTGGCTGAGGCTGGGGAGGTTATTGCTGAGATGGCAAGCCTCTGTACAAAGCTGCTACACTCCTTGAATAATCAGGTATGATCTAAGTATGGAGTTTGAGTGGGATCAATCAAAAGCCGATAGTAACTTGAAGAAACACGGCGTCAGCTTTGAAGAAGCCAAAACCGTATTCAATAATCCTCTGGCGGTCATCTTTGATGATGAAACTCATTCCATAAGCGAACAGAGAGAAATCATCATTGGTCATTCTCAACAAAATCGGTTGCTATTAATTGCTTTTACTGAGCGATCTGGCAACGTCCGCATCATTAGTGCCCGTCTAGCTACTCGCCAGGAGCGTGAGGATTATGAGCAAAATGCCCTCTGATCACACACAAAGTTCTGAAGACGAGCTTTTACCAGAGTATCGGTTTGATTACGAGAAAGCGAAACCCAATCGATTTGCTATTGATCATCAGACGCAAAAGCTAACGGTTGTGGTTTTAGATGAGGATGTAGCTCAGGTTTTTACAACACCTGAATCAGTCAACAAAGTGCTAAGAGCATTGATCGAGTCGATGCCACAATCAGCAGGCGGCGAGACAGCCTAACACTGCGTTGGTGCGAACGGCATAGAGGTTACCGGTGAGAGTTCAAGATTATCTGCCGCCGCACAACTTAGCCGCTAGCTAGCTTCGCTTCCACTGTTAGGGCGTTTCTTCAAAGCTATCTGTCAATCTTCCAAGGGGTTGCGAGTGCTAACTCCGGTGCAGTTTGTAAACCTATTAGCATCAGAAGAACAGTCATGAGCCGATTAACCTTACGATTACCTGAAACCTTGCATCAACAGCTTACTCAACTTGCTGAAGGTGAAGGTGTATCGCTGAATCAGTACATTGTTTATGCATTGACTCGTCAGGCAGCCTTAGCTCATGCCATTCAGATTGTCCCCGAAACGGGGGTTGAACAGCAACAGCAGGCATTCCAGTTATTGATCAAGCAGTTGGGGCAAGCTTCGTCTGCTGAGATTGAGTCTATTTTAGCGACCCGTGAGCAAACTTGACCTATTCCCCCGACAATGCGCTGATCATCCAGAGCGATCGCACCGTTCTGCTCGACGTCCACGCCCCCAAAGCCGAGGCGGCCCAGGCGGCGATCGCACCCTTTGCCGAGCTGGTCAAAAGCCCCGAACACATTCACACCTACCGCCTCAGTCCCCTCAGCATTTGGAATGCCCGCGCCGCCGGTATGCCCGTCGCCGATATGGTAGCGGCCCTTCAGGACCACGCCAAATACCCCATGCCCGAGTCGGTGGCCCAGGAGCTGGAGGCCCTCGGTCAACGGTATGGCCTGACCACCCTGACAGCAGGAACCGGTGGAGATTTGCTGCTACAGGTGGCCGATCAACCCCTGGCAGAACTGCTGCAGCGCCACGAGCAGGTGGGGCCACTGCTGGGAGAGCGGCTGTCGCCCACCACCTTTGCGATCGCCCTGGGCTATCGTGGCCTTCTCAAACAGGCGCTGTTGACCGCAGGCTATCCGGCAGAAGATCTGGCCGGTTACCTGACCGGGGATGCGTTACCCCTAGACCTCTTAGCCACCACCCGCAGCGGCGAACCCTTTCACCTACGGCCCTACCAGAAAATGGCGGCAGATCTGTTCTACCAGGCCGGGCAGGCCAGGGGCGGCAGCGGTGTGATCGTTCTCCCCTGTGGTGCGGGTAAAACCATGGTGGGCATGGCAGCGATGGCGGTGCTCCAGCAGAAAACGCTGATCCTCACCAGCAGCCTCACCTCCGTCCACCAGTGGCAACGGGAACTGTTGGATAAAACCACCCTCACCGCCGACCAAATCGCCGAGTATAGCGGTCAACAAAAAGCCACCGGGCCCGTTACCCTGGCCACCTACCAAATCCTCACCTACCGAGCCAGCCAGGACGACGACTTTCTGCACCTGGGGTTGTTTGACCAGCAATCCTGGGGGTTGATTATCTACGACGAAGTTCACCTGCTGCCCGCGCCGGTCTTTCGCATTACCGCCCAACTCCAGGCCCGGCGGCGGCTGGGGTTGACCGCCACCCTAATTCGCGAAGATGGCCGCGAAGGGGATGTGTTCACCCTGATTGGCCCCAAACGCTACGACGTGCCCTGGCGCGAATTGGAAGGGCAGGGGTTTATTGCCGCCGCCGACTGTACCGAAATCCGCATTCCCCAAACCAAGGAACGGCAGATGGACTACGCCACGGCGGGACGACGCTACCAATTTCGCATCGCGGCCGAAAATCCCCTCAAGTTAGACGTGGTGCAAGCCGTGCTGGAGCAGGAGGCTGGCCACCGGATTCTGATTATTGGTGAATACCTGGATCAGCTCAAGGCCATTGCCCAGCGGGTGGACTTTCCCCTCATTACCGGCAAGACCAGTCAGCCAGAGCGCGATCGCCTCTACGCCAGTTTTCGCAGTGGCGAGATTTCTGGCATCATCCTCTCGCGGGTCGGCAACTTTGCCCTCGACCTGCCCGATGCCGATGTATTGATTCAGGTCTCAGGTAAGTACGGTTCTCGCCAAGAAGAGGCCCAGCGGTTGGGGCGGGTGTTGCGGCCCAAGTCGGATGGCCGCAGCGCTCAGTTTTACACCCTGGTGTCGCTGCGCACCTGTGAGGAAGACTTTGCCCAGCATCGCCAGTTGTTTTTAACGGAACAGGGCTACCGCTATCACATTCAGTTTTGGGCGGTTTAGCCACGTCAGGGGTGCTCAGGGGGCCACCGACGCATCGATGCCGCGGCGGGCCAGCCGTTGGATGTGCGTTAAGTTCAGCTGGCGCGTTGGGAGCAGTATGCGGCGGGGTTGCCATGACCCACCATCCCTACCTGGGCTGGGTGGATAGCGACGACCAGTTGGCTCCAACCGCCCTAGCCGAAACGGTTGCTATTTTAGATGCGCAGCCCCAAACCGGCATGGTCTATATTGACTAATCCTGATATTGCCCTGGGGCAGGGCCGTAAACTTTACGTTCCAGACAGGTGCGCCTCTGCTTGGCGAATCAGGTCTTCGGCATATTGCTGCTCTGCGGGTGTGGGATGGTTGGCTAAGGCTTGCTCAGCGTACTCAATTACTCCCGGCATATTGCCGTAGTAGGCCGCTTGCACGGCACCCAAGATCAGATAGGAGGGCGGATTAGGCATCAAGTCAATGGACTGCAAAGCCAGGGTTTCGGCCTGCGGATAGCGCTGTTGATCGTAAGCCGCTGCCGCCAGTTCATACAGGGCCGCCGTTCGCCCGGTGTGATAGTGCTCCAGCGATCGCCATGGGGTACCGCTCGTCCAGCGATCGCCAATCATTTCAAACTGCTCAGCGGCTTAACGGGTGACAAGGGTACTCAACGTCATGCGGTACAGGGCTTTGAGACAATAAAGGGGACAAAAAATAGGGAGCCTCAGTGCAGCTCCCCTAAACCAATATGTTTCCTGCATCCTACCAAACCA
>NZ_JADEWX010000258.1 GCF_015207395.1 Nodosilinea sp. LEGE 07088
CCTCCTCACCACCCCACCTCCTCACCGCTGTCCAAACCCAAGCCACCGCTGCCCGCGAGGCGCTGAACCCGAGGATTTTGGAGCGCATTCCCAGAAAGGTGGTGCGGGAAAAGTATCTAGGAGCAATTGCGCGGGGCACTCACGAGCAAAAAGAGCGGCTGATCGCCATCATTGGCCCAGCAGGCTATGGCAAAAGCACCATCTTGGGCGACATCTACGACGAGCTACTAGCGGCAGAGACGCCCTGGGTCGGTTTAGTGCTGTGCAGCAGTTTGTCGCTATCGACTAGCTTTCGGGGGTTTGTGTCCTATGGGTTGGTGGCTTCCACCATGGCCGGGGCAATGCCCAGTGGCCCATCCCAAAACCAGCAGGAGATGATCGCGATCGCCCTGGGGCAGAGTCTGTGTGGCGACATGCACTCTGTGGTGGAAGCCTGCCAGGAGCTCAACCAAATCCTGGGGCGCGGTGTGCTGCTGATCGACACCCTGGACCTGGTGATTAACCGCGACTTTGTCGTGGCTTTTGGAGCGCTAATGCGCCAGGTGCTAGCGGCAGGCACCACAGTGGCCTTTACCTGCCGAGACCACGAATACAATGACTACCTGGAGCCGGTGAACCTGCGGCTGCCGGGGCTAAGCCAGGCGGCAGATCGCTACGCGGTGCCCAACTTTTCTACTGCTGAGATTCGGGCGGCGGCGGTGGCGTTCTTTCGCACCCTGGCTCCAGAGCAGCCGGAACGAGGTCAGGCATTTGCCGATAAGGTGCTGGCACTGTCTACCGACAACCGCTCCCTGCGCGACATTCTGGAAAGCCCGCTGCTGCTGGCCCTGCTGTGCGACTTATTTGGCGAAGCGGGGGATGTGCCCCCCGACCTGACCGTGAGCAAGCTGTACCAGCGCTACTGGCAAGAAAAAGTGGCCTACAGCCGGATAGACCAAAGCCACTATGCCCCCCTGGCAATGGAGAAAGAAGCCTTTTGCCTGGGAGTTGCCCAACGACTGTTTGAGCTATCGGAAAGCCGTCTGTGCGAGTCGTTTTACCGCGACGATCTGGGGCTGAGCTTTACCCCAGCGGTGCTGGCGGCCTACAACGACTTGCTCAGCGAAGGGGTGCTGACGCCATTGGGTAGCGGCAAGGTGCATTTTTTCCACCAGACCTTGCTGGAGTACGCGATCGCATACTGGCTCACCCGACAGTCGGCCACTGCCCAGCGCCACCAGTTCTTCGAGCAGCTTCAGCAGCCCGAAACCTTGACCCAGCGCACCCACTGGCTGCCAGTGCTGCGACAGTTTTTAGCGATCGCCGAGGAAGCCGAATTTGAAACCTGGGTGGCCCAGCTCGACCTCAATGCCATGGGTATCTTTGGTGCGGTTGCCTACGCTGCCGTGTCGCGCGATCGCCCCGATGCCCTCAGGCGGCTGTTGCCCACGGCTCTGCACCTGGGCGAACACCATCAGCGACGGCTGCGCCATGCGATCGCAGCGGCCCCCCGACTCCTGATCGAAAACACCTGGGATGTGTTGCTGACTCTGTTGCAAGAGGCAGACCATCGCACCGCTGGCAACACGGCCCAAATGGTCGGCGGCTTGCTAGAGCGCTGGTGGTCGGCTCTGAGGCAACGCCTCCCTGAAACCTTAGCCGTCGTTGCCAGGCGACCGCCCACAGAGCATCCCAAATTTCCCGAGGGTTACGACGACCGGGTGCAACTGCTGGGCTGGCTTCTGCAACCCTCCCTTCCGTTGATTCAGGCTAACCCGGAGGAGGCGTTGCTGGCGGCGCTGCGAGAGCAGGTCGATCTGGTGGGTCATGGTACCGCTGCCGGGATTGTGCAATGCCACCAGACGGCGACCCCAGCTGCCCAGCGAGACCTACTGCAACGACTGCTGGCCCATCCCGTTCCTCGCTATGAAGACATCAGAGACGCGCTGGGGGAGTTTGTCTCGGGCATGTTACCTGATCATGTGGCCCTGGGCCAGTTTCCCCTGGGGCAGACCTGGGCTGAGATTTTGCATCATCCTGCTCCGGCTCAGTGGGACAAGGTTCAAATCAAAGCGGTGGGGCGCTGGGCCGCTAAAGATGACGCTATCTTTTACGCCCTGATGGAGGACTATCTCTGTGGCCCTGCCGATCGCATTAGCCGAAACCTCAAGGCGCTGACCGAAAGCATTCAGCAGGGTGCTGGTACCTGGGTTTGGGCCTATCTGCGCTCCTACTCCCCCGACACGTCTCCACCGCTCTACCTGGAACGGCTGCCACGGCTGGTGCCCCCCAGTGCTGCCGGTCTTTACTCGGCTGAGGTGCAAGAGGCGATCGCCCAGTGGCTGCGGCCCCACCTGTCCGCCCAGGCAGAACCTCTGGCCCCACTGCTGAACATGCTGGCCGATGCCTCCCCCACGGCCCGAAAATTCCTAGAAGAAAGCCTGCCCCACCTTTCTCCTGCGCTACGGCACGAAATGACCCACCAAATGCTGCGGTTTCAGCCTTTAGAGACCCACCCGCCCCTGTACCAGTTCAGCGGCAAAGACCAGAAGTTTTTGGTCACCCTCTACCGTCAGCAGGCCCGCTATAACCCCGCTGCCCTGGCCAAACTGCTCGACGCAGCCCTGAGTACCAGCAACGATGCCGCCGTTGCCGCCAGCCAAGACTTGGCTAAGGTGGGAGGGGACTCACTGACGGTAGCCAATCTGTTGCCGCTAGTGCAATCGCGCTTTGTGGGCGTGCGGGCGAATGGGCTGGTGGCGATCACTACCCTTAACCAGCGGGCCATCGTCGTCGATGCCGCTTCCACAGACCTCAACGAAACTACCCTGGGCGAGATCTGCACCATTTTGGCTAACGAAGCCAACCCCACCGTTGTGAGGCATTTTTGCGATCTGGCGACCAACTGGGTACGACACTATCACCGGGTGCCAGTGCCGATTGTGGGTACGCTGCATACTCTATTGACTCGCATAGCCCGGCGAGGGGATTTGGAGGGCGGATTGGGGCGATCGCTGGTGGTGCTGCTGAAGGCGATCGCCCGTACCGAGGATTCTCGGTTGGATGTTGCCCAGCTTGATCAAGTAGTGCAGCAGTTGCTTATGGCCATTCCCATGACCCAGCTTAAAAATGGCGAGTCGGAAATTATTGACGTACTTTGCGCCCTGCATCGTCTCGACCCCACTGTGCTACCTACCCTCATTGACCAAATGCTGCCAGAGCTGCTGCGCCTGGGCTGGCTGCGCAATGCGGCCAGCATCATTAAAACGGCCCGCAAGTTGGAGGGGCCACAGTCGCCCCAGTTGGATATTGTGATGCAGCGCTATGGCCGTGATGCGACGGTGGAGAGTCTGGTGCTGGAGGCGCGGGGGATTTGAGGAAAGCCAGAAGGATGAAGGCAGAAGGCAGAAAAACGAAGAAATAGCAATTTGTAGGGTGCATTCGCGGCCTAAATTTCCATTTTGCTAAAGCCCCAGGTCTTTCCCGCTGGGCCGCAATACACCGCTTTGCGATCGTGGCGTTCTCTCTTTATAGCTTTGGTGCATTGCTCCGCTTCGCTGCACGTTGGCATTGCCGCGCCTGAGCGCTATGCACCCTACTTTTCCAATGAAAGACAAAGCAGAGTTTTAGCGCTCTAATGGCCCTATTTTTCTGTCATTGCTTGTAGGAAACACCAAATTTTGCCGTCGGCAAAATTTGGTGTTTCCATTAGTTCAACTTCCGAGGAAGTTTTGAGTAGGTGCCCCCGCTCTTGCTAACGGCAGCCACTCGTTTCCATTAGTTCAACTTCCGAGGAAGTTTTGAGTCCGCAGCCCGACGCTGAGTTCGTCTCAGGCCTGAAAGTTTCCATTAGTTCAACTTCCGAGGAAGTTTTGAGCAAGGATTCCCTGTAAGCGAGACCAACAAACCCACTGTTTCCATTAGTTCAACTTCCGAGGAAGTTTTGAGGGTTTGGGTTTGGTGTTTGGTAATGCAAGGGCTCAAGTTTCCATTAGTTCAACTTCCGAGGAAGTTTTGAGACTCCTGAGCAAAAGATCACTTTTTGGGCAGCCTATGGTGTTTCCATTAGTTCAACTTCCGAGGAAGTTTTGAGGATCCTAATCTCTTGGCTGTTCTTCAGTCCGGAAATGTTTCCATTAGTTCAACTTCCGAGGAAGTTTTGAGTCGCTAAGTGGGCAGCCTTAGGCGCCTTGCTTGTAACGTTTCCATTAGTTCAACTTCCGAGGAAGTTTTGAGCGTTTATCCTGTCCTCCTTGCAGCTGCAATGCGGGTTTCCATTAGTTCAACTTCCGAGGAAGTTTTGAGCAAGACTTTCTGAACTTTGTTGCAGCGGATGCTGGTTTCCATTAGTTCAACTTCCGAGGAAGTTTTGAGCTGCGCTCGCCACCGCATCTAATTCCCAAACTGATTTGTTTCCATTAGTTCAACTTCCGAGGAAGTTTTGAGATGAAAACCTCGAAGATGAAGTTTGGTTCGTTCTGGTTTCCATTAGTTCAACTTCCGAGGAAGTTTTGAGGTATGGGACGGAAGCCACTGGTTAGTGGCCTCAATCTGTTTCCATTAGTTCAACTTCCGAGGAAGTTTTGAGATGTCAAGAACCCATTGGGGTTCCCCTAGTATACAGTTTCCATTAGTTCAACTTCCGAGGAAGTTTTGAGCTGAATACTACGAGTTGAAGCAGCTGCTGGAGAGCTACGTTTCCATTAGTTCAACTTCCGAGGAAGTTTTGAGAAGAAGCGTGAGTGGTTGGCCAATCCGTGGCTACCGTTTCCATTAGTTCAACTTCCGAGGAAGTTTTGAGGATGATCGTCACGTTCCAGAGTATGATGCTCGGTGCGTTTCCATTAGTTCAACTTCCGAGGAAGTTTTGAGGAGCACTCGTTGGGTATGTACCGTTGTAAAGACGGTTTCCATTAGTTCAACTTCCGAGGAAGTTTTGAGCCGTTACATCCCCAGTGGCCCTGAGGCTATTCGTCTGGTGTTTCCATTAGTTCAACTTCCGAGGAAGTTTTGAGTCGGGTCGTTCATCAGTGCCTACGAAGGCTACTGGTAGTTTCCATTAGTTCAACTTCCGAGGAAGTTTTGAGTTATTCAACTCCGTGACTGGGGTTTGAGAGAGCTCGATCGTTTCCATTAGTTCAACTTCCGAGGAAGTTTTGAGTTCTTGGTACGTTCTTTACCATCTTCATTGGGGTTTCCATTAGTTCAACTTCCGAGGAAGTTTTGAGGTGGTCGAGGTCTGTGATGATTTCGGCTACACCGTTGCGGTTTCCATTAGTTCAACTTCCGAGGAAGTTTTGAGTTTTGCCCCCACACAAGCAGGAGTAACCTGTTTGTGTTTCCATTAGTTCAACTTCCGAGGAAGTTTTGAGGGTTGGGTTCTAGAACCCTTGCCACGCCTGCATTCTAACCCACCATTTTCGTCGGGGTCTACCCCACCCGCCCACTAATGATATTTTTTCGCAATAACGTCCTGTGGAAAACCCCTGAAAGCCTTGTATATCAATGGCCCCGCTGGGTTCGACGAGAGAATGCAGGTTTTGGCGATCCACAGACCCCGAGAAGAAACAGAGCTTTAAAGAGAATTTGCCATCTGACGGTGAGAAAAGCCCTGAAACCATAGCTGATGCTTCAAAATGAGTTTTTGTGTTTCTTGTTGGCTAGGGTTTCCGTGATCGCTCCCTTATTATCACTCGCCATCACCCCACCTCCTTATCACCCCACCACCTCACTTCCCCACCGTACAATTAAAGCAGCCGCTACGGAGTCCGCCGGAATGCCGCTGCCGTTTCCAGGGATGAACCCCTATCTAGAAAACTCTGACCTGTGGCCAGAGGTGCACCACCTGCTGATTAGCCTGCTGGCAGAAACCCTGAACCCCCAGCTTCTGCCGACTTACCGAGTGGCAATTGAAAAGCGAGTCTACCAACTCAGCGGCGAAGATGCGCTGCTGATTGGCATTCCCGATGTGGCGATCGCCGCCGCCCATTCTTTGCATAGCACCTACGCCCCCACTTCCCCATCACCCCATCACCC
>NZ_JADEWX010000259.1 GCF_015207395.1 Nodosilinea sp. LEGE 07088
ACCTCGTCTGCTGATACTGCCCTCCCCTTACGGGTTGAACATTCCGAGGCGGACATCTGCTTGAACACTAGCAGGGAAAGAACTTAGGAGTCCTTTCCAACTCCCCCGAACGACTTCGAGTCGCGCGCCTATCTATATTTTGAGTGGTTCAGCTGCGCGAATCATGACCAAGGGGTATGCCCGCGCATGGGGAAGATCGACCAGTGGAAGCGCTAGGTCTACTGGGATGGCTGCCCTCAAGTCAGAGCAGTCCTGTGGGCCTAGCTGGATAGATCTCTATCTATCTATTATGAGAAGAATATATGAATAGGGCTGATGCGCTGGAGAGAGTTTCTATCGTCCCGATCCCCGACCTTCACAACAGATTGAACCTGCTTCCCCGGCGTTGAACCAAGGAGCGTCATGGCGGCGGCAAAGGCAAATGTTGCAATCAGTAACGACGGTCATGGAGATGCTTCCTGAAGAATCGATAGCAGCAACTACACCGTCAACATGTGCCTTTACGGAAATTCTAGAACCTCTACAAAACCGCCAAAGATCAAGCTCTTGGCGTCAACAATTAACATTAATTAATAAAAATAGGGCTAGATTGCCAGTTTAGAGATATTGACCCTGTTATTCATTGAGTTTTGTTAATTGAATACCCCTCCAGAGATCTATTTTTTCTCCAGAGCTTTTCTGGAAGCCCTGTAGATCAAGGGCTTTCGGAGATTGAATTATTGTTAACCTCGGTCAGAAAGGGGCAAATTGCGAGACTATAATGCTCAAGAGCAGTTACCGCCTAAGTATCGGTTGTACCTGTAGGCGATCGCGCCCTCGGGTACAGTTCTAACCAAGGCGATTGATGCTTGACTTGCTTGTGTCTAGAGAGAGGAGAGTCTCCATGACAACTACCCCCCGCGAGCGGGAGGCGAAAGCAAAAGTCATCGTAGATAAGGATCCAGTGCCTACTTCTTTTGAGAAGTGGGGCAAGCCGGGTCACTTTGATCGGACTTTAGCTAAGGGACCCAAAACCACCACCTGGATTTGGAACCTTCACGCCGACGCTCACGATTTTGATAGTCATACCAGTGATTTAGAAGACATTTCGCGCAAAATCTTTAGCGCGCACTTCGGTCACTTAGCCGTCATCTTTATCTGGCTCAGCGGCATGTATTTTCATGGCGCTAAGTTTTCCAACTACGAAGCCTGGATGACCAACCCCACGGGCATCAAGCCCAGTGCTCAGGTGGTTTGGCCGATCTTCGGTCAAGAGATCCTGAATGCTGATGTGGGTGGTGGCTTCCACGGCATTCAAATTACCTCTGGCTTATTCCAGATGTGGCGCGCCGCGGGCATCACCAATGGTTTCCAGCTCTACGTCACCGCCATTGGGGCGCTGGTCATGGCTGGCCTAATGCTGTTTGCCGGCTGGTTCCATTACCACAAGGCTGCTCCCAAGTTGGAGTGGTTCCAAAACGTGGAATCGATGATGAACCACCACCTGGCCGGCCTGCTCGGTCTGGGCTGCCTCAGCTGGGCCGGTCACCAAATCCACGTGGCGCTGCCGATTAACAAAATGCTGGATGCCGGTGTGGCACCGCAGGATATTCCGCTGCCTCACCAGTTCATCCTCGATAAGAGTCTGATGGCTGACCTGTACCCCAGCTTTGCTGAGGGTCTCAAGCCTTTCTTCACCCTCAATTGGGGGGTGTACGCTGACTTCCTCACCTTCAAGGGTGGTATTAACCCCGTGACTGGTGGCCTCTGGCTGTCGGATACGGCCCACCACCACCTGGCGCTAGCCGTACTCTTTATTGTTGCGGGCCATATGTACCGCACCAACTGGGGCATCGGCCACAGCATGAAGGAAATTCTGGAAGGTCACAAGGGTGACCCGCTGCTGTTTGGTGGCAAGGGCCACGATGGCCTGTACGAGAACCTGACCACCTCCTGGCATGCCCAGTTGGCGGTTAACCTGGCCATCCTCGGCTCCATCACCATCATTGTGGCGCAGCACATGTACGCCATGCCGCCCTATCCGTACATTGCGACGGATTACCCCACCCAGCTGTCGCTGTTTACCCACCACATGTGGATTGGCGGCTTCTTGATTGTGGGGGCCGGTGCCCACGCCTCCATCTTTATGGTGCGTGACTACGACCCGGCGGTGAATATGGACAACGCCCTCGATCGCATGCTGCGATCGCGCGATGCCATCATCTCCCACCTCAATTGGGTCTGTATTTTCCTCGGCTTCCACAGCTTTGGTCTGTACATCCACAACGACACCATGCGGGCATTGGGCCGTCCCCAGGACATGTTCTCAGACTCCGCGATTCAGCTACAGCCGATCTTTGCCCAGTGGGTGCAAAGTTTCCACGCTGCTGCTGCTGGAGCTACGGCCCCCAATGCTCTGGCCGGGGTGAGCCCCATCTTTGGCGGCGACGTCGTTGCGGTGGCTGGCAAGGTGGCGATGATGCCCATGACCCTCGGCACCGCCGACTTCATGGTGCACCACATTCACGCCTTCACCATCCACGTGACCGCACTGATTCTGCTTAAGGGTGTGCTGTACGCCCGCAGCTCTCGTCTTGTGCCCGACAAAGGTGAACTGGGTTTCCGGTTCCCCTGCGACGGTCCTGGTCGGGGCGGCACCTGTCAGGTTTCCGGTTGGGACCACGTGTTCCTCGGCCTGTTCTGGATGTACAACTCCCTATCCATTGTGATTTTCCACTTCAGCTGGAAGATGCAGTCCGACATTTGGGGTACGGTGAGCCCCGATGGCACGGTGTCCCACATCACCGGCGGCAACTTTGCCCAGAGCGCGATTACCATCAACGGCTGGTTGCGCGACTTCCTCTGGGCTCAGGCTTCCCAGGTGATCGGCTCCTACGGCTCGGCGCTGTCGGCCTATGGTCTGATGTTCCTGGGTGCTCACTTTGTGTGGGCCTTTAGCCTGATGTTCCTGTTCAGTGGCCGTGGCTACTGGCAAGAGCTAATCGAGTCCATTGTCTGGGCTCACAGCAAGCTGAAGGTGGCTCCCGCCATTCAGCCCCGGGCGCTGAGCATCACTCAGGGTCGGGCTGTGGGTGTAGCGCACTATCTCCTTGGCGGTATTGCTACTACCTGGGCCTTCTTCCTGGCTCGAATCATCGCGGTGGGCTAGGTTTCTCGTCATGGAATCTCCTGGGGGCGCAGGCTCTGCGCCCCTACATACCGCACTCATGACTCAAATGTCGTACTAGAATCCGTTTTGATTCATGGCAACTAAATTCCCTAAATTTAGCCAGGACCTGGCTGCCGATCCGACCACACGGCGGATTTGGTACGGGATTGCCACCGCCCACGACTTTGAAAGCCACGATGGCATGACGGAGGAGAATCTTTATCAAAAGATCTTCGCCTCCCACTTTGGCCACCTGGCAATCATCTTTTTGTGGACTTCGGGCAACCTGTTCCACGTCGCCTGGCAAGGTAACTTCGAGCAGTGGATCAAAGATCCGCTCAACATTAAACCCATCGCCCATGCGATTTGGGATCCTCACTTTGGCCAACCTGCGGTAGATGCGTTCTCCCAGGCCGGGTCTTCGACTCCGGTTAACGTGGCCTTCTCCGGGGTGTACCACTGGTGGTACACCATCGGCATGCGCACCAACACCGACCTGTATACTGGCGCAGTCTTTCTGCTGATTCTGTCGGCGGTCTTCCTGTTCGCAGGCTGGCTGCACCTTCAGCCCAAGTTTCGCCCCAGCTTGTCCTGGTTCAAAAATGCCGAGTCGCGCCTCAACCACCACCTGGCTGGTCTGTTTGGCGTTAGCTCCTTGGCCTGGACTGGGCACCTGGTACACGTGGCGATTCCCGAGTCTCGGGGCGTTCACGTGGGTTGGGACAACTTCCTCTCAATGAAGCCCCACCCCGAAGGCTTAATGCCTTTCTTCACCGGCAACTGGGGGGTCTACGCCCAGAGCCCCGACACCTCTAGCCATATCTTTGGTACGGCGACCGGGTCGGGTTCTGCGATTCTGACCTTCCTGGGTGGTTTCCATCCTCAGACAGAGTCGCTCTGGCTGACGGATATGGCCCACCACCACCTGGCGATCGCGGTGATCTTCATCGTTGCTGGGCACATGTACCGCACCAACTTCGGCATCGGCCACAGCATCAAGGAAATCTTGAATGCTCACAAGCCCCCCGCCGGCGGTCTGGGTGAAGGTCATAAGGGTCTCTACGACACCTTGAATAACTCCCTCCACTTCCAACTGGCTCTGGCCCTGGCTTCCCTGGGTGTGGTCACCTCCCTGGTGGCGCAGCACATGTATGCGCTGCCCCCCTACGCCTTCATGGCGAAGGATTACACCACCATGGCGGCTCTGTACACCCACCACCAGTACATCGCTGGTTTCATCATGGTGGGGGCCTTTGCCCATGGCGCGATCTTCCTGATTCGCGACTACGACCCCGTTGCTAACAAGAACAACGTTCTCGACCGCGTTCTACAGCACAAGGAAGCGATTATCTCTCACCTGAGCTGGGTGTCGCTGTTCCTGGGTTTCCACACCCTGGGTCTGTACGTCCACAACGACGTGGTGGTGGCCTTTGGCACTCCCGAGAAGCAGATTCTGGTGGAGCCGGTCTTTGCCCAGTGGGTACAGGCGGCCTCCGGCAAGCTGCTCTACGGCTTCGATACCCTGCTGTCGAACCCCGACAGCGTGGCTCAAACCGCCAACGCCGTTTGGCTGCCCGGCTGGTTTGATGCCATCAACAGTGGTACCAACTCCCTGTTTCTGACCATTGGCCCTGGCGACTTCCTGGTTCACCATGCGATCGCCCTGGGTCTGCACACCACCACCTTGATCTTGGTCAAGGGTGCGCTAGATGCTCGTGGTTCGAAGCTGATGCCTGACAAAAAAGACTTCGGCTACAGCTTCCCCTGCGACGGCCCCGGCCGTGGCGGTACCTGCGACATCTCGGCGTGGGATTCCTTCTACCTGGCCATGTTCTGGATGCTCAACACTATTGGTTGGGTGACCTTCTACTGGCACTGGAAACATCTCAGCATATGGTCGGGCAACGTGGCTCAGTTTAATGAGTCGTCTAACTACCTGATGGGCTGGCTGCGCGACTACCTGTGGCTCAACAGCTCTCAGCTGATCAACGGCTACAACCCCTACGGCATGAACAACCTAGCCGTCTGGTCCTGGATGTTCCTATTTGGGCACCTGGTCTGGGCTACCGGCTTTATGTTCCTGATCTCCTGGCGGGGTTACTGGCAAGAGCTGATCGAGACCATCGTTTGGGCTCACGAGCGTACTCCCCTAGCGAACCTGGTTCGCTGGAAGGACAAGCCCGTTGCCCTGTCGATCGTCCAGGCTCGGGTGGTGGGTTTGGCTCACTTTACGGTGGGTTACATCCTCACTTACGCAGCCTTCCTGATAGCTTCAACCTCTAGTCGCTTTGGCTAGCGAGTTAGGTTAGTTAGGTAAATCCTCCAAACCTCCCCGGTGTCTCCACTGGGGAGGTTTGTTTTATAGTGTTGGCAATATCAGGTGCCTCTGGAAAACGATGCCTCAACGAGATTCGATTCACTATGCTGTGAGGCAAGCGCTGGTTAACGATGGCTGGAGTATTACCGCCGATCCCTACGTCATCTCCTACGGAGAACGTTTTTTGTTTATTGATCTGGGCGCGGCTGAAACATCGGGCGATAATAGGATAGAGTCGCGCTTTATTGGGGCTCAGCGTGGGGCTAACCAAATTGCGGTTGAGGTTAAGGAGTTTCGTCGGGCATCTGCTATTGCTGATTTAGAACAAGCGATCGGTCAGTACGTGCTCTATCGCCTGTTGCTCAATCAAGTTGATCCAGAGCGTGATCTAAGCTGTTAATCATTTAAACTACATATTAGAGAGCATATTTTGGCGAAGTATCTATGCCAATCAAGAACTATCTGACCGCCGAAGAGAAACAGGAGTTGCAGAAGCAGCTTAAGTTTCATGAGCAC
>NZ_JADEWX010000260.1 GCF_015207395.1 Nodosilinea sp. LEGE 07088
AACTGGAGGCTGGCCAGATCGGTAAAGTCTTGGCCCTGGGGATAGTCCATAGCGTTGGGTGTAGGGATGAGTATGGTCAGGGGGTACCAGCGGGGTCGAGATCGACGGCCCCGACCCGCAGCACCGCCCAGCCGTTGTCTTGCCACTGAGCCACGGTGGACGGTAGCCCCGACCCCTGGGGCTGATCTAAGGGCGGCATGGGGCTGTCAAAGTGTTGGTAGATGTTGGCCAGGGCAGCGATCGATAGGGTAGACACCTGGGGAAAGCTGGCCGCGATCGCAGCCATGGTCACTAACGGTGGCTGGCCCGAGCGGTTGGCGCTGGTGGTGGCCAGTGGGCCAGTGTGGCTGAGTAGATGCCGGGCGAGGGGATGGTTGGGTACCCGTAAGCCAATGGTACCCGTGCCCTGGGGGTTGATCGCTACAGGCAGGCGATCGCTGGCGGGCAAGACCAGGGTCAGGGCACCGGGCCAGTGGCGACGGGCGATCGTGCTCCAGGGCACCCAATCGGCCTCGCTACCCGCCACGTAGGGTTGTAGATCGGCCAGGGTAGCTCCCATTAAGATCAGGGGCTTGTCGGGGCTGCGGTCTTTGGCGGCATAGATGCGATCGCCGGCCTCAGGCCGCGCCGCCAGGGCGGGCACCGTATCGGTAGGAAAGCTGACCAGCTCCCCCGCCTGCACGGCGGCGACCAGTTCTAGTAAAGAGACCTGAGGCATAGGCTGCGCTGAGTAAACCAAACTCTCATCATCCCTGGGGCAATTGCCTGGGCATCACGGGTGCCTTGACGAGCTGCCAGTCGTCTACCGTGGCGATCACCTCGTAGGCTTCGCCCAGGGGCACCTGGTCGGGGCTACCCCAGGCATAGCCCTCAGCTGGGAGCTGGCTCCAGTTACCCAGGGGTTTGCCCCGGTGAGGGGTGTAGACCGTGAGCAAGACACTGTCGCGATCGCGCCCCGGCTGTATAAAATGTACCGGATTTTGGGCCAAGACATCGGCCACGGGCGGCGTTTGCAGCGCCAGCTTCACCCCCGGGTTAAAGTCACCCCAGATACCCGTGGCAAAGGCGGCGGCCAGCAGCAGCCACGGCCCCAATAGCCAGCTCCACTGCCACAACTGCTGCTGCTGCCGAGTCACTCGCTCCCAGCGGTTGATCGCCAGCAGCCAGGGTAGCAGCAGCCCCAGCCCCCCGGCCACCCCCAACCAGCCGTAGGGGCGCAGGTCAGCGGCAATCAGCTCCCCTGGGGTAACCAGCACCGCTGACCCGGCTGACATCAGCAAAATGCCCAGTACCCCGGCCACCCAACTGAGGCCCACCATCAGCTGATAGCGACGCGGAGCGGCGGAGCG
Organism: Nodosilinea sp. LEGE 07088; assembly: GCF_015207395.1. Classification (GTDB taxonomy): domain Bacteria; phylum Cyanobacteriota; class Cyanobacteriia; order Phormidesmidales; family Phormidesmidaceae; genus Nodosilinea. Next base: position 1,350 of record NZ_JADEWX010000260.1, read on the forward strand.
AAACAGCCGTCCCAGGTGGTTGAGCCCCACCGCCGCCAGCAGCGCCACAAAGGGATACACCTGTAGATAGCTGCTTCCGGTGGGGTTTTTGAGCCCGATGAGCAGCCCCAACAACACCCCTGGATACCCCAGCCACAGGGTACGGCGACCCAGCTCAGCATTGCGCCCCACCAGCACCGCCCCCACCAGGGCAAACCCTCCCCAGGGCACGATCGCAGCCAGCAGAGACCCCAGGGAGGCCGCCGTCACCCAGGGCGATTGCAGTATCCCCGGCATAGCGGTAGAGACCTGCCACAGACCGCCGCTGAGGCTGGCCATCCAACTACTTGTGAGCTGATGCAGGGGCAGGGGGCCGTAGCGGGCCACACTGCGCCCCAGCCAAATAGCAGTGGGTATGAGCCCGAGACCGAGACCGTAGTAGAGGCCCAGGTTAGCCAGGTGGCGGTGGGTACGGTGCCCTCGAATCAGGTAGGGCAGCAGGGCGATGAGAGGCAGCAGGGCGATCGCGCCTCCCACCACCAGGCCTAGGCTCAGCGCCAGGCCCGCCACCAGGCCCCAGCCAATGCGCTGGGTGGGGTAGGCTTCGCTGTGCAGCAGCGCCCAAATCGCCAGCAGCGCCAGACTCACCACCAAAACATCGGGGCTGGCCAGCTTACTCGCCCGCATCCACAGGGGCATCACCGCCAGTATGCTGGCAGCCCACAGACCCAGGCTAGGCGGCACCAACCGCTGCCCCAGCCGCCAGGTTAACCCGATCGCCACCACCGATGCGGCCATACTGGGCAGCCGCGCCGCCAGCTCACTGGGGCCAAACCAGTGGTAGCTGAGAGCGATCAGCCAGGGCAGGCCGGGCAACTGCTCAAACTGGAGGCTGCCCCACCAGGTCAGGCTGATCCAGTCGTTGTTGGCCAGCATGTCTCCGCCCTGCAGCGCGGCAATGCCTTCGGCTGGGGCCATAAAGCTTTGCTGAGGGCTATGGATGATCACCAGGGGAGCGACCCACAGCAGCAGCCACAGCCCAGACTGCTGCGCCAAATGGTGCAGACCCCTGTAGACAGGCATGTAAAAAGCGCTGTAGACAGGCTGATAGAAAACTTTGGGCACCATCGCGTGTATTACCCCCGCCTTAGGAAAATAGAAGCTAAAGGAGAGGTGATGCTACCCCTTCTCGCTCCGGGTTTAGCCCCCTATACTAGTGACATTCTCCCCAGTCGGACGATGGCTTTTCGAGACTGCTCAGATCCCTATTTTTTGCCCACTTAATGACTATGCGTTCTCGCCGCCGTCGGCAACCCGAGTCTCAGGTGCCCGAAGTCAACCTCATCCCGATGATGGATGTGTTAATGACGGTGCTGACCTTTTTCATCATTATTTCCATGAGTCTGACCGGGCAGCAGTTGCTCAACGTGCGCCTGCCCAAGGCCGTACCCGGCAACGATGCCGTTGAAGAAACCCAGGTGGCCCAGGTCGATGCCCTGGTGGTGGGCCTCGACAGAGACGGCCAACTCATCTTCAACAATGAATCGATCACGTTTAATCAGCTCAGCCAGCAGGTGCGTACCTATTTTGGCGAAAACCCCGACGGCAAACTGGTGCTCAAGGCCGATCGCGAGCTCACCTACAGCGAAGTCTCAGGGCTGCTGACGGATTTAAGGGCGATCGGCGGCAACCGGGTATCGCTGGCGGTGGAATGAGAATGGCGTGGGTCAGAACTGTAGGCCAGTGAGGGCCAGTGGAGATTGCTATGTTGCTGAGCAGGGGTGCGATCGCCCTAGAAATCTTAAGTGGCTATCACGTCAATAAATGCTGTGAATTGTCTGCAATCTGAGGTTTCTTTCTACGAATCTATTTCCCTGTTTGTTGATCACTAAGACGTTCGTAAGCTTCTAGATTTATCGTTGATTCAAGATTTTTTGACTGTATCTACCTTTCTGATTAACACCAGTTGCTTTTAATCCAGCAAATTCTGGATAGCGTCGTCGGATGAAGAAGATAGCTAGTACTCGAAGGCTGAAATATGTCCACCGTTCTAGATCGCTTGGCTCCCTAGCTGCCCTGCTCCCTAGCCCTAAGGAATAGTATCTAAACTTGCGCCGTGGAGTACTAGTCCGATTGCTCGCGGCTAAGTTGCCTTGGGCCCAATTGTTTCTACCCTTTAGCGCACTGCTAATATTTTGGCTGCCGCAAACGGTGACGAAGAACGATCGCCAGACTGTTCATCGTCACCAGCATCACCAGCAGCACAATAATGGCCGCCGCCCCATTCTCGTGAAACGCGGCCTGGGGGCGGCTAATCCAGTTAAAAACCTGAATCGGCATCACCGTAAACGGGCTCTGTATCACATCTAATGGGCAGCGCATCAGGTCGAGGGGGTTGAAGTAGGGAAACTCTTCGGTACAGCCGGGGGTAAAGGGCACAAAGGTAAGCGCCCCGATGGTGATCAGCGGCGCGGTTTCACCGATCGCCCGCGAGAGGGCCAAAATCACCCCGGTGAGAATGCCAGATATGGCCGCTGGCAGCACGTGATCCCACACGACTTGCCAGCGGCTGCCACCCATGGCCAGCCCCGCCTGACGAATGCCGTCGGGCACGGCCCGCAGGGCCTCGCGGGTGGCGACAATTACAATCGGCAGCACCAGCAATGCCAGGGTCAGCGCCCCTGAGAGTACCGATCGCCCGCCGGTAATTGGCCCCAGAATTCGCACAAAGGCGGCTAAGCCCAGCAGGCCATAGATGATGGATGGCACCCCGGCCAGGTTGCTGATGTTGATCTCAATCAGGCGGGTAAACCAGTTGTCGCTGGAAAATTCTTCTAGGTAGATACCGGCCCCGACCCCCACCGGAAAGGTCACCACCGCGACGATGATCATCACCCAGAAGGTGCCCGCCAGAGCGCCGATAATGCCTGCATTTTCGGCGCGGCGGGAGGGAAAGCTGGTGAGAAATTGCCAATTGAGCCGATCCCAGCCCTGGCTGAAGATGTCGTAGAGTAGCCAGCTCAGCACGGCGATCGCGATCGCTGTGGCCACCCAGGCCGCCACCTGAAAGAGCCGATCGAGGGCATAGCGCCGGGGCAAATTGCCCGCAAACTCCGTGGAGTTGGCCACCCCAGGGGAGGGAACTGTAAACTTCGACGGTGACGAAGCCATTACTCGTACTTCTCCCGAAAGCGACGCACAAACCAGTAGCTGGCAATATTTAAAGCCAGGGTCATGGCAAACAGCGCCATGCCCACGGCAAAAATAGTCTTGTAGGCCAGCGACCCAAAGGGGGCATCGCCCAGGCTGACCTGCACAATAAAGGCGGTCATCGTCATCACCGGAATAAACGGGTTGATAAAGCCCAGGTCGCTGTCGATGGGTTGGGGGTTTTGCCCCGCCGCCAGGGTGACAATCATGGTTTCGCCAATGGCCCGCGACACCGCCAAAATAACCGACGCCACAATGCCCGATAGCGCCGCCGGTAGCACCACAGCCTGAATGGTCTCGCGCTTGGTGGCCCCCATAGCAAAGGCACCCTGGCGCAGGTCCTGGGGCACGGCGTTGATGGCATCTTCGCTGAGGGAGGCCACCAGGGGCAAAATGCTGATGCCCAACACCAGACCCGCGCTGAGGGCGTTAAACACCTGCAGCGGTGGAATCACCCCCTGCAAAAATGGCGTCACCACCAACAGGGCAAAGTAGCCAAACACCACTGAGGGGATGCCTGCCAGCAGCTCCAAAATCGGCTTCAGCACCTGGCGCAGGTTGGGAGCGGCATACTCACTGAGAAAAATAGCGATTAGCAGGCCCAGGGGCACCGCCACCGTCATGGCAATGGTGCTGGTTAGCAGGGTGGCGCTAATCAGGACAAAAATGCCAAAGTCGGCATCTTTAAACAGCGGTGTCCAGCGGGTATCGGTGAAAAACCGCCCCACGGCGTGAAAAAACCCGGCCACTGGGCTGGGGGGACTGACGCCGATCGCCTCGGCCAGGTCAAATACCTCGTCGAGATCCGTTGACTCCAGCTGATCGCTGATGCCCTGGAGCTGGTCGGCGGTGGCGTTGGGCAACAGGTTTGGCAGCTGCTCTAGCCAGAGCGATAGGCGAAAAAACGGGTCGAGAAAAAACTCAAAGGTCTCGAAGATCAGCGTCAGCACAATTCCCAGGGTGGTGAGAATGGAAATGGCAGCAAATAGAAAGCAAATCATGCGAACCAGCGCCTCGACTCGTTGGCTACGGCGACGGTTGGGCTGCCACAGCTCAGTCGCATTTGGCGGTGACGAAAACTCGGCAGACATGGCAAAAAAAGCCTTCCTGAAAGACAACGCACAGACAACGCTTTTAGTACGCTAAACCGCGATCGCCCAATCTGCTCAGAGGTTTGAATAATTTATTCTGCCCTTAGGATTTTCTTAATTCAATCTTACCAAGACTTATATTTTTCTTAATCTTGCCTGGGTGTCATAGCGGTTCCCGATTGAGTGAGGTACACAGTCGCTGAGCTCTACAATGGTAACTTCTCAATAACCGCTGGTAAGACGGTGGATGTGTAACCGGCAAGGGGTTGTCAAGAGCGCAAAGATCTGGTCTAACAGAGGAATGAATCTAGTGCCAGAGAACCTGAAATCCAAGCCGTCAT
>NZ_JADEWX010000261.1 GCF_015207395.1 Nodosilinea sp. LEGE 07088
CTGAGCCTCTCGAAGTTCGCTCAACGTCCGATCTTCTTCCTCGGTTAGTATGATGCGTAGTGGGGCGGGCATTTTGGGGCACTCTAGCTACCCCGCTATCTTACATTTAATTTCAACCGCCTACTTACTCTAATTTCAAGTCATTTCACATTTCCTATCTTTAGGATGGCCTGACATACTCAAGAAAAATGCTGCTTTATTGAGATTAAAAAGGGCGTTAAAATGCCCAGTAAATCGATTCTTTTAATTGAACATGAAGTTAGCCTAAGGGATGTATTAGGTGACTGTCTAACTGAGCTTGGTGGCTGGGAGGTAACCCCATCGGAGTCTATTCTTGAAGGCATCAGACTATGTGAAAGCAAGCGCCCAGACGCAATTTTGGTTGATGCATCTACCGCTGAAAATGATGCACTTATTCTGATCGAGCAACTCAAACAGTACTCGGTTGAGCAGGCAGTGCCCATTTTGCTGATCAGCTCTCGTGCCAACTGGTTTACCCTCAGTGAGTTTCGCCAGATGGGGTTTTCGGGAGCGATCGGTAAGCCGTTTAACCCCGCTACCCTATCTGCTCAAGTCTCGCGTCTAATCAGCCTAGAGGAACCGACCAGTTAAGTTCGTTAGGAAGAGTTTTAAACCAGGCTCTTGCCAGCATAATTTTGGCTGTACTATAACCCATGGTTCCCTTTGATGAGAGCAACTTTAGGCTTTGCTCAAGGGTTCCAGTTCAGTGGCTACGCCTTACTAGGAGAACATCATGTCTACGTTAACTGTGTGGAAATTTAATACTCCCGACGGAGCTCAAAATGCTCTAAGTAAGCTGGGAGACCTGCAAAAACAAGAGCTGGTCAAAGTGCTCGATGCCGCGATCGTATCCTGGCCCGAAGGGCGCAAGAAGCCCAAGACCAATCAGGCCGTCAGCACCGTGGGTGTCGGTGCCCTAGGCGGCGCCTTTTGGGGCATGCTGTTTGGTCTCATTTTCTTGGTGCCGCTGTTTGGCATGATTGTCGGCGCGGCATCGGGGGCGCTGTCGGGCAAGTTTACCGACTACGGCATCAACGACGACTTCATCAAAGACCTGCGCGGCAAGGTCACCGAGGGTACCTCGGCCCTGTTTTTGCTCACCGGGGCGGTGACCATAGACAAGGTTAGCGAGGCCTTTGCCCCCGAAGAGGTGGGTGAGCTGATTCAGTCGAACCTGACTGCCGAGCAGGAAGCCAAGCTGCGCGAAGACTTCGGCGCTGAGCTGTAGACTTCACGTTGCCCAGTTTTAGGCCAGTGCTGGGATACAGCTTACCGGGGTAGAAAGGCTAATGTGGCGCTGACCCTCGATGGCGACAGCTTTGGTTTGGAGCTAACGGAAATCCAGCCCCGAATGTGCGCGGCCAGACTCCGGTGCGGGTGCAATAGTCATCTTCATGAAAGACAGCTCGCTGGATGGGTTGATTCACCGTCGCCACCGATGGTAAGTGACAGAGCCCTGCCCGCTGATTGAGATGTTTGACACCTGAGCGATCGCCCATGACCACCATTCCCCGAGCCCCCCAGGTAAATCCCCTACCAGCCCAGACCCGCTACACCGGCGACACCCTCCAGGGGGTGCCAGTCATCAGTCACCTAGCGGTGAGCGATCTGGCTCCCGGTCAGCGTCATCGGGTCTACTTTCAGGGGGTGCAGATGGGTACGGGTCAGCACTGGTACGTGCCAGTGGTCGTCACCAAGGGTAGTCGCCCTGGCCCCTGTATCGCCCTCACTGCTGGTGTTCATGGCGACGAGGTCAGCGGTATCGACGCCGTGCAGCGGGTCATGGCCCAGCTCGACCCCACCGCAATGGCGGGGGCGGTGCTGGCGGTGCTGGGGGTATCGCGCCCGGCGATCGAGCTGACGCGATCGCTCTGGCCCACGGCCCAGCAGGGCGGTCTCGCCTTTGACATGAACCGGGTCTGGCCCGGTGATGAAACTGGTGATAACGCCCCGGCCCGCCACGCGGGCCTGCTGTGGAATCGGCTGCTGATCAACAACGTAGATGCGGTGCTCGATTATCACACCGTTACCACGGGCAGCGCCTTTACGATGTTTTGCTTTGCCGACCTGCGCCAGCCCGCAATCCGGCAGATGGCCGAGCTGCTGCCGGTTGAGCAGATCAAGGATGACCCTGGCCTGGCGGGCACCCTCGAAACGGCCTTTGTCGATGCGGGTATTCCGGCCTTGACCCTTGAGATTGGTGAAGGGCGTCGCTTTGAGCCCCAAAAAATTGCCCTGGCGGTGGAAGGTAGCCTCAACGTGCTGAAGCACTACGGCCTGATCGAGGGCCCTATGGGCCGCACCGCTGCCGATGGGGGGACAGTATTTGGCAATGCACTGGCAACCGTGCGAGCGACCACAGGGGGATTTTTGGAACTGCTGGTGGGGTTGCGCGATCGCGTCATCCCCGGCCAGCCCGTTGCCCGCCAGCGCAGCGCCTTTGGCGATGTTGTCGCCGACTACCATGCCCCCGTTGCTGGCGAAGTTGCCGTCGTCGCCCGCGATGCCCTCTGCGAACCCGGCACACGAATTGTGCAGATTCTGCACCAGCAGCCCCCAGCAGCCCCCTAATGCTGCGCGAGACTCGGTGCGTTACGGCCCAGCTATCCATAGCGATCGCGCAGCGGTGAAATCAGCGCCTTCGTCACCGTCGCCAGCAATCTGGATGGATGACGTTGCCTCATGCAAAATCCTACCAGTTCATATGGAGATTTTAGAATTAGGCCCTAGTATTGAAAACTGTTAAAAACTGAGGTGGTGGCGTACCGCACCCGCAAAAGCCCAGTGTAACCAGGCGAGGAGCCGCATTCCATGTTTGCCCAAATTCCTGAACGCCGTATGCACTGGATTCGGTGGGTGGTTACCACTGGCTGGGTGGTGCTGATTGTGTCGCTGTTCTACGACCCCTGGACGGCGGTGCTGACCGAGCCCGATCACCCCTGGAGTCCCCTGCGGCTGACCGGGGCATGCGTGCAGGTGCAGGGAGTCTGCGTAGAAGAAGCAGCCCAGCCCATCGGCGCGACCCTGTTTTGGGGGGCGATCGTGCCCTCGGGAATTTTTATATTGCTGGTATTCAGCCACGAGCTGTGGCGGCGCATCTGCCCACTGTCATTTCTGTCGCAGATGCCGCGCGCGCTGGGCTGGCAGCGGCAGTTTAAGCGCGAAAATACCAAGACCGGCAAGGTGCGCTACGAGCTGGCCAAGGTGCGATCGGAGTCGTGGCTGGGGCGCAACTACCTGTATGTTCAGTTCGCCTACCTGTTTGTGGGCCTGTGCGGCAGAATTCTATTTTTTAACGCCGATCGCCTGGTACTGGGCAGCTGGCTGATATTTACGATCGCGGCGGCGATCGCCGTCGGCTACCTCTACGGTGGCAAAAGCTGGTGCCAGTACTTTTGTCCCATGGCGCCGGTGCAGACCGTGTTCAGCGAGCCCCGAGGGCTGCTGGGCAGCAAAGCCCACACTAGCGACAGCCGCATTACCCAGTCAATGTGCCGCACGGTAGACCCCGACGGCACCGAAAAAAGTGCCTGTGTGGCCTGCCAGAGCCCCTGCTTTGACATCGACTCAGAGCGCACCTACTGGGATGGGCTGCACCGGCGCGACGAGTCGGTGATGCGCTACGGCTACCTGGGCCTGATGGTGGGCTACTTTGTCTACTACTACCTCTACGCTGGCAACTGGGACTACTACTTTTCGGGGGTGTGGAACCGCGACCCCGACCAGCTTGGCGCGCTGATGAATCCGGGGCTGTACCTATTTGGTCAGGTCATTGGGATTCCCAAACTCCTAGCGGTGCCCCTGGTACTGGGGGCCTTTACCCTGGCGGGCCTGGGCCTGGGTCTGGCGCTGACCGCCCGCGCTAAGGCCTGGCCTAGGTTAAGGCCCCTCGGTGACGATCGGGTGCAGCATCGGGCCTTTGCGATCGTCACCTTCATCGCCTTTAATTTCTTCTTTTTCTTTGCCGGACGACCCCTGCTGCGGCTTACTCCCGGCTGGGTGCAGTTTGGCTTTGACGGGCTGGTGCTGTTTTTGAGCACTCTGTGGCTGCAACAGAGCTGGCGGCGCAGCCCCGATCGCTACACCCGCGAAAACCTGGCCAGCCGCCTGCGCAAGCAGTTGGCCAAGCTGGAGCTCGATGTCGCTCCGCTGTTAGACGGGCGCTCCCTCGACGACCTCCACGCCGATGAGGTCTATGTGCTGGCCAAGGTGCTGCCCGACTTTACCCGCGAAAAACGCCACCGGGCTTACAAAGGCGTGGTGCGCGAGGCCCTGGCCGAGGGCTATATCGACACCGCCAACAGTCTGGATGTGCTCCAGCAAATGCGCCAGGAACTGGGCATCTCTGCCGACGAGCACCAGGAGGTGCTGGCCGAATTGGGCATTGAAGACCCCGAGTTGCTTAACCCCCAGCGTCAGCGCAGTCTAGAAAACCAGGTGCGCATCAGCGGCTACCAGCGATCGCTCGAACGCCTGCTGCGCCTGCAGCAAACCCAGCCTGAACGGATGGTCGAGGCCGACGATCCCCTGACGTTGCGATCGCTGCGTCAAGAGTATGCCATTACCCCCCAGGAAGAAGACTGGATTTTCAGCGGAATTGCTGACAGTAGGGATGATCAGCGGGCGGCGGGGCTGCTGGCGCGACTGCGAGAATGGCTGGCCTACGACCACGCCCTCACCCTACCCGAGCTTCAGCCCCACGCTGCCGCCATGGCCCTGGTGCGTGAGGCGGTACATCACAAGCAGGCCGTGATCGTGCGATCGCTGCTGGAAACCCTCGCCGTCTTACCTGACGCCGAGGCCAGGGCGATCGCAACCTCGCTCAGCCAGCTTGCGCCCCAGCCCCTGGCCGCCCAGCTCCAAGCCGAAACCGTCGCCCCTCAGCTAGCACCCGAGCTGATCGCGACCCTTCAGCCGCCCCCCGACGAATCGACGGTTAGCCCGGCCCCACCCACCGCCGCAGATACCCTGAGCTACCTCGAAAACCTACTCGACCACTACAACCCCCTCGTGCCTGCCGTCGTCCTGTACCTGATGGCTCAGCTCAGTCTTCCTCGCGCCCTCGCCGCCAGCCAAACCCCATCCCAGGGGGCTAACCCTCTGTTCACGGCTACCGCAGCGGCGATTCAATCCAGCGCTTCTGCCCCGCTCCTGGCCGACCTACCCGAGCTAGAGAAGGTCATCGCGTTGTTCAACAGCGATTTCTTCCACGCCCTAGAGCCCCAAACCCTGCTGGCCCTGGGCGATCGCGCCGAGATTAGAACCTATGCCCCCGGTCAAGCCATTACCCATGCAGGCGACACCTGCCGTGAGCTGCTGATCCTGCTGGCAGGGGAAGCCAGTATCCATTACCAACAGGCCGAGACTGCCCGCGTTGAGCGCTTCCACCCCGGCCAGACCTTAGATGAATTAGAGGTGTTGACCCACAGCCACCTAGACAACGCCATTCTTGCCGACAGCGCAAACACTCGCATTTTGGCTATCCCCGTCGATGCCTTTGACACCCTTATCGACCAGGATGCCAACTTTGCCCGTCGGGTGATCGCCCTAGAAAGCCAGCGTCTACGGCAGATTACGGCTGCCTCATCCTAGAGCAGCACTCAGGCAAGCTGTAGGCGTGGTTCAGGATTGCTCGCCCCGCCACCGATCACCCTTAAACAAGACTTAATAGCGATCGCCTCACGGCCTAAAAAGAGTCAGTGAAATCTAAAGAAAAGATAACTCATTATTAAGAAATACTGCTATCAGGGAGTGCAAAAAACTTACGTTCTGGACAGTGGGAAGTTCTCTGTCCAGTGACGAGCCGCCAAGAAAAACGGACATGGGTTAAGTCAAACGACCCGTCATGCCCGAAACTGGCTGATATAGAACGTTTCAGCCAGCAATATTATGGAGC
>NZ_JADEWX010000262.1 GCF_015207395.1 Nodosilinea sp. LEGE 07088
CCCCCAGCCCCCAGCGGCGAATCGACGGCGGCGGCGGCGGCCCCCGAGCCGCCGCCGCCTGCTCAACCCCTCTTTGATGCCGACCTGGGCGAGCGGCTGCTGGCCTATGTTGCCACCCTCAACCTACCCCAGGGCCAGGTCGATCGAGCCGCAGAGTCAATTGAAAATCGCTTTGCCTTTGATGCCAATGCCGTCACCCGCGCAACCCTCACTGCCAACCAGCAAGCGTGGGCAGCGGCGATTCGGCAAGAGCCTGGTCTGGCCGATCTTTCGCCTGAGATCAACCGCACCGACTTTTCAACGGTGTATCCCCAACGGGTCTGTCTGAGCGAAGCACCGGGAGCGATCACCATTGGCGCTTTGGTCAACCCCGACGGCACCTGGCGCGGTGAGCCCACCCTGCTGCGTAGCTCTGGCTATGGGGCGCTGGACGCCAAAGCCCTGCGCGAAATTAAGCGCCATCGGTTTGACCCCGCCGAGGGTATTCAGGCCTATACGCTCACCGTCGAAACGACCGTAGACTATGGCCCTCGCCCCTGTATCGAGCCGCACCCTAGAGTTTAGTGGGTGGTAGTGCGGAATTGATGACGTTTTTGCGGGGCAGCCGGGGAGCTAGGGGGCATAGACGTGCTATCAAGGGGTATCGGGCGGTAGGCATCTAGTATTGCGGCTTGAGCGGCTTGACAGTAAAGCAACGAGTTGAACTCTCCAGCTCCCCAGCCCCCTCAACTGCCCGGCATGGAGACGCTGCAAAATTAACTGCGCTCTGTACTAGGAGGCCAGGGCCAGGGGGACGGCGCGGCGATCGGTCAAAATTTCGTAGCCGCTCTCGCTAACCAGCACCGTGTGCTCAAACTGGGCCGACAGGCTGCGATCGACCGTCACCACGGTCCACTGATCCTTGAGCGTGCGGGTCTGCTTCGAGCCCGCGTTGAGAATTGGCTCGATCGCCAGGGTCATCCCCGGCATCAGCTTCATGTTGGGCAGCTGCCGAGTGCGAAAATTAAACACCGAGGGGGCTTCGTGCAGGTTGCGGCCCACCCCGTGGCCGGTAAAGTCTTCGACCACCGTAAACCCGTAGCTGGTGACGCAGTCTTCGATCGCCCCGGCAATATCCAGCAGGGTGTTCCCCGGCTTCACCTGGGCAATGCCCGCGTAGAGGGCGGCCTCTGCCGCCGTCATCAGCTGTTGGGCCTGAGCCGATACCTCGCCCACCGCAATGGTGATGCACGAGTCGCCGTGGAACCCGTTGTAGTAGGCCCCCGTATCGACCTTGAGCAGGTCGCCCCGGCGAATTACCTGGCGCTTGTGGGGAATGCCGTGCACCACCTGGTCATTAATGCAGGCGCAGATCGACGCCGGGAAGCCGTGGTAGCCCTTAAAGCTGGGCGTCGCCCCCATGTCACGAATGCGCGTTTCGGCGTGGGCGTCGAGGTCGGCGGTGGTCATGCCCGGCTGCACCAGCGCCTCGATTTCTTTCAGCACCGTGGCGACAATCCGAGCCGCTTCGCGCATGATCCCTAGCTCGGTCTCAGACTTAAGCTCAACCCCACGCACCCGACGGCTGCGCTTGGGTAGGGTGGTCGCATTGGCTCGACCGGGAATGAGATTCGCCAAAAAATTCATAGATACTCGCTGCCTAGGATGTCGGCCTGGGGTTGAAAGGTATCTTCTAGTGTAATCCGTTAGCGGCTGGGACATACTCATAAGTAGATTGCGGCGTTATGGCGTCGCTGGGGGGGCAGAGGGGCTGGGCAGCCAGGGGGCTTGGAGGTTGTGTATCAGGCGTGGTGTACTTTACGGAGACAGCACGCGCTAGAGCATCGGTACAGTATGGCTAAAAACCCGATTTCTTTGTCACTGCCCTAACGGCATGACGGGCATTCTGGCCGAGAAACCGGGTTTCTGTACCGGCGTTCTAGGAAGACATTGAGATTTATGCTCCTTGTCTAGCGGCGAATTTGTCGAAGCTCGCCTAAATGACGACGAAGCACGCATGGTTTAGGCGATCGCCCTCAACACCACCGAGAGATTGTTGGCTGGCATGGCCACCGTTTCGGCCAGCACCAGGCCCTGGGCTTCGGCTACTGCTATCACCGCCTCTAAATCGCGCACCCCCCAGTGAGGATTTTGGGCCTGGAGGCTGGCATCAAAGGCGGCATTGCTCGGGGCCGTGTGCTGCCCGCCCTGCTTAAATGGGCCGTAGAGATAGAGCACGCCGCCCGCGGGCAAAATTCGCCCGGCCCCAGCCATTAACCCCAGGCAAGCAGCCCAGGGGGCAATGTGGATCATGTTGATGTTGACGATGGCGGTAATGGGGTGGCGTTGCAAATCTAGCCCTGCCGGGGCGGCGTCAGACTCCATTGGCCAGAGGGGGGCTGCCGCGTCTAGGGCCAGTGGTGAGTGCAGGTTTGCAGCCGGGGCCACCGCGCGCCAGGCGGCAATGCTGTGGCGGGCGTCGGGGTCGAGATCAGAGGGGAGCCACTGCCGGGGGGCCAGCCGAGGGGCAAAGTAGGTGGCGTGCTCGCCGGTACCGCTCGAAACTTCTAGCACGGTGCCCTGGGGGGGCAGCACTCGCTGCAACACCGATAAAATTGGCTCGCGGTTGCGAGCAGTGGCCGGGGCATGGCGGCGGGCATCGACGGGTGGGTGCATGGTAGATATTAATGGGCTCGGTTGGGTCTCACTGCGTTTCACCCAATCTGCGGCTGGGGCAAAACTGCCGGGTTAAGGGCAGGTTGACAATTCCGATGATTGTCAGCCTCTTATCGCCAGTCTTAGGGCTTGACTAAACAATATACGAGCCGGAGGGGTAACCGCAGTCTCGATTACAGAAATGTCGGTCAGCTTCCCAGAACCTGTTAGGGGTCGTTGCTTAGGAGGCTGCGATGAGTCATTCGCTCTATATCAGTACGACGGAATCGGGCAGTGGCAAAGTGCTGCTGTCCCTGGGCATGATCCATATGCTCCTGCGTGAAACCGCCAACGTCAATTTCTTTCGGCCCATCATTCGCGACCCTGCTAAGCGGCGGCTGGGGGAGGGCGATGGGCTCCATGGCGATGAGGATATCGAGCTGATTTTGGGCACCTTCGGCCTGCAGCAAACCTATGAAGAGTCCTATGGGTTGATCTCCCATCAGATGAACGATCTGATGGGTCAAAATCGGGTGAATGATGCCCTGGAGATCATCATCACCAAGTTTAAGGCCCTAGAGCAGCGGGGTGGCTTTATTGTCTGCGAAGGCTCTGACTACCTGGGGGAAGGCTCGGCCTTTGAATTTGATCTAAACCAGGAAATTGCCAAGAGCCTCGGCTGCCCTATTTTGGTGTTGGGCAAGGCCGATGGCAGAACCGTCAACGATGCCCTGCATCCAGTGCAGATTGCAGTGGATACCTACCGCAGCCACGGCTGCCAGGTGGTGGCGGTTGTGCTCAACCAGGCCGACCCAGGCGATGTTGCAGCCATGCAGACGGCCCTAGGGGAGCGCTTTGGGGAGTCGGGCTACGTCTTGGCGGTGATTCCCTACGATCGCCGGTTGAATAGCCCCAGGGTGAAAGATATCGCCCAGCAGTTGCAGGCGGAGGTACTCTACGGCCACCATCAGCTGGAGCGATTGGCCACCAACTTTCTGGTCGCGGCCATGGAGATGCAGCACGCCCTCGCCTGGCTCAAGGACGACAGTCTGATTATCACGCCGGGCGATCGCGGCGATGTGATTGTCGGCATGCTCCAGGCCCACCAGTCCAGCAACTACCCCAACATCGCGGGCCTACTGCTATCGACGGGGTTCGAACCCGAATCGGCGATCGCCAAGCTGATCGAGGGGCTGCCCGACTCGGTGCCGATTCTCTCAGTAAAGGCCGATACCTATACCACGGTCTCTCAAGTTAAAGATATTCGCAGCCCCTTTCGATCCGACAACCCCGACAAGATTCAGCTGGGCTTGTACACCTTTGAACGCTACGTGGATATGGCTCGGCTCGCCGAGCAGATCAGTCTGGTACGGCCCCAGGACCCGACGCCTCGAATGTTTAACCACACGCTGATGGAGCAGGCGCGATCCCAGCCCCAGCACATTGTGCTGCCCGAAAGTAGCGACCCTCGAATTTTGAAGGCGGCGGCGGTGCTGCGATCGCAGCGCCTGGTCAGGCTCACTCTGCTGGGCCAGCGGGAGACGATCGAGCGCGTGCTGCAGCACCAGGGCATTCAGCTCGATCTGAACGATGTAGCGATGATCAACTCCGCCGACAGCGATCGTTTAGACGACTATGCTCAGACCTTTTACCAGCTCAGACAGCACAAAGGAGCCACCCTCGACATCGCCCACGACTACATGCTCGATGCCACCTACTACGGCACCATGATGGTCTACTGCGGCGATGCCGACGGCATGGTATCGGGGGCTACCCACACCACCCAACACACCATTCGACCTGCCCTACAGCTGATCAAAACCCAGGCCAATGTCTCGCTGGTGTCTTCGATCTTTTTGATGTATCTAGCAGATCGGGTAGCCATCTATGGCGACTGCGCCGTCAACCCCAACCCCAATGCCGAGCAGCTGGCCGACATTGCGA
Source organism: Nodosilinea sp. LEGE 07088 (assembly GCF_015207395.1). Lineage (GTDB taxonomy): Bacteria > Cyanobacteriota > Cyanobacteriia > Phormidesmidales > Phormidesmidaceae > Nodosilinea. The sequence goes on from NZ_JADEWX010000262.1 coordinate 4,579, forward strand.
TCGCCTCTGCCGATACGGCCCAGGCCTTTGGCATCGAGCCCCGGGTGGCTCTGCTCTCCTATTCCTCCGGCGATTCAGCCCAGGGAGACGACGTGGATAAAGTGCGCCGAGCCGCCCAGATCGCCCGCGATCGCCGCCCCGATCTAAAGCTGGAAGGGCCGATTCAGTACGATGCGGCGGTCGATGCGGCGGTGGCGGCCCAAAAACTGCCGGGGTCAACCGTTGCCGGAGAAGCTACGGTGCTGGTGTTCCCCGACCTCAATACTGGCAACAACACCTATAAGGCGGTGCAGCGGGAGACGGGGGCGATCGCCATTGGCCCCATTCTGCAAGGGCTCAAAAAGCCGGTCAACGACCTCAGCCGAGGCTGCACGGTCGACGACATTGTCAATACGGTGTTGATTACGGCAATTCAGGCCCAGGCGGTGGCGCCTCAGTAGGAGACTGCGTAGCCTAGCCATGCCATTTCCTCGGCTCCCAAGCTCCCCGCCTCCCGCCGCTGCTTGGCCGAGAACGCCGGTACAGAAACCCGGTTTCTCGGCCAAAATGCCCGTCATGCCGTTAGGGCAGCCCACCTAAACCCATCCCTTGCTTGAGTATCCCCTGGGCAAACAGCCGTTTGCCCCCACTACAGCAGCCCCCGATAGCGAATGAAAATCAGCGTCACCGCCCACGACCCTAGCGCCACCTTGACCGCCACTAAAATATTCAGCAGAGGAATCGTGCCGCCGCTGAGCAGGGTGCCAAACTCGCCAGCGGGCAGCTCTGCCCCCACCAGAGTCAACACAGCCAGCCCAATAAACACCAGCACCGATACCTTTTCCCAGGCGGAGGCCCGCCAGCGCTCGTAGATGGCCTGCATCCACTCAGGCGAGGCCGCCGTAATGGCAATCAGGCCGATGGCCGTGCCCCCAGCCACCCCCGCCGCAAAGCCGCCGCCGGGGCTGAGGTGACCGCGAATGGCCAGCTCGATCGCAATCAGGGCCGAGATGGTAGCCCCCAGCCGGGCCAGCACAATCGAGGGCTCGTCGGTAAAGCTATAAAACGGGGCCGTTGGGGTTTCATCGGCCAGCAGATACTTGCAGCCCATGGTGGCAATGGTAAACACCACCACCTCAAAGATAGTGTCGTAGAGGCGATTGCGAAAAATAATTCCCGACACGGCATTGGGAATGCCCGCCTCGGTGACAATGGTATCCGCCACGGCCAGTTCTAACCCATCCGTCGCGGGGTCGGGTAAAACCAGCATTTTGAGAAAGAACAGTAACCCGGCTGCGAGATAGACCCAGATCATCGGTGTTCCTCCGTTAGGGTTGGGGCCTGTCTC
>NZ_JADEWX010000263.1 GCF_015207395.1 Nodosilinea sp. LEGE 07088
ATCAAGAACAACACCTCCGCTGCGTCGGCGTAATCGAGGGCGGGGTCATCGGCCAGGGCCGGGTCGCGGGAGCCGTTGAGGATGGCGACCATCGCCTGGATGAGCTGCCTAAGGGAGTCGGGTGTTTTTGGGTCGTTGGTCAACAGATTAAACACAGACTGAACTTTATCAAGCTGCTGCTGAGCCACAAGGTTTAGAACAATGTCTATCAGTTTGTTACCACCTCCCTGGATGTAGCCTCCTTGCTGTCGATAGGCTAGGTAAGCATCACGGGCATGAATCCAAGCTGACCGAGCAGCTTTAGGGTTACTGGTCGCGGTTTCAATATTGTGTAGAATACCGAAGGATTTCCAGGGCTGAGCAAAATTGCCAAACCTTCTGTTGCACTCAATTGTTGTCAAAACCTCTCCTCGTGCTTCGTCGTATCGCTGGAGTTTGCACAGGGCGTTAGCAATGTTGTTGCGTGCGAAGCTTTCGTGAAATATCTCTAGTTCAATAAAAATATCCCTCGCCTGCCGGTAAAAAACAATTGCTTCCTCTAGTCGGTTCAGGCAGTTTTCATAGAGTTCTCCCAACTGATTCAAGTTTTCTGCCTGCCCGGCTCGGCTATTAAGTTGGGTTCTTATTGCCAAAGACTGTCGATAGGCGGCTTCGGCGGCCTCGTAGTTGTTCGTCATATGATGTGCCTTGCCAATTTGATACCAAGCATTGGCTACTGAGGCGGGTTCGTTTTGCTGCTCGAAAAAAGTGCGGGCTTCTTCGTGACCTGCGATTGCCTCACTAACTTGCCCCTGCAAGAGTCTCACCGAAGCCAGTTGGGCCTTGCCTATCGCTACATCCCGCCAAGACTTACGATTTTTGTGCCGTAGTATTGCTACTTCATACTTTTCTGCTGCTTCCTCTAGCCGTCCCAACGCCTGCAAACAGTCAGCCTGCTCAATCAGGCAAACTGAAGCCATGCGTTCTGTCTCCAGGATAGAGACAGCCATACATGCTCTCTCTCCTCGCTCAACTATCGCCTCAAAAAGTTTCTGGGTCTTTATAAGAAGCTCTAGAGCTGGAGCTGCCTTACCTCCTGCTTTAAGTGCCCGACCGAGCAAGAAGTGGGCCATTGCCAAGTCAAAGTCTGCCCAGCCGTAGGCAGTAGACCCCGCTTTTTGGGCTTTGTGCAATAGTGACTGCGCTTGATCGCAGGCTGCCTGTGACTGTCCTTGGGCAAGCCATTGTTCAACCTGTAAGCGCTCATTTTGAAAATGGGTAGGTCCCCATTTTGGTATAGACAATACAGCTCTCTTGCGCAAAGCGATCGCCTGGGCAAGAGCCTGGGATCGGTTCAGGTTGGACAGCAGTTGCTCAATCATTCCAGCCTTACTCGCTGCTTGCTCTGCAGTCGAGCTATCTTTGGTAAGTTGATGGTCTAGCCACTTCAGCAGGGCCATCAAGTTAGGTAAATCTAGCAGCGTCAGTCGGTTGGCTAGCTGAGTGTTCTCATTCCACTGTTGATTTAGATAAGCCACCATTTGCATCATCGCCTCAGCCCAGTCGCCAGCCAGATCGGTTAACTGTTCTGGAGGCTGAGATGATCGCAAGTATGCTGAAAGGGCTGGATCTAAACGTAGGTAGCCGTACTCATGTATTTCTGCCAAGCCTACCTCAGCCAGCATAACCGCGATGGCTTGGACTGTTTCGGCATCAGCTACTCCCATCACGGCAGCTAGAATTCCTAATTGCCCTCCTTCATGGAACACAGCCAGTCGATTTACCTGCCACCGGATATTGCTTGGCAATCGCCTCAGCGACAGCTCCACGCTGGCATATAGCGAGTTCTCCCGATCGCCCGGATTCTCCGCCTCCAGCTTCGCCATCAACTGGGCCAGATTCCGCGTCGTCGCTCGCACTCCCTTCGCCACTTCCCTCGCCAGCAGCACCAGGGCGCGGGAGTGACGATTTACGGTTTCCACCAGTTCAGTAATCTCCTTCGGGGTGGTGGCGTTGTCGCTGGCGGGGGGCTCCCAGCCGTGTTGGGCCATCACCTGTTCGACAAGTCGCACCGCTTCGACTTCGCTCAGCCGTCCCAGTTCCACCGTGCATTTGGCCTTGGCAAAGGGGGCGGGCAGGGGTTCGCGGCTGGTGAACAGTAGGCGGCAGCGAGAGTCGGCGGCAAGCAGTTTCTGGCAGAGGGCCAGCAGTTCAGTCACATCCGCCACGCCAGCGGGGTTGTTGCCTTCGCTATCGGGCAGCACGCTTTCCATGTTGTCGAGCACGACCACCGTGGGGTAGTCCCGCAGGGCGCGTTCGATGGGCTGCAGGGCGGCGGCGAGGTCGTCGCCGTACTGGGCCACCAGATAACCCGTTACCAGTTGCCCGCCGATCGCTTGCAGCACGCCCTTCACATCCTGCACGTTCTGGGGCTCCACACTGACAAAGGCGGCGCGCTGAAACCGGCCCGACTGCACCAGCCAGCGGGCGATTTCCGTCGCCAGGGCGGTTTTGCCCAGGCCGCCGCTGCCGCGAACCACGGCGTAGGGTTCCTGCTGGAGCAGACGCTCCAGGTGCAGCAGTTGGCGGCTGCGACCGACAAAGTGGTGCTGCGGTTCTGGGGGGAGATCGCCCAGTTGTTTCTGTCGCCGCTCAGTCTGTAATCTGGCCGCCGCTTCCCCCACGGTGAAGGTAAACAGCTGGGGGTCGGCTTCATCCTGGTAGAGCACGGGCACAAACCAGTCTTGCAGCTCCAGGTTGCCCGCCCCCATAATCTTGAAGCGGTAGGGGTCGCCGTAGAGGGCCTCCTGCCCGGCCAGCATGGCATCTCCCACCCGTTTGCCCTCGGCCAGGGTGCGGTAAAAGGGCTCCACAAAGCGGCGGGCGGTTTCTACCAGCACCGAATGGCTCATGGCCACCACAGAACCTACCCCCTCTTCTAGCAGTCGGGCAGCAACCGAGGCCATCGGGTCGGCGGTGGCCTGGGCGGTCTGGCAGGCTTCTAGAAAAATCAGCGGCACGCCGTAGCCCCGCATTTCGGCAGCGAGTTCCTGAGCGTTCACCCGTTCGAGAAGTCGCTTGCCAAGTTTTTGGCGATCGCGATGGGCTTCAAAACAGAGATACCCCAGCCCGACGCGCCGGTCATACACGCCATGACCGTCAAAGTGGACAATTTCGTAGGGGTCGTTTTCTTCCCTGGCCCGTTGCAGGGCAGCTTTCATAGCCGGGAAGGTCGGCGGGCTGAGCAGATCTACCTTGACCAGATCTTCGCCCAAGGTTTCTACCGCCTGCACCAGGGCTTTGGCGCTGATGCGGTGGTCGATGTAGCCGACAGCATGGCCTTCCTCATCAACTTCTGGCCGGGGGCTGATCAGCAGCACTCGAATGGGCAGGTCAGTATGCAGCGTTTCCGTGCGCTTGCGGTTAGGCAGTCGTCGCCGCACCCGCACGCCGTTGCCCCCTTGGGAAAGGTAGCCGTCGCCGTCGTGCAGAATTTCCCAGGGTAGAGAAAGCAGATCGTTAGCCGCTTCGCGAAACAAGGCGGCTTCGTCGTCGGGGGTGCCCTCCAGCGGTTCTCCATCCACCTGCACAGAAAAGCGGCGATCGCCTTTGGTACGTTTCCATTCTTCCAACGGTTCTCGGGCAGAATCCGCGATTGTAGCAGCCCGATAGAGTTGCTGGCCCCACCGAGGTAATGCCTCTTCAGTCTGCGTTGCCCGTTGTTTAAAGACACCTGTAGGCCACTGATAGTACCTCTCGATGTACCAGCGAATTTCCTCTAGCTCTACAGGCCCCAGGGGAGCGGTGAAATGGTACTGGCGGCTGGTGATGGCGCGACTGTTGTTGGCAGGGAGATAGGTGAGTTCGGCAATGGCAGTAGCACGCCTAACGCCAGCGCTTTCGACGATTTGTGGATTTTTCAGCTCCAGCAGCAGTTCCTCTATCGGCTCGACTTCGACAGGTTCACCGGGCTGAAGGTCGTTGGGAAGTTCTTCGCCCAGGGCAGCGTAAATAGCTGGGATAGCTTCAGTCAGGCCATTGGTGCCTTCTGTGACAAAAGTATGGGCGTGGTCTTTAGGAAAGAGCCGGTTGAGGTGCCCCAGCAGAACCCCCGACAGCACCACGGAGATCACTTTGAATCCGTCTGTTCGTTCCTGGGCCAGATGGAGAGCCCAACGAGTTTCATCCCGTACCCAGCTAGACGCCAGAGCATCCACAGTCAGGACAACGATAAAGTGGCGAGCACTGCGAATAGCGGCCTCCACTTCAGACCACAGCCGATCGCCGCCGCTGAGCTGGCGGGAGTCTACCCAGGTCGTGAGGCCGTGAGCTTCAAGAATGTCCCGCAGGCGTCTGACGGTGGGGTCATCTTTAGTAGTGTGGGAAATAAAGATGTGGTCACTCATGCCCTGGTTTTGCCTGATGAAGTGCCGACCAAGCCCAGGCTAGGCCCAGGCTCATAGATATTCACCAAAGATAACTGCTCTCTTTCCGGAAGGCATTGCATTCCAAGTCTTTAGTTTCCCAATCCAAAATCCAAAATCCAAAATTCCCCATCACTTCTTACAACACCGCGAAGAAATTCAGAACCTCCCGTCCTTACTTGGTAAGCTGAAGGTTTGTTGCTTCATTTGCAGAGTTGGGTAGTAGCAGGCATGGATAACAAGTTAATGCTGATGATTCCGGGGCCGACCCCCGTACCAGAGCAGGTGCTGTTGGCCATGGCCAAGCACCCCATGGGCCACCGCAGCGGCGAATTTAGCACGATGATGGCCGAAGTCACCGAAAACCTGAAGTGGCTGCACCAGACCCAAAACGACGTGCTGGTGCTGGCGGCCAGCGGCACCGGGGCCATGGAGGCAGGCATCATCAACTTCCTCAGCGCGGGCGACAAAGTGCTGGTGGGCCGCAACGGCAAGTTTGGTGAACGCTGGGGCGATCTGGCCCGCGCCTACGGCCTCGTCACCCAGGAGATTACCGCCGAGTGGGGCAAACCCCTCAACCCCGACGACTTTAAGGCGGCACTGGAGGCCGACACCGCTAAAGACATCAAAGCGGTGATCCTCACCCACAGCGAAACCTCCACCGGGGTGCTCAACGACCTGGAAACCATCAATCGCCATGTCAAAGCCCACGGGGCGCTGATGATCGTCGATGCGGTGACCAGTTTGGGGGCCTGCTCGGTGCCGGTGGATGCCTGGGGCCTGGATGTGGTGGCGTCTGGGTCACAGAAGGGCTACATGATTCCGCCTGGGCTGGCCTTCGTCAGCGTCAGCGCCAAGGCCTGGGAGGCCTACGAAACGGCGACTTTGCCCAAGTTCTATCTCGATCTAAAGCCCTACAGCAAGGGGGCAGCCAAGAACACAACGCCGTTTACTCCGCCGGTGAATATGTTTTTTGCCTTGCAGACCGCCCTGCAAATGATGCAAAAAGAAGGCCTAGAGGCTATTTTTGCCCGCCACGATCGCCACAAGCGAGCCACCCGCGCCGCCATGAAGGCACTCAACCTACCCCTGTTTGGGGCCGACGACTGCGCCAGCCCGGCGATCACCGCCGTGATGCCCCAGGGGGTAGACGCAGAGCAAATTCGCTCGACGATGAAGCAGCAGTTTGACATCGCCCTGGCCGGGGGGCAGGATCACCTCAAGGGCCAGATCTTTCGCATTGGTCATCTGGGCTTTGTCTGCGATCGCGACCTGTTGACCGCCATCGCTGCGATCGAGGCCAGTCTAACTAAGCTGGGCTACGACCAGTTCACCCCTGGGGCCGGGGTCAATGCCGCAGGCCAAATTCTGTTGGCCTAGGCCTAACCACCGCCCCAGGTTCTGGGGGCGGCAAACGTTGGCTAACCCCTAATCCCCTCCTGGGAGAGGCTAGGGGTG
>NZ_JADEWX010000264.1 GCF_015207395.1 Nodosilinea sp. LEGE 07088
CCGAGATTCCAAGTATCCTTATCGTCGGCAGCGTCAAATGTGTATAAGAGAAAGGTATAGCAACCCGGCTTCTTGATTCCCCTGGCCAGGGTAGGCGGGTAACCAAGATATCGACGCCAACGGCACCTGTGTAATTGACAGCGGCTATCAATCATCCCAAAGGCGACGGCGGGCGGGGCCTTGCAGGCGATCGTGGGTGTCACGCAGCAGGGTGGGGATATCGAGGTTCTCAGGGCAGCGGGGCAGGCAGTCGCCGCAGTCGGTGCAGCGATTGGCCTTGCGGCCGGGGAACCAGTGGCCCGCATTTTCAAACATGCGGTAGCGGTAGGTGCCAAAGGCCTGCATGTCGTAGGCCACGGCCAGATTTCGTAGACGCAGCACCTCGGGAATGTGAATGGCCTCGGGGCAGGGCAGGCAGTCGTAGCACTGGGCGCAGCGATCGCTACCCAAGGCAGCCGCTGCCTGAACCGAGAGCCGTTCTAGCGCGGCAAGTTCCTCAGAGCTGAGGGGTTGGGTTTGATCGGCCAAATCCTGTAGTGGGGACAGTTCCTCGGGCGTGGCCGGGCCAGTGCTGAGGGTGGTAATGCGGCGATCGCTGAGCAGCCAGCGGTAGGTCAACTCCAGCGGGGTAAACGGGGCGCAGAGATCGGCCAGGCGATCGGGCGGGCTGTAGAGCATGCCCCCTTTGTCACCAGGGGAAATGATAAAGATCCCCATATCTCGTTCTGCTGCCAAATCCAGCATCGGGGCATGGTGCTGAAAGAAATAGTAGTAGTGCAAGTTGACAAAATCGAACTGGTCGGTGGCGATCGCCCCGGCAATCACCTCCTGGCTGCCGTGGGTCGAAAAACCCACATGGCCAATCTTGCCCTCGGTCTGGAACCGCCGCACCGCCGCCATACAGCCCTGGGGATCGCTCACCCAGGCCAGGTGCTCTGGGGTGTTGAGGCCGTGGATAGCGAGGCAGTGAATGACGTCAAGACCCAGTCGTTCCAGCGATGCTTCGATGTGCTGGGCCATCGTCTCGGCATCGGGCTGGGGCGTAATTTTAGTGGTAACGACTAAGTTGGCTGGCAGGTCAGCCGTTTTGAGAAACCGACCCAGCCAGCGCTCGCTAGCACCGTAGCCTTGGGCGGTTTCGATATGGTTGATGCCCAGAGCTAAACCCGCCTGGAGCGTGCGGCCAAAAACCTGCTCAGAGGCAAGAGCCCGCATAGTGCCCAGCGATAGCACCGAGAGGCTGAGGTTGGTGCGACCAAACCGCCGATAGTCCATAGCGCCACCGAAACCTGGCCCAGTCCTCGTTTACTCAGAACTCTCCAGGGTGTCGTTGCTGGTAGACGATTGGCCCCGCTGAATGAAGTCCGAGGGGTTGAGGTTGGCCAAAAATGCCTGAAAGGCCTGATTCTCTGCCTCGTCGGCGTCGCGATCGACGGGAATCGACGCTTCGGCAATCACCTCTTCCATCACCCAGATGGGGGCATCAAGACGCAGGGCAATGGCGATCGCATCGCTGGGTCGAGCGTCGAGTTCGCGCCGCAGTTCACCCCGGCTGAGGGTGAGCAGGGCATAGTAGGTACTGTCTTGTAGGGAGTGGATGACGACGCGCTCCAGGGTCATATCCCACTCGTCGAGCAGGTTGACAAACAGATCGTGGGTTAGGGGACGCGGCGCGGGCTGATTTTCTAGCACCGCCATGATCGATTTTGCCTGATCGGAGCCGATGTAAATGGGCAGCTGACGGCGATCGGTGGTGTCGCGCAGCAAAATCACCGGAGTGCGCGACATCGCATCCAGGGCAATCCCGGCGACTCTCATTTCAATCATTGGCTTGGCCTCTTGGATCCATTGACTGGCGTGCTCTAGCGGTCTTCGTCGGCCCGGAAACGATACCCCACCAGTGTAACGGGCTGTCTAGATACTGGGTGGGCCGCAGATAGCAGCCTGAGGGGGCGACCCAGGCGGATGAGTAGGGTCGATCCACCAGACCCTATCTAAGCTTATCTAGGGACTGCTCTAATTTGGGCTAACCTAAAGGAAAAAATTATTGATTAGGTCTTGCTTGCAGTATGCCCTGATCATACCTAGGTAGGCCGCTGTTTTCCTGGGAATTTGCTTAAGGTTGCGACCATGTTTACAGGACTGATTCAAACAGTGGGCACGCTCTTTCACCAGGGCGATACCCAGGTCTATCTGCGCTGGGAGACAATGCCGCTGCCCCCAACGCTGAGCGATGTAGAACTGGGTGACAGTATCGCCGTAGACGGTATCTGCCTGACGGTGGAGACGATTTTGCCCGACGGCTTTGTGGCGGCGGTGTCGCCCGAAACGCTGGATCGCACCAGTCTGGGCAACCTACCCGATGGCAGCCGAGTCAATCTAGAGTCGTCGCTGCGGGTGGGCAGCAAAATTGGCGGCCACTTTGTCACGGGCCACATCGATGGCCAGGGGCATTTAGAAGCCGCCACCGCCACTGCCGACTCCTGGCGGCTGAGCTTTACCGTGGGCGATCGCCGCGTGGCCCGCTACATTGTCCCCAAGGGCAGCATCGCCGTCAATGGCATTAGCCTGACAGTGGCCGACTGTAGCCCCAGCGGCAACTGGTTCGCCGTGGCGGTGATTCCGGTGACTTACCACGAAACCACGCTGCAATGCCTGCGCCCCGGCCAGGCCGTGAACCTGGAGGGCGACGTGTTGGGCAAGTATGTGGAGAAGTTTATGGCGGGCGAAGCCCCGACCAGCGATAGCCTCTCGCTAGAGTTTTTGGCAGAACATGGGTACTGAGCATAGAATGGGTGACTGGCGCCACCGCCAGGCCAACATCTCCACAGCGACTCTGGCAGAAATCTTTGCAGAGCAACCCTAAAACCCTCAGCACCCTATCCCTAAACTGAGAGTAGCGTCTGAGCCCTCATTGCACCCAACCCGCCATGACCCTAGCTGCTAGCCAAACCAAACCCTATACCGCAGAGCAGTATCTGGCGCTGGAGGTAGAGTCTGGTACTCGCCATGAATATCGTCACGGAGACATCGTAGCGATGACCGGGGGAACCCCTGAGCACAACAAAATTGCCAGTGCGCTCAATGCTCTAATCTGGTATGCCCTGCGGGGCAAACCCTACAGTCTATTTATTACCGATCAACGTCTGTGGATTCCAGCGACGGATTTCTACACCTACCCTGATGGTATGGTGATCGCTGACCCAGTAGAGCTAAAACCTGGTAGAAACGATACGGTCACTAATCCGTTACTGCTGGCAGAAGTGTTATCAGACTCCACAGAAAAATATGACCGGGGCGACAAGTTTGAAGCCTATCGCACCCTGCCATCGCTGCAAGAGTATTTGCTCATCGATCAACATAGGCCCCACGTAGAACAGTATGTGAAGCAATTCGAGCATCAGTGGCTATTTACTGAATACAGCGGTTTAGAGGCCCGTGTACAGCTCGCTTCGATACCCGTTGAGCTGGCCCTTGACGATCTCTACCAAGGGGTGATGAGCCCCTAGGACGTTACCAGAACCGTAACCAGGGATACTTTTCTAGTCTGCCTCAGTAAGGTGATTCTAGGCGATCGCATCGAGCCGATCGCGCGTCATCAACCCTTCGACCAGGTGTGAGGTTTATCTATGCAGACATTCAAGGTTCATCGCCCCATCCAACTCGCGATCGCCATCGCCTTAGGAGCCGCGATCGTCCCTGGGTCGGTCACCCTCGCCCAGGCCCGACCACCCTCGCCTACCCCCATGCCCCTACCAAGTCTGATCGCCCCCGAGGTCAACGCCCAGCCCCAACTTCCGCACTCCGAGACTATGCCCACTGACCATGTAGCCCCGCTCGAAAACACGCTCTGGTATCTCACTAGCTATACCAACGACGCCGGAGACACCATTGCTGTTCAGACGTTCGACCAGGACGCCTCCATTCGTTTTAGCGACGGCCAGGTCAGCGGTAACGCCACCTGCAATCGCTTCTTCGGCACCTACAGCCTCGAGGTTGATGCCCTGACAATTCAGCCGGGGGGCTCGACTCTGATGGCCTGCCCCGAGGAGTTTATGGCCCAGGAGCAGGTCTTTATGGGCGCGTTGGAGCAGGTCGAGGGCTATGGGATCGCCGCCGATACTCTGCAGCTCTATGACGCCGAAGGCAATGTGCTGCTCACCTTTGACAGAGCTGTCTCCCCCGCCCTGACCGGCACCCTCTGGCAGCTGATAGCCTACAACAACGGTCGAGAGGCGGTGGTGTCTACCCTGACGGACAGTACTATCACCGCCACCTTTGACGGCAATGGCCGTCTGAGCGGATTCGCTGGCTGTAATAACTACGGCGCTAGCTATACGGTGACCGCAGATGCCATCAATATTGGGCCAGGGATGAGAACTCGCAAGTTTTGCGCCCAGCCCGATGGCGTGATGGCCCAGGAAACAGCCTATCTGCAGGCGCTAGAGATGGCGGATGTCTTCACCATCGAAGGCAGCACGCTCATTCTGAGCACCGACGACGGTGCTACCGTGGCCCGTTTCAATGCGGCTGAAGCTGCTGGGGAGACTTCGACAGATTCCTAATCCGAAACCGATTAGAAGTGCCCCGACTATATCCACCCCGGCAGCAGCCAGCGCTGCTGCAGTGACTCGGTTGAGAGGGGCACACCCAGGTATAAGGGCAGCCAAAACCAGAAGCTGAGGGCGATCGCCCCCAGCAGCCCCAGAGCCAACAGCCGGTGACGCGGATTTTCGCACCACTGGGCCATCAGCCAGGCCAGACCCAGGGTGCCAAAGGTGGCAATGCCCATGGCGTGATACAAAAACGTGCAGCGACCCACCAGCGCCCAGGGCAGCCAGTTGGTCAGGTAGTTCAACAAAATGAACCCCACCACCGGGCATGGCGTAGGGGCACAGCATGCTGTGCCCCTACCGGGTATTTGTTGGGATAGGGTATCAACTGCAATCCGTCGCCCCAGCCAGCCTAGCGCCAGGGCCAGCACCGCCGCCGTGGAGAGCCACCACAGCACCGGATTTCCCATGGCGTGGATTGCCGTTGCAGTGCCTTCCCCTCGTTCAAAAAAATAGGCCACCGGGCGCAGCATCAGCGGCCAGCTATACCAGGGCGAGCAGTAGGGGTGACCAGGCCCCGCACCAATGGATTGGTGGGCCGCCAACATCTGCTGGTGCACCCCCAGTAGTGACTCCCCGGCCATGGCCAGGTGGGGCAGCCACAGCAGGATGTAGGTGCCAGCAGGAATCAAAACCCAGTTAGTCATCTGCCTGAGTAGGGGCACAGCATGCTGTGCCCCTACGGGATACCTGTTTTGAAGCAGGTGCTTCATATTCAGTTTCGTTGCACATTCCCACAGCAGCAGCCCGAGCCAGAACCCGGCCCAGTTCCACTTGACGTTGATGGTGGCCCCCAGGGCGATGCCTGCTACCAACCGCCAGCGGGTCGGGTGTTGAGATTGGCTGGCCCGCAGCCAGGCCCACTGGCCCAGCAGCCCTAGGGCCAGACCGTAGATGTTGATCAACGCCAGGCGCGACTCCACTAGGGTTAGCCCTTCCATGGCCATGAGCACCCCCGCTAGCAGGGCAAACCGGTGTCGCCGTTGGGGGCTGTGTCCAGCGCTGAGGGCAAAGGCCAGGGCCGCCAGCAGCACCGGAATTGTCGCTCCCACCCCAGCATTCAGCCAGCGAAAGGCCAGGGGGCTGACCAGTGTCTCCTCTACCTCCAGGGTGGGCCAGTGCAGCCCAGCGGCGGGCCACTGACCGAGCCAGATACCGAGGGCGATGAAATATTTGCCC
>NZ_JADEWX010000033.1 GCF_015207395.1 Nodosilinea sp. LEGE 07088
AACCTCGTCTGCTGATGCTACCCTCCCATTACTGGTTGAATATTCCGATGCGGACATCTGCCTGAACACTGGCAGGGAAGGACTTTCAGGAGTCCTTCCAACTCCCCCGAACGACTTCGAGTCGCGCGGCTAACAATCTTATTAGAGAGAAAGTTTCCGTATATTATCCCTGTCAGGGTAGATAGGCAGAAAGTTTCGGTATATCTACCTCAATCTGCCAGATCGCGCGAAACTTTCCGTATATTATCCGGATCTGGGTGGATATCCGGAAACTTTCCGCATATCTTAGCCATAGTACGTATAGACTATAAGTAGCATTTATCACGTTGCCTACTGATGGCACATGAACCTTCCCTCCAGAAGAGACCCAAAAAGCTGTTAGATCAGGTCAGTGAGTCCATGCGGTTGAAGCATTATGCCTACCGTACAGAAGAAACCTATATCCAGTGGATTAGGCGATACATTCTGTTTCACAATAAGCGTCATCCTAGAGAGATGGGGCGGCCTGAGATTGAAGCTTTTTTGACGAACCTGGCTGTAAATCGGCAGGTTGCGGCCTCGACTCAAAACCAAGCACTTAACGCTGTATTGTTTCTGTACCGTGAGGTTTTAGGGATTGAGATTGCTGGCATCAACGCTGTTAGGGCTAACCAACCGCGCAATTTGCCGGTCGTTTTAACCAAGGCCGAAGCATTGGCCATCCTTGAGAGGATCGATGGTGCTCAGCAGCTTGTGGTCAAGCTTCTCTATGGCAGTGGCTTGCGACTCTCCGAAGCATTGCAATTGCGGATTAAAGATCTTGATTTTGCCCAACAGCAAATCATCGTCAGAGACGGTAAGGGGCGAAAGAATCGGGTCACGATGCTGCCAGTGAGCGCACTCGCAGAACTTCAGGACCATTTGGTCGGTATTCGGCGACAACACCAGCAAGACTTAGGACGTGGTTTTGGGTCGGTCTTTTTACCGTTTGCCTTAGAACGGAAGTATCCCAATGCTAATCGAGACTGGATATGGCAGTATGTTTTCCCAGCGGGCCGAATCGTGAGAGGCCCTCGAAGTGGAGAAATGCGGCGGCACCATTTGCATGAGAGCGGGATTCAAAAAGCAGTCAAGCAAGCCGTTCGGCAGGCACAAATTGCTAAGAAAGTCGGTTGTCATACATTTCGCCATAGCTTTGCGACTCACCTTTTAGAAGCTGGCTATGACATTCGCACGATACAGGAACTTCTGGGTCACAAAGACGTAAAGACAACCATGATTTATACCCACGTCTTAAACCGAGGCGGACGAGGGGTGAGAAGTCCGCTGGATAGTTAGTACAGCGGCCATGCCCTAATCATTCCAGTACGGTTGACTGAGGGCAGGTGCACCAGTACACTCAGACCTTAAGCCGCTCAGCAATGTGCGGTGACTCCACAGGACTCGAAAACTTTAGCGCTGCCGGAAGGTGTTAGCACCACCAACCGACAGCTGACCCCGCAAATCTAACAGGCAGATTGCGAGGCTACGGTCGATCGTACCCTAGCCCCCTCAGTTTGCACCTCAACTGCGGGCGGCTAGGGTTTTCGCGTTCTGTTTTCCTCAGCCTTTCCCCTCCACTGGAGGGGTGCCCGCAGGGCGGGGTGGGTCTGTCTCGGCATACACCAGTCGCTTACTGCGAGTAAGTGCTTGTCGCGCAGGTTTTACCCACCCCCTGCCCCTCCCGTTCAGGGATTTGCGGTTAGGGCTTGCTCACTGAAAACGCAAAAGGAAGCAGAACCGATGTTTGAATCTAAGGAAACTCCAGGGACCGGATCCCTGCCTGTACCGCCCAGTTCTGGGACTACAAATAGAGGGACTCGGTCCCTCAACCCAGAGAAAGTGCGCCACCTGCTCTACGGCAGCCTTGCCGGGATAGACCGCACCATCAAAAGCCTCCACGCTCTCGGCTACGCCGAGCCCAACGACTGGTCAGAGCCCATGCCCGTGCCGCCCAGCAGTGCCGAGCCCCGGTTGTCGAGCGAAGTCGAGACATGGATGGTGATACTGACCAAAACCTTGCTGCTGGAGTAAACAGTCGCTTACTTTTGCCCCAGAGCCCGCAATTTTCCGCATTCAGGGCTCGACCAGAAACCCGGTTTCGGTGGCCCGGTGACCCAGATGACCCATTTGGCCCAATCGCCCTCAACCACAAAAAAAGCGGATAGCGATCAGCTATCCGCCTCTTTGCTAGCCGGAGCAAGGCTGGGGGTTAGTTACCCCGTTAGTTAGAGCCAGGCTCAGAGAACTCGGCATCGATCACATCATCGCCACCGTCGCTATCGCCGGAGGTGGCATCGGGGCCGGGGGCGGCACCTTCGGCAGTGTCGCCGCCCGCCTGCTGATACAGGTTGGTGCTGATGCCGTAGAGGGTTTGCTGTAGCTCACTGGTGAGGGTTTTGATGGTGTCAAAGTCCTCGGCTTCGATCGCAGCCCGCAGATCCTTGATTTGCCCTTCGGCCTTCTCCTTGTCGGCGGCGGGCACCTTGTCACCCATGTCGGTCAGCTGCTTCTCAGCCTGGTACGAGAGCGAGTCGGCCTGGTTCTTGAGGTCGATACGCTCGCGCCGCTCTTTGTCGGCAGCGGAGTTAGCTTCGGCATCTTTCACCATGCGCTCGACTTCGTTTTCGTCGAGGGTAGAAGCACCCGAGATGGTGATGGTCTGCTCTTTGCCGGTGCCCTTATCTTTGGCGGTGACATTGAGAATGCCGTTGGCATCAATGTCGAAGATCACCTCGATTTGGGGCACGCCTCGGGGCGCCGGGGGAATGCCGGAGAGCTGGAAGGTACCGAGACTCTTGTTGTCGGTAGCCATTTCGCGCTCACCCTGGAGCACCTTGATCTCCACGTTGGTCTGGCCATCTTGGGCGGTGGAGAACACCTCCGACTTTTTGGTGGGGATGGTGGTGTTGCGGGTGATCAGCTTGGTCATGACGCCGCCCAGGGTTTCGACCCCCAGCGATAGCGGCGTGACATCTAGCAGCAGAATGTCTTTGACTTCCCCAGCCAGTACGCCGCCCTGAATCGCCGCACCGACAGCCACCACTTCGTCGGGGTTAACGGTTTCGTTGGGCTCTTTGTCAAGGGTGCGCTTGACCACGTCCTTAATGGCGGGGATGCGGGTGGAACCACCCACCAGCACCACTTCGTCGATGGCGGTCTTGGCGATTTTGGCATCTTTCAAGGCCTGCTCGACGGGGATGCGGCAGCGATCGATCAGATCGGCGCAGAGTTCTTCGAACTTGGCCCGGGTCAGGGTCATTTCCAGGTGCTTGGGGCCATCCTGGGTCGCGGTGATGAAGGGCAGGTTGATTTCGGCCTGGGTCACGCTCGACAGCTCAATTTTGGCTTTCTCAGCGGCTTCGGTCAGCCGCTGGAGAGCCTGCTTGTCTTTGCGCAGGTCGATGCCTTCGAGCTTTTGGAACTCACTGGCGAGATAATCGACGATCTTTTTGTCGAAGTCGTCGCCGCCCAGGTGGGTGTCACCGGAGGTGGCCAGCACTTCAAACACGCCGTCGCCCACTTCGAGAATGGAGACGTCGAAGGTACCACCGCCCAGGTCAAAGACCAGAATGGTTTCGTTGCTCTTGCGATCGAGGCCGTAGGCGAGCGACGCTGCCGTGGGCTCGTTGATAATGCGCAGGACTTCTAGACCGGCGATTTTACCGGCGTCTTTGGTGGCCTGGCGCTGGGAGTCGTTGAAGTAGGCGGGCACAGTGATCACCGCCTGGGTGACCTTCTCGCCGAGATACTTACCGGCGTCGTCGGCGAGCTTGCGCAGCACCTGGGCCGAAATCTCTTCGGGCGAAAACTGCTGGCCCGCTTGGGGACAGTCAATTTTGACGTTGTTGCCCACGTTCAGCACTTTGTAGGCCACTTCGGTAGACTCGGTTTTAACCTCGTCGTAGCGACGGCCAATAAAGCGCTTGACAGAATAAAAGGTGTTTTCGGTGTTCATCACCGCCTGGCGCTTGGCGATTTGACCCACCAGGCGATCGCCATTCTTAGCGTAGGCGACAACCGAGGGGGTAGTGCGAAAACCTTCGGCGTTAGCGATTACGGTAGGTTTACCCCCTTCCATAACGGCAACCACTGAGTTAGTGGTACCCAGGTCAATTCCAACTACTTTTCCCATATTTTTTGCTCCGGCTTGACAGATATTCCTATATTGCTGGCAAATCCCCTTTCTCTGAAGGGGGGGATACCGAACCGTTAGAGGCGTGGTTAACGCCGGAGAGGGGTTTGGGCTGGTGGATGGACAGGGGGCCTAGCTGAGGCTGGATGATCTCACGATAGCCACAGACACCGAGGTGATGATGGTTAGCGTTACGGCTTGTTTGGCTCTTGGCGCGTGAGTAAACAGCGATTAAAGGAGCGTTGGCTTTCGTTGCTGCGTCGGCCAGTCAACAGGCCTTCAATACCAATAGGCTCAATACCAATAGGCTCATTGAGGTCAGGCCATTCGATCGCATAGCCATCCCCGTCCTAGAGCCGTGAGGCGTAGGTTGACGATCGCACGTTTATAAACCACAATCAATCGCTGCTCGGCCAGCCCTTGCAGCAACCGCTGGCGATCGCCAGCTGGCACCCGCCGACGGATCTGGTCGGGGCCAATGCGGCCCCCAAGGCACGATCGCAGAATTAGCTTCTCATCGGGGGTGACGGGCCAGACCGAGCGATCGAGGTTGAGCAGGGTTTTGCCGGTAAGGGTGAGGCCAAACTGGCTGATATCGTGGTCATAGGTGAGCCAACCCCTAACCTGAAGGGTCTGACAGGCCTGGGTGCGCCGTTTGAACGAGCTTTTGAGCGCAGTCGGTAGCGCGGTGAGGGTGTCGCAGCGGCCGCCAGCCGCCTCAAGGTGGCTTAAAATATCCAGCTCAAGGGGAGTTGGTGCTGACGGCGTAGCGAGGGAGGCAGTCATTGGGACTGATAATGGAGCTGTTGTCCTGAAATGTTGGGCTTGGGCCTGAAATGTGATGAAAGGGGCGACGGTGATGGCCCCAGGATGTCAATCTTGTGGCATCGCTCTAGTTCATACTAACTAGTCTATACCTGTCGCCTGCATCTTACCCATTGTGACCGCTGCCGTGTCTTTGACGTCTCAAACCTATCTGGGCCACAACCAGGAAGCCTACCAGGAGCTGCGGTTGGCTCTACAGCTCAACCTGCGACGGCAGCTGCTGCTGGCGGTGTGCGATGACGCGGCCCTGCAAGAGCAGCTGGCCCAGCGCCTGGAGGTCCACTTTGCTCCCCTGCCCGATACGGTGCCCCTGGCCCCGGAGGTGCGATCGCGGCAGTTGACGTTAGCCACCCTGCGACTCAGCGGCGATCGCCCCGACCTGGTGCGCGAAGTCTTGCGCTGGCTCAAGCAGCAGCAGCGACTGCGGGGGACTGTGCCGACCACACCTGTCTTTCAAATTGTGGGCATCGACCAGCTCACCCGCCAGTCGCCCACGGTGCAAAATCGGTTTTTGGCCTCGCTGATTCGGGTCGATGCGCTGCTGACTCAGCTCGACTGTCGGCTGGTGGTGTGGGTACCGCGCCCCTGGCTGGGCAAAATTCGCCAGTCGGTGCCAGGGTTTTGGCGATCGCGCAGCGGTCTCTTTGAGTTTGTGGGCGACCCTGCCCCAGTTGTCCCGGCAGGGCAGGGGCCATCCGCTCCCAGTGCTGGCCCGTATCACGCGGCGGCCCCCAGGCTAACTCAGGCCGCACCAACTCAAGACGCCCCTGCCCAACCTGAACTGTGGCGGGTGCTCCGCGATGACCTGTCTACCTTTGAGCAGACTGCTCCCAGCGCCGCTGAGGTGACTTCACCGTCTGCCGCGCCGCCAGCCCCTACCGCGCCCGCGCCGCCGCCTGCCGCTACCGAACGACCGCCATTGCTTGACCTCCCTACCCTGTTGGGAACAGCAAATGCTCCAGATGCCTCCAAGCCAAGCGCTAATGCTGCTGGCACGGCTTTAAGACCGGGGGAATTTGCCAGTGTGGCGATGCCCCCGGTAGGCGCTACAGCCGCAGAGACCCTGGCGGCGCTGCAAGCGTCTCTGCCGATGCTACCCGACCTGGAGCAATCCTCGGCCTCGGCTTTGTCTACCGACCGTCCTTTTTCACAGACCCTACAACTACCGGTTGACTTAGCTGAAGATGCGGCTTTGGCAAACCTCTGGCACTACATTCAACAGCTGGCTGACCAGCAGGCCGGGCCCCTCACCCTGTCGCGCGCCTATCTCACCCTGGGGCAAATGGTGCGCGATCGCGCGGTGGTCAATGCCCCCACGGCGAATGCCCTAGGGTTTGCCGCTGCTGTCTACGACAGGGCGCTGGTGGGGCTGCCCGAAGGGGGAACCGATTGGTGTGACGCCCTCAACGACCTGGCCAGCCTCTACTGGCTTCAGGGGCAGCAGGGCGATATGGCCGCCGCCGCCCCCTGGCTAAAACGCAGCATTGAAACCTACGAAAAGGCCGTTAAAGGAAGTCAGAAAACGATTCCCGCCGACACCCTGGGGCGGATCTACGGCAACCTGGGCACCGTCTACGGGCTGTTGGCCAACCTAGACGATCCGGTGCTCTGTCTGGAGCAGGCGGTAGCGGCCTATCAGCGAGCGATCGAGCAATGCCCCGCAGCCCAGGCACCCCTGGACTATGCCAACCTGCAAAATAGTTTGGGCGCCATTCACTGGCGGCTGTCCCAATATGCTGACGCGGCCTCTCCAGGGGAGAACCGTGCTCAATACCACCTGACCCAGGCGGTTACGGCCTACGACGCAGCACTGCAGCACCGTACCGCTGAAGCTGCGCCCCTGGAGTATGCCATGGTGCAAAACAACCTGGGCATCGCCTACTGGAGTTTGGCCCAGCACCAGCAGCCGGTAGTGTTGCTCGAACGGGCGATCGCAGCCTATCGGTCGGCCCTCACCTACCGCACCCTGGATGTGGCTCCAGCGGGCTGTGCGGCCACCGCTAACAACCTGGGCACCGCCTACTGGGATCTGGCTCAGCAGGTGGCCCTCACTAGCGAGCACCGGATCGATGCTCTACAACAGGCGATCGAAGCCTACGAAGCCGCCCTGTCCGCCGCCGAAATTGCCCTGCAAGCGCCATCCTCCCCCGACCTCGGGTTTGACCTGTGGGCCACCTGCCACAGTGCTGGGGTAGTGCATGATCAGCTGGCTCAAGCCCTGCCCGCCGACCAGGCCGAAACCCGCCAGCGCCATCTGCAAGCAGCTTTACAGCATTACCTGTTAGCCTACCGAGGCTGGCGCGACAGCCCCCCTCAGCTGGAGGTGCTGATTACAGCCCTGGTCTACAACGCCCACCTCAATTTCGAAATCTTTGGCACTGCGGGGCAGCAGACGGTATTGTCAAAACTCCCTGGTGAACTGCTGCCTGAGGTGCTGCGACGGCTGTAGGAAAGAACGGGCTGGAGGTGACAAACACGCTGCTCCCTAAAATTCAAAATCTAAAATCTAAAACATTAAGAACCGTCGCGGCTGCCTTCTCAAGGACAAACCCTTGGATAACAATGAAAGGCGTATTAACGATTTGCAACATCTCGCCAGAGCAATGCTCTCGTTGAGATTAGAGGAGCTCTATGGCCTACTACTGGTTTAAAGCGTTTCACATCATTGGGGTGGTAGTGTGGTTCGCCGGGTTGTTTTACCTGGTGCGTCTGTTTATCTATCACGTCGAAGCCGAGGCCGAGCCAGAGCCTGCCCAGGGCATTCTCAAAAAGCAGTACACCATTATGGAAAAGCGCCTCTACGGCATTATCACGACCCCCGGCATGGTGGTGACGGTGGTGATGGCCATTGGGCTATTGGTGCAAATGCCCGAGTATCTAAAAGACGGCTGGATGCACATCAAGCTGGGCCTGGTGGCGGTGCTACTGGGCTATCACTTCTACTGTGGGCGGCTGATGCGCCAGCTTCACCGGGGTGAATGCGGCTGGTCGAGCCAGCGGCTGCGGGCGCTGAATGAAGCCCCGACCCTGCTGCTGGTGGTGATTGTCATGCTGGTGATCTTTAAGAACAACTTCCCCACAGGGGCCACCACCTGGTTGATAGCGGGGCTGGTGGTGGTGATGGCCGCAACGATTCAACTCTATGCTCGCAAGCGTCGGCTCGACCAAGAAAAAGAAGCCCTGGGCGCTGCCCCCGAGCCCCAGGCCTGACCCCATGGGTGAGGTAACTCCACGCTATTCATAGGCCACACCCGGGCAAACTACACCGAACTTTGCCTTTGAGAATGGGTACTCTCAGGCAGAGGACTGAGGGCAAAAGCTCAGGCAGAAGGACTAGTTGACCTGGGCATAGTTTGGTCGCACTGCTAGTGTGGGTGCCAGTTTTGCATAATTCCAATATGGCTGGTGACCTCCAGCACGCTACCAATCCGACAGCTCAGGTATTTTTGGCCTATGCTGCCGCAGACTGGCCGAGCCCGGGGAGGAATGACGGCGCTGCGATCGCCCCTGCTGCCATCGTCGAGGCTCTGCGCCAGTTGCTGACCGAGGCCCAGATGGCCTACTGGGAGTGCCCGACGCCATGGCCTACTGCTGTTGACTCCGAGTCAGCGATCTCTCGGGCGACCGAAGCGTGCGATAACTACCTGCTGGTGCTGACGCCCCGTGTTTTGGCCGACGCGCTTTGCCTACAGGGGCTGCTGTTTGCCCTCAGCATGAATAAGCGAATTGTGCCGGTGCTGGCCGCACCTGTCGCTGTCGAGCATTTGCCAGAGCCGCTGCAAACGCTAGGGATCATTGACTTGCGAAGGAGTGGTTTGCCGTTAGGGCAGACCACTGAAGGCCGTCAGCTGGTGCAAACCCTGAGCCACGAGGCTCACTATCACCAGACCCACACACAGCTATTGGTTAGAGCCTTGCAGTGGGAGCGGCAGCAGCGTGACCCTACCCTGCTCTCCAGGGGGGCAGAACTGGCCGGTTACCAACGCTGGCTGGCTAGGGCCCAGCGGCGATCGCGCCATCAGCCGATTCAGCTGCAAACCCTATACGTGGCCGAAAGTGCCCGCCACTGGGGCGATCGCGATAGTCCTATGGCGGGCACGACTCGCTGGCTCAAGGATTGGCTGCTGTAGCCCTAACTCGATGCGCTGGTGTAAAATCGCAGGGCAAAGCGCCAAAATTGGTTGGCCAGCACCAGCAGCACTACTGCCAGCAGGGCTGAGGCCAGCAGCCACCAGCCACTGCCCTCCCCCCGCATGGTTTGGGCCGGCACCGTGGTCAAAAACGCCACCGGCACCACAAAGGTAAAAAACACCCGATAGGCCACTGGATAGGCTGCGATCGGGAACCGCCCCGCCTCTAGCAGCCCCCGCAGTACCTCGGTAACATTGTAGATTTTGACAAACCAAATGCTGGTGGCCCCCAGCATAAACCACAGGCTGTAGAGGGTAATGGCCCCAAAGGTCAGGGGTAGCAGCGCCAGCCCGTAGTCGGCCCAGCCCAGACCCAGGCGACGACCCGCGTAGCCAATCATGGCCAGGCCAAATAGCACGTCGGGCAGGCCCCAGGGCGAAATCACGCGGGTCGAGAGCCAAAACTGGGAGCTGATGGGCTTGAGCAGCACAAAATCGAGGGTGCCCTGCTGCACCTGGGTGACAATTTTGTTCAGGTTGGGAATCAGGATCGTGGTCGAGAACCCTTGCAGCACGGTGAAGAGCCCCAGTACCAGCAGCGCGGCCTCCCAGTTCCAGCCCTCGAACTGGTAGCCGGTGCGATAGAACAAAAATAAGCCAAACAGGCTGCCCACCAACCCCCCCAGGCTAATCAGGGCAGTGACGATAAAGTTGAGCCGATACTCTAGTTCGGCGGCGATCGCCGTACCCCAAAACAGCCCCAGTACCCGCCAATAGCGCCGCATTATGCCCCCATACCTGAATACTGCTTCAGCCCCTGCCGCCAGAGCCAGCGGTTGAGCCCCCAAAACAGCGCTAACCATAGAATCATCGCCATAAATCCCTGGGCTACGTTTTCGGGCCGATTAATCAGCAAACTGGCCGGAAAGTAAATCAGGTAGGGGAAGGGCGTCCACAGCACCACCGCGCGCACCGCATCGGGAAACAACGCCAGCGGCGCTACCATGCCCGACAAAAAGGTGTAGAGCAAAAACCAAAACTGCTCCAGGGCGCTGGCCCGCTCAGTCCAAAACGCGGCCAGGGCAAAGGTGTACTGCATCAAAAACCGCAGACAAAAGGCCAGCACAATCGCCAGCAGCCCCAGCACGAGGTTGCCGAGGCTGGGTAGCCAGGCGGCGTAGGGGTAGAGCAGCAAAAACAGCCCCACCAGCAAAATGGCAAAGGGCAGCCGCGCAAACCGTTCTGACACATGGCTAAAGAAATGTCGCCACACCGGGTCAATGGGCTGCAGCAGGTAGGGCGACAGCCTGCCCTCCACCACCTCGCGCTCAAACTCCCAGATCACCCACACTACGGTGAACTGGCGCACCAAAAATACGGCCAAAAAGTATTGCACCAGCTCGGTGGGGGTGAGATCGAAGCGATCGCCCTGGGCCGCCTCGACCCACAGCCCCATCAGAATCAGCGGAAAGGTGCCTGAGAGCACCCAAAACACCAGCTCGGCCCGGTACTCCACCATGTAGGCGTAGTACACCGACAGCATGACGCGGGCGACTTTAAAGGCTTTTGGCACCACAGACCTCAGGGTGGTTTAACCCCTATCCTAGGCTGATTCCAGAGTTGATTGCCCTCTGGTTCAAGACTCGTCATCGCCAAAAGCGCCTGCCGTTTTTAGCCGAAATCCTATCTGTATACCCCCGGTTTGTAGGGGCATTGCAGTGCAATGCTCCCTACGAGGTATCGGTTTCGAATCGGGGTTGTATGACTCGGATTTGGGATTAGACGTTCAGCCCCTGCTCGATTGCTCCCTGCAATCGATTCGCCAGGAGTTTGATCTGCTGCCGCTGATGAAGTAGGTTGTAGCGGGCATAGGGCAAAATTTTTCGCATGATAGAAAGCATTCCGGTGACAGGGCTACTGGTGGCAAGTTTGCTGGCGATCGCCTATCTGGCGGGTTACAAAACCCGAGGACGTGGCCCCCTGCGGGAGCAGCTTTTGAGCCGCCTGCGACCCAACAACGAGCAGATCCTCGCTGGCTACAGGGCGGTCGACCGCCCCGCCAATGCCATTGTGATCGCCCAGTTTGGCCAGAGCAATGCCGCCAACTACGTTCAGCCGCAGGCCTCGATTGACCTCCCCAGCAGCCTGGTACAGTACGACTGGAAGAGCGATCAATTTTTTTGCTACCAAGAGCCCCTGCTGGGGGCAGATGGCTCGGGGGGCCATGTCTTGACCTATACCGCCGTCGCCATCGCCCGGGCCTCGAGTCGCCCGGTGATCGTAGTGTCGTGGGGAGTAGGGGGGGCATCGGTTTTAGACTGGGCCTACGGCAATTTGTCGTATCAGCACGACCTGGTTTTAGACCGTTTGCGGCAGCGCCACCTGGTGCCAGATATCGTCCTGTGGCACCAGGGAGAAAGTGATGCGGGCCCCCCTGGAGATGGGGAAGCCTGGGCCAGCCTTCCCTATTTTTCTGATCCCAGTTCCCTGGAGGTTGGCTTTGGCCTGACAACGGAGACCTATGCCGGGGCGCTCACGGCGATCATCCACAAAACCCTGCACGCTTTTCCTGAGACTCGCGTTGGCGTGGCCTTGGCCTCTCGCTGCGAAAGTCTAAACGCGAACCCCTGTGAGCGCGTGCGCCAGGGCCAGCAGCAGGCCACGGCAGTCGATCAGCGGGTCTTTGTGGTAGCCGATAGCGATCGCATCTGGGGGCCAGCCTATCGTTACGATGGCTGCCATTTTTCTGCCGTGGGGGCCCAACGGCTGGCTGACGACTATTACCGGGCGATCGCGCCGATTCTGGGTTTACCTGAGCTCACACCAACCCCTGACGACCACCCTGGCATCGCCTGAGGTGCTGGGGCTAGTACCGAATCCTGGTGACATATCCCCGATTGCCAGGGGCATAGCCTGCTATGCCCCTACGAGGTTCATCATCGTGAATCGGGATTTTCCAAAGCCGCCTGGCGCAGTATTTCCCGCTGACGACCCCGAGGAGATGTTTCAGCCGATCCTCCAGGGCTTAATCGATCATTAACCCAACGGGTGGTGACCGCCGCCATGATGAAGGAGAACCATTCATGCATTTTTAAATGCGGTTCGCACCTGACTCACATCCTCTAGCCCGGTCCACGATCGGGCTTTTTTTACGAACTTTTATCGCCACCCCTCAGTCGCGCAGCACATAGCCCACGCCCCGCATGGTCTGGATCAAACGGCTTTCGCCCTCGGCCTCAAGTTTGAGGCGCAGGTAGCGAACGTAGACTTCAATGATGTTGGAATCGCCCATGAAGTCGTAGCCCCAGACCTCTTCGAGGATGCGATCGCGGGTCAGTACCTGGCGCGAGTTGGTCATCAGGTAGTCGAGCAGGTCAAACTCTTTAGCGGTCAGCTCAATGGCCCGCTGGCCCCGGTGCACTTCGCGACTGCGGCGATCGAGGGTGAGATCGCCAAACACTAAAAGCTCGGCATCCTGGGGTTCAGTCCGGCGTAGATGGGCCCGCACTCGGGCCAGCAGTTCTTCGATGCTAAAGGGCTTGACGACGTAATCGTCGGCCCCGGCATCGAGCCCTTCGACCCGATCGCTGACATCATCCTTGGCGGTCAGCAAAATTACCGGGGTGGCATTGCCGGTTTGCCGCAGGCGACGGCAGACTTCCACCCCGCTCAGCCCCGGCATCATCCAATCGAGAATGATCAGATCGGGGATCTGGTCTCGGGCGGCCATCAATCCAGAGAGGCCGTCGTGGGCAACGGCGACCTCATAGCCTTCGTAGGACAGCTCCAGCTGCACAAACTTGGCCAGTTTTTCTTCGTCTTCAACCACTAAAATGCGAGCGCCCATAGCTATATCTCCTGAGGGGGTCAGTCTAAAACAGTGAAGCCATTGCTAAGTCGGAATGCGCAGGGTAAACACACTGCCCTGATTGAGCTGTGATTGGACGCTGACCTGGCCGCCCATGGCCTCTACCAGCGATCGCACCAGGGTCAGCCCCAGGCCAGTGCCGCCGCTGCTGCGCGAGCGATCCTCGTTCACGCGATAAAACGGATCAAATATATCGCCTTGGCAATGGTCGGGTATGCCCGCCCCGTAGTCTTGAATGGCCACGGTCGCCCAGCCAGCCTGTTGTTCGAGGGAGATTTGCACCGGCTGCTGGGGGTCGCTATAGCGCAGGGCATTGTCAATCAACTCGACCAGCACGGTACGCAGCTTTTGGCGATCGACTTTAGCGACCGCCGAGGCTAGGTCTACTACGTTGACCTGGCCGACTGGGTAGGGCTGGGTCTTGGTCGCCAATGCCACCGCCTCATAGACAATATCGCTCAGGTTGACTGGCTCTAAATTTAGCACCCCCTGCCCATTGCTCAGGCGGGCTAAATCCAAGATTTCGCTGAGCAGTCGGGCGGTGCGGCTGGTCTCAGCGGCGGCAATTTCTAACCCTTCTCGCTGGGCTGGGGTCAGGTTTTGCCCCCGGCGGAGCGTACTCTCCAGATAGCCCTGCACCAGGGAGAGGGGAGTGCGCAGCTCGTGGGAAATGTCGTTGACCAGCCGCTTTTGCTGCCCCCAAGCCTTAGACAGACGAGCCAGCATGAGATTGTAGGAGCGCAGCAGTTCTTGCAGCTCAGTGGGGGCAGTTGCCAGGCTGAGCGGCTGATCGAGCGTATCGGCGGTCACCTGGCCCGCCAGGCGGTTGAGCTGGCGAATGGGGCTGAGCGCACGGCGAATGTAGAGGGCAAAGGCGATCGCCAACAGACTAATCAGCCCCAGGCTGGTCAGTAGCAGCATGCGGATCAGCTGCTGGAGCCCCCGGTAGTCAGCGGTGATGTCGTCGGCGATGTATACCGTAGCGGCGGGCAAAGCAGCAATGTCGAGCGCTTCGGCGCAAACCACCAGCCGCCAATCGCCGACGGGCATGACCTCAGTCCCTGGCACAATGGGCATACTCAACAACGCGGCGCTGACCCCAGCCGCTTGCCACGACCCCATCGTCAGGATTTCTGACTGAGCCATTAATTCACCGTCTTCAGCCTCGACCCAAATGGCGAGATCGCCCGTAGAGCGATACTCAACCACCTTGTCCAGGGCCTCTTGAGGCGGCATCATGGTGCTGTAATACTGCACGTCCTCCCGCAGGCGATCGGCCACCAGGGCTGTGCGCTGGCGGTGGCTGTCGAGCACGATCTGCTGCATGCGCCAGCCCATCCAGGCGGTAACCGCCCCCACCCCCACCAGGGACGTGAGCACCACCCCGGCAGTGAGACGGGTTTGCAATGACCTCACGTCAATCTGCGGTTTGCCCAGCAGATTGTGCAATGGGGCAATCGATTTGTGCCAAAAAGACGCCATACAAAAAGCCTACAGGGAAAGCTAGGAGTCGCTCACTCCTAACTTTGTTTTTGACTTTAACAGCCGATTCTGAGAACAAGCTGATACGCCTTGTCGGCAAGACTTAATCGATTCTCAGGCCAGTCTCAGCGGACCGGGGTTGAATAAAGTCACTACCCAAGATTCTGGGTTTGCCGCCCGTTTGCCCTTCATCCCTCCGTTAGAATGATGTATACCAGACCCCGTACCAGCCTGGTTTCGACCCTACCGTTGCATGCTCTCCTATGGCGTTCTAAGTTGTTGCGCTTTTTGTTGTGGTTAGGCCTTGCCCTGATTTGCGTGCCTGCGGCCCCGGCGGTGGCGCAAACCCTGGCAGACACGGCGGCTGGCTCTGATTCTTCGTTTTTTGGCTCGCTACAGCAGCAGTTGGTGCAGGCGCTGGCCTGGATTGACGGGTTGGGGGCGATCGCACCGTTAGCCTTTATCTTGCTCTACATCGTCATTACCGTGGCCTTTGTGCCTGCCTCGGTGGTCACCCTGGGGGCAGGCGTCGTTTTTGGCGTCATTAAGGGGGCACTGCTGGTGTTTGTGGGGGCCATGCTGGGGGCTACCGCCGCGTTTTTGGTAGGGCGCTATCTAGCCCGGGGCTGGGTGGCTAGCAAAATTGAGGGCAACCCCAGGTTTCAGGCAATCGACGATGCGATCGCTAAAGAAGGCCGAAAAATCATCTTTTTGCTGCGGCTATCGCCGGTATTTCCGTTCAATTTGCTCAACTACGGCCTGGGGCTGAGCCAAATTTCGCTCAAGGACTACGTGGTAGGCACGGTGGGTATCTTCCCCGGCACCGTCATGTATGTCTATTTGGGCTCGCTGGTGGGCAACCTGGCGACCCTGGGTGCCGACAGTAGCCAATCTCCCGAAGCCGCCACTGTCCAATGGATCATTCGCATTGTGGGCCTAGTGGCCACCGTAGCCGTCACCCTGTATGTCACTCGCATTGCCCGTCAGGCTCTCAACGAGTCTCTCCCCAGCGAGCAGGCGGCCCCTGACCATCTTTAGGCAACGGTACTGGGCAAATTGGTAATGACGATGGCACGATTGCGCTGGGTGGGTCTGGGATTGGGATTGGCGATCGCGGTGAGCTGGCTGTGGCCCCACCGCGCCTTGCTGCTCGACCCCCAGGCGCTGGTGGCATACCTCAATCAACTGGGGCCCTGGCGCATTATTGGCTTTTTGGCCATCCATGTGGCGGCGGCAGCCCTGGCCCTGCCGGGGGCTGTGGTGGCGATCGCAGGGGGGGCCGTCTTTGGCACCCTCTGGGGCACCGTTTGGTCGGTACTGGGGGCCACCCTGGGGGCGGCAGTGGCCTTTTGCCTGGCGCGGTTGGTGGGTCAGCCCTGGTGTCGGGACTATGGCCGAAATCCGCGCCCGCTAGCCTGGCTCAACCAGCAACTGCAGGCCCAGGCGTTCTGGTGCGTGTTGACCCTGCGGCTGGCCCCCATTTCGCCCTTTAGCCTGATGAACGTGCTGTTGGGGCTGACCTCCGTGCGGTTTATGCCCTACCTGGGTGGTACCCTGTTGGGCATTGTGCCGGGCACCCTAGCCTATAGCTGGCTGGGAGCCGCCGGGTTGACCGCCCTCAGCGACGGTGTGTTTCTACCCCTGGTCGGTGCCCTGGGCCTGCTCGCCCTGCTCTCAATGCTGCCTTTGGTGCTAGGTCGGGCTCAATCAACTTAGCTAACCCCCTACACGCGTTACCTTCCTCAACCCCCAGCTCCTACCGAACGCTATGCTGGTGTCGGTGTTTAGGGTCAAAGGCACATGCGGGTAAGACTAAACCCAAGCCGTTGGCTGGCTCGCCTGGCTTGGGGGTTGGTGCTGGCATTAGTACTGCACGGAGTGGCAAAAACGCCGGGGTCGGCTCAGCCGATCGATACTGAGCCAGTGTTTGTCAGTGGGTTATATGTGTTTGACGTGCCCGCCGCCGGCGATCTCACGGCCGTAGAGCGGGCATTGGCCATTGAAAGTAATCTGGGCCCCCTGGTAACGGGCCCTGAGCCCGTGGCGGTGCGCACTGAAATGCGCAGCGGACAGGGGGATGATGGCACCGCTCAGGGCAGTAACCCGGTTATTTTGGCTAACGATCGCTACATCATGACCGTCACCACCACCGATGCGATCGTGGGCGGTGCCGGTAGCCCCGAGACCCAAGCCGAAGTGTGGACTGCCGACCTCACCGCCGTGCTTGAGCAGGCCCGCGCCGAGCAGCAGACGGGCTTTCTGACCCAGGCGTTGATCAAAGCACTCGTGGCCTTGGCTGTGGCTTTGACCTTTCACTGGCTAGCCGGTTGGGTTGGGCGCCGCTGGCTGAGCCCGCTGATCGATCGCTTCGCCTTTGCTGACCATGACGATGGCGGAGGAGGCGACGCGTCACCGACAGGGCTACGGCTGCTGTCTCGGCTGCTGCTGTTTTTAGTCCGGGGAAGCGTGTGGCTGGCGGCGCTCAGCTACATTGCCAACCTATTTCCCCTCACTCGTCAGTTCAGCTACCGGGTGGCTGAGGGGCTTCGCGACGGGCTGTTTGCCCGCAGCCTGGTGGTGGGCAGCCGGTCGTACTCGTTGCTAGATCTGCTGCTGGTGGTAGCCGCCCTACTGGGGTTGGTGATTTTGGCCAGCACCGTGACTAACCTGCTGCGATCGCGGGTGCTGCGGGCTACCGGCATTAGTGTGGCGGCCCAGGAGGCGATCGCAGTCCTCTCCAAATACGCCATCATCTTGCTGGGCACGGTTGTGATTCTTCAGGTGTGGGGCCTTGACCTCAGCTCGATCGCGCTGATCGCCAGCGGTCTAGGCATTGGGGTGGGCCTGGGCTTACAGGGTCTGGTCAAAGACTTCGTCAGCGGTCTGGTGCTGGTGTTTGAGCGCCCGGTGCAGGTGGGTGACTTTGTCGATTTTGGCGATGTTAGCGGCACCGTGGCCCGCATTGGCTCCCGCAGCACCGCCATTCGCACCATCGATCATGTGTCAATTATTGTGCCTAACTCCCGCTTTTTAGAATCAGAAGTAATCAACTGGAGCCACGACAACCCGGTGTCGCGCATTCGGCTGCCGGTGGGGGTGTCGTACAGCGCCGACCCTCAGCAGGTCAAATTGGCTTTGTTAGAGGCCTGCAAAAAAAACCAGGAAATTCTCTCAGCGCCAGCTCCCCAGGTGTTTTTTAAGGGATTCGGTGACAGTGCCCTTGAGTTTCAGCTGCTGGTGTGGATTGCGCAGCCCAACCGCCAGTTTGTGATTAAAAGCGATCTTTACTTTGCGATCGAGGCCAGTCTGCACCAGTACGGCATTGAGGTGCCCTTTCCCCAGCGCGACCTGCATATTCGCTCAGGGCAGCTGCCCATTGAACTGTCTACCGAAGCCCAAGAACTTCTGCGTCGTCTGAACGAGCTGTCTGGCGATCGCTAAGGGGTTTGCATTGTCAACGATCTCAGCTCCCGCAACGAGTAGTGGGGTGAAATATGCGGGCGACTCCAAAAAAAGAGAGCACTTTAGGGAAATTCAGCTAAAATTACAGCCGTATTTAGAGAGAAACCGGGTGTCTCTGCCCGCTGGCGCATCCAGATAGCGATCTGACGGGTTTCTCGAGTGAGGAGTTTAGGGAGCAAATTTCCATGAAACCAGCCTGGCCCAGTCTTCCCCTTAGCCGCTGGTTACAGCGGCGGCTAAAAGTACTTTCCCTGTTCATTGCCTCGGTGTTTCTCGTTACGGGCCTGGCAGTGCCGGCACAGGGAGCCTGGCAACCTGCCGCTATGGCTCCCACCCCAGACGGGCTCGACCTGTTGCTGGCCCAAGAACCCAACACCTCGGCCAATTCCGTCCTCTACTTCACCACCCCGACGTTTACCGTGAGCGTTCACCCGAGAAGCACGGCCCAGTTTATGAATGTCTATAACCGAGACACGCGGCAGTCTGAGCAACTCAACGCCCCCGTCAGTTTTCGCGGCTCACTCAATAACGACGGCTGGGTCAGCTACGACAGCTTCGGTTCGCGGGCCGGGCGCAACGTTATCTATCGCGCTAGCGCCAACCGCAACGCGTTTCAGGCCCGGCTCGAAGTTATTGATGCCGCCTCTAACTCCGTGCTGATCAGCCAAAATAGCACCAGCATTCAAGCTATGAATGTGCCAGGCGAAAACCCTGGACAAGGCAATCTTCTCAACCAGACGTTTGTCGGTTTTGATACCCAAAACCATTCGGTGCGGGTGTTTAACGACAATGGCGTGACTAAGATGAATGTCTTTAACAAAGTTTCTGGTCAGACGTTGGTCAATGGCCAGCCCGCCACCGCAGAAGCCGATGAAATTGGCCCCTACGAATGCTGGGTCAACTACTTTGGGGGGCAGAGCTTTGGTGGTGCCGCCGCCCGCTACTTTATCCGGGTCAGTGGCAGTGGCGAGGCGCTGCTGGAGGTGATTGCCGCCAACGGTGGGGTGCTGCTCACAGAGCCCAGGGTCAGTTCTGCACCGCTGGTAACCAATATTCCCCAGGCCGATCGCCCTGCCTGCTTTGGCGATAGCGGCAATGTCGGCAGCGGCTCCCTTGCCCCCTACATTGCGGCTGTATTTGGCAGCGACAGAGAGCTCGAGCAGACTCGTCAGGTGCTCGGTCAGGGCGGTCGGGGCGTGAGCGGGCTCAGCTGTGTGATCGATCCTCGCTTTGAGAGTGCGCGCCAGGGCCGCTTTATCAATGCCGCCGAGTGCAACGATCGCAACGATGCCGGTGCCGTGGTCAACTTCCTGCGCGGGCGCGGCCTCAATTCGCGGCTGGTCTACCGCAACTTTAGGTACCGCTAAAATAGGCCTGCTAAATGCCAGAAACTGGGTTTCTAGCGGCGGTTATCCATGGGGTCGCCGATGCTGGGAGCCCAGTTTTTGATGGTCACTATTAAATTCGCCAAGACAATTTTCTGACCGCACTAGTGTTGCCAAAGATGCTGTTCTAAGCCTGTCGGACTACTCGAAATATCCCAAAAGGTAGACCAGGTTCGCCGCCTGCATCTGCCATAATTTCGGAGCTAACATTTCGTCTTACCTTGGGGGCTCCGGGTTATGTCTGAACCTAACGGCGTCATGATGCAATATTTCCATTGGTATATTGAACCCGATGGCAATTTGTGGAATGAGTTGACCAAAAACGCAAAAGACCTGGCCGAGGTAGGCATTACCTCGGTTTGGCTCCCCCCTGCTTATAAAGGCAATGCGGGCGGTTACGACGTGGGCTACAGCGTTTACGACCTGTACGATTTAGGCGAGTTTGATCAAAAGGGCAGTGTTCGCACTAAATACGGCACTAAAGACGAATACATCGACGCCGTAAAAACTGCTAAAGAAGCAGGTATACGCGTCTATGCCGACGTAGTCTTTAACCACATGGTAGGCGGTGACGCGCTCGAAGCGGTCGAAGCCACGCCCCTTAGCCAAGACAATCGCAATGAAGCGATCGATGAAAATCGAACGGTCAACGTATGGACCCACTTTAAGTTTCCGGGCCGCCAGGGCAAATATTCTGATATGGAGTGGCACTGGTGGCATTTTGACGCCGTTGACTACGACGACTATAACCCCGATTACAACGCTATTTATTTGTTCAAAGGCAAATCCTTTGACGACAACGTTGACCTCGAAAAAGGCGCGTTTGACTACCTGATGGGCTGCGACCTCGACATGGAATTTGACGAGGTGCGCGACGCGCTTAAAGCTTGGGGTGCCTGGTATACCGATATGACTCAGGTCGATGGCTTTCGTTTTGATGCGGTTAAGCATGTGCGCGCCGGCTTCTTTCCCCAGTGGCTTCAGCACTGCCGCCGCGAAGCCGGGCGGCGGCTGTTTGCGGTGGGAGAATACTGGTCCTACGAAATAGAAGCACTTCACCACTTCATTGAGGTCACAGACGGCGACGTCCATCTGTTTGATGCGCCGCTACACTACAACTTCAGCGAAGCGAGCAAAGCGGGCGGCGACTACGACCTGACCAAAATTTTTGACAATACGTTGGTGCAACAACAGCCATCGTTGGCCGTTACCCTGGTCGATAACCACGACTCCCAGCCGCTGCAATCGCTCGAATCGGTGGTGGAGCCCTGGTTTAAGCCCCTGGCCTACGCGCTCATTCTGCTGCGCCAGGATGGCTACCCCTGCATCTTCTACGCCGACTACTACGGGGCCCACTACAAAGACACCGGCAACGACGGCGGCGAGTACGAAATCTGGCTCGACAGCCACCAGTGGCTAATCGACAAATTTTTGTATACGCGGCAGACCTATGCCTATGGCGACCAGTACGACTACTTCGACCACCCCAGCACCATTGGCTGGACCCGACTCGGCACCGAAGACAACCCTGGCGGCATGGCGGTGGTGCTCACCAACGGCGACAACGGCTGCAAGTGGATGCAGGTGGGCCAGCCTAACCGCACCTATTACGACATTACCGAGCATATTCAGGACCCTGTTACCACTGACGATGAGGGCTGGGCCGAGTTTAGCTGTAAAGCTGGCTCTGTCTCGGTGTGGGTGCCAAAAGACTAGCAGCGTTAGGGGCCTGGCTATCGGTTCAGAGCCGAGTACCGGGCCCCAGGCCGACAGCCCCAGAGCGGGGCTCAACCCAATGTCTACGCTATTTTCAGAGGTGTCGCTATCACTGCCGAACAAACGCTAACTCCCCTCTGTTCTCCGCCGTCGGCGGCAGCTTTGGTGCAGCGGGCGGTCCAGCTGGCCCAAACCTTTGCGGCCCAGGCCGCTGCGACAGATCGACCGGGCGCCTTTCCGGTTGACGCGTTTCAGCGACTGGCCGCCGAGGGGTTTTTGGCGGCGCCGCTCCGTCACGACCTGGGGGGCTGTGGCCTGGGTATTGCCTCCCACACCACCTACGATCTGCTGCGACTGCTCAAACAGGTGGGCTGGGGCAATTTGGCGGTAGGGCGGGTGTACGAAGGGCACGTCAACGCGCTTCAGCTAGTTCAAACCTTCGGCAGCGCCGAGCAGATTGAGCGCTACGGGCGAGAGGCGAGAGACTTGCAAAAGGTGTTTGGCGTTTGGAACGCCGAGGATGCTGACGGTCTGCAAATTGTCCCCCTGGCGGGCGATTGCTATCGGCTGGTGGGCGCTAAGACGTTTTGCTCTGGGGCCGGGTACGTGGACCGGCCCTTTGTCAACGGCAAAGGGCCCGACGGTGCTTGGCAGATGTGCATTGTGCCGATGGATGAGGTCAAAACCCGCTGCGATCGCGACTGGTGGCAGCCGATGGGTATGCGGGCCACCGCCAGCTACAAAATCGACTTTACGGGGGTAGAGCTGGGGGCAGACGATTTGATTGGGCCGCCGGGCAGCTACCTGCGCCAGCCCTGGCTGACCGCCGGGGTGGTGCGCTTTGCTGCCGTGCAGCTGGGTGGGGCAGAAGCCCTATTTGACCTCACCCGCTACTACCTGCAGGGGGAGAGCCGCACCGAGCACCCCTACCAGCAGGAGCGGCTGGGGCAGATGGCGATCGCGATCGAAACCGGTCAGCTCTGGCTGCGGGGCGCCGCCGATCGCCTGGCGGCCTATGACCCCCTGTTTGGCGGTGTACCCCAGGCCGATAGCCATCCCCAGCAGGCCCAGCTGCTGGCCTACGTCAACATGATGCGCACGGCGATCGAGCAAATCTGTATTGATACAATGCAGCTGTGTCAACGCTCGGTAGGCACCCGGGGGCTGCTGCCGCCTAACCCCATCGAGCGGGTGATGCGCGACCTGACGCTATACCTGCGGCAGCCCGCCTACGACGCCGCCATTGCTGGCGTCGGTACCTATGCCCTGTCCCGGCCGACCCCAGCCGACGCGCTATGGCAAGACTGAGTCCTAGCCCCGGCGGATCTTCTCCCTTTACGGCCCCCGAAACGCTGCCGCAGCGGCAGCTATCCGTTTCGGGGCCGGTGCTGGTGGTCGCCCCCCACCCCGACGACGAGACCCTGGGCTGCGGCGGTGCCCTGGCGCTGCTGCGAGCCCAGAGCCTGTCGGTGCGGGTATTGGTGGTCAGCGATGGGACCCAGTCCCATCCGCGATCGCGCTTGTACCCTGGGCCCCAACTGCGGCAGCTGCGGGAGGCAGAAACCCTAGCCGCCCTGGCGCTGCTGGGCGTGCCGCGTTCCCACGTTACCTTCCTCGGCCTGCCCGACGGCCGCGTTCCCCACCTAGGCCTAGCTTCACCCGGAGCTGCCGCTGCCGCCCTAGGGCAGTGCCAGCAGGTTGTGGAACGGGTTGCTCCCCGAACTATTTTCCTGCCCTACCAGTTTGACCCCCACCGTGACCATCGTGCCACCTGGAGTTTGGTGCAGAGGGCGATCGCGGTATTACCCCAGCCACCGCGCTTAATTGAATACCCGATCTGGGACTGGGATCTCCAGCGTCGCCAGCCGCTCAACGCCCAGTACCAGGCCTGGCGGCTAAATATCGCCCCCTACGTCGAGATCAAGCACCAGGCGATCGCCTGCTATCGCTCCCAAACCACCGATCTGATTGCCGATGACCCGACCGGGTTCCGGCTATCGTCGGCGATGATGGCCTGCTTTCTCAATCCCTGGGAAATTTTTCTGGAGCAAACCCCATGACCCATCCTTCCCTAGGCGCTGACTTTTTTGAGCCACTCTACCAGGCTGCCCCCGACCCCTGGCAGTTTGAAACCAGCACCTACGAAGCGGCCAAGTACGCCGCTACCCTAGCGGCCCTGCCCCGGCCCCAGTATCGTTCGGCCCTGGAGATTGGCGGCTCCATCGGAGTCCTAACGGAGCGGCTGGCAACCCGGTGCGCGGCCCTGCTCTCCGTGGATCTGTCTCCCACTGCCCAGGCCCAGGCCATAGCGCGCTGCCAGCACTTGCCCCAGGTGGGCTTCGATATCATGAACGTGCCCCACGACTATCCCGCGGCCCGCTTCGATTTAATTCTGTTGTCCGAGGTCGGTTACTACTGGTGCTGGGACGATCTGCGTCTGGCCCAGCAAAAAATTTACGCTTCCCTAGAGCCCGGTGGCCAGCTGCTGCTAGTGCACTGGCTCCACGATGCCCCCAGCTATCCGCTCCGGGGCGATGATGTGCACAATGCCTTTAGTGAGTTCGCCGTCGCCTCGCAACTCACCCATCTCAGCGGCAGCCGCAACACAGATTACCGTCTGGATCTGTACGAACGCCCTTCAGGGTGAAGACCGGTGTTTCGCTGCGGCGAAAAGAGCTGTCCAGACGCCAGCATCTGTCCGTTCCCTGCTGCTCCCTGCCTTCGCCACCGCGCGATCGCTGGGGAAATAAATAGTCCACCGCTCCGGCTCGCTTAGCTCCCTGGCGGCCCTGCTCCCTAGCAGTAGCTAAACTTGCGCTGTGGAATGTTCTACGAAATCTGATTTGGAAAACCCCAGTTCACGATGATGAACCTCGCCGGGGCATAGCCTGCTATGCCCCTAGCAATTGGGGTATATCAGCAGGATTCGGTATTGGCCTATCCCTAGGTCGCCGCGCTCTGGCGCAGACTGTGGAGCCGCAGGCGCAGAGCGGCAATAGCCTCCTCAATGGGTACGGTACCCCACTGCTGCTGCCACCAACCGGTCACCTGCTGGCAGCGTTCCACCTGCTGGTAAATGTCTCCCCAGGAGGATGCCTGCTCGAGGATGGGCTGGAACTCGGCTAGGGGGACGGCCAGCGCAGTCGCCAGCTGCACCAACCGCTGAGGCGCAAAAACCGACAGGGGATGCCCCATGGCGAACTGCTGCCAGTAGCTGCGCAGGTCGCGTCGGGCTATGAGCCTAGCTTCGATCGCCGCCGCTGGTTCCACCAAAAAGGGCTGCTGGTGCTGGCTCAGGGTTTGGAACTGGGTGAGGCGATCGGCTAGGCCCAGGGAAGCCCGGCCCTGCTGACGGGCCGAGGTCGTGACCCGCATCAGCGGGCTGTGGCGCACCTTGGCACCGACCCTCACTAAAGCCTCTCGAAAGGCAACATCTTCAGAGGTGTGAACCGGCGGCATGCCGCCTACCGAGGCATACATCTCGTGGGTCACAGCAAAGTTGGCGCCAAAAAACTGGTAGTGACGGGGCGCTCGATCAAACGGGTCAGGATCTAGCACGTCCTCTAACTGTCTAATCAAATAGCGATAGCCCACGAAGCTCAGGTAGGTGGCTCGGGTGTGAGCATCGAGCGCCGCCCGCTCGGCCCCGTCGATGACGGTACGCCCCCCCACAGCGTCGGCCCCCTGTCCTAGCTCATACAAAATTGCCGCAATCCACCGTCGGTCGACCTGGCTATCCCCATCGGTGGAGGCGATCATTCCGTGGGGCTTGCCCAGCCAGCTGAGGCGTCGATAGGCTTCATCCATCAGCAGCTGGCGGACTCGACCGATGTAGGCATCCGATGGCGGCAGATCTTGCTCAACGATGTGGAGCTGAAAGTCGGAATGTCGTCGGGCAAATTTCTCGGCGATCGCAGCGGACTCGTCGGTGCAGTTGTTAGCAAAAACAATCACCTCGTAGGAGCTAGAGTCGAGCGTTTTGTCCTGAAAATCGACTTGATTCGCGAGGGCTGACAGGGTTTTTTCTAGGGTTTCGGCTTCGTTGCGAACAGGGACAATAACCGAGACTCGGCAGGTTGCCAGTGGGGGTTCTGGTATAGATATTCGGGTTTGTGACTGAATCGCACCGACGACTGCACCAGCTGCTGAAAAATCAGTTGACTGATCCCAGCAGCTGGTCACTGAGCTGCGCTTTTCCATGGAAAGCTTTGAGCCTGAGCCCAAAGATAAATGTTTGATTTGGCCTATTCTTAAAATAGGGTTTTCGTTTTGAATAGAAATCCTTCCTTGGGCAGGTATGACCCAGACCCTCAAGGTCAAATTTAGGGGGATCAAATCAGAGCAAGACCGGGCTGTCGCCAGGTGGCCAGGAGCCAGAAGGCTGGTCGATCCTGACTGTTGGCGCCTGACTCAACCGGCCAGGTCCTACCAGTGGCCCGGCTCAAGCGTATACCCAGATTGAGTTCAATATTATGCGTAATATAGATAAAAAATCTGCTTAAAAAGTCTCTTGAAGCGCTATTTTTTTGCCCTCCAATCTGAATTGATGGAAGCTTTCCGGGGCATTGATCCGGTTTCTAGGCCTCGGTCGAGCCGTGGTAAAACACCATTTTTGCCTTTAAGATAGGCTCGCCGTCGCGTTCTTCAAGCTGGCCAATGCCCAAAAACCTCTCCTGGTTGGCAGCGATCACGCGGTAGGGGGTCGCCGGGGCGATCGCCTCGGGGGGCGGAAATTTCTGCCCCTGCTGCCAGCGGCAGGCCAGGTCAGCGGATAGGGCGATCGCCGGTAAATGGCTCAGGGCTGCGGCTGGATCGACCAGCGCCAGACTCCCCTGCTCGGCTCGCGCCGTCACGGTCTCTAGGCTGAGACTGTCGGCCAGTTCAAAGCCGCCACTGCGGGTGCGCGTCAGGTGGGCCAGGGTGGCTCCGGTGCCGACGCGATCGCCCAGATCCCGAGCGATCGAGCGAATGTAGGTACCAGGGCCGCAGCTGATATCGAGAGTGAGTTCGGGCCGATCGCCGGGCTGCCAGTGGTGTACCACCAGGGTGTGAATTGTCACGGTGCGGGCGGGCGGCGTTACCACCTTGCCCTTACGGGCCAAGTCGTAGAGCCGCTGGCCCTGTACCTGAATGGCGCTAAAGGCGGGTGGCACCTGCTCGATGGTGCCCTCAAAGGCTGACAGCGCCGCCGTCACGCTCTCCACCGTTAGGTGATCGGCGGGTTGCTGCGCCAGCACCTCCCCCTCTAGGTCGTCGGTCGTGGTCGCAATGCCAAAGCGAATCACCGCCCGGTAGGCCTTGCCCTCGGGCAGGTAGGGCAGCAGCCGGGTAGCCCGCCCCACCGCAATGGGCAACACACCCTCGGCTAGGGGGTCGAGGGTGCCGCCGTGGCCCACTTTTTTGACCTCCAACAGTCGCCGCACCGCGCCCACACAGTCGTGGGAACTGATGCCCTGGGGCTTATGGAAGTTCAGAAATCCCAGCACAATCGCAAATCCTGCTTTCCAAGACACTTCTAGAGCATCGGTACAGTATGGCTAAAACATTCACCGGCCCATTTCCGCGTCAGGGATGGGCAGCCGCCTCACCCCAGACCTCGGCCAGGCGGCGATCGCGGCCACAGCCTGTGCGGTAAACCTTATAGCGCAGCGGATGCTTGAGGTAGTAGTCCTGGTGATAGTCTTCGGCGGGGTAGAAGGTCTGGGCTGGCTCAATAGCCGTCACAATTGGCTGCTGCTGAAATTTAGCCTGGGCGCTTAGCGCCTGCCTCGCCTGCTCGGCCAGTTGGCGCTGTTCGTCGGTATGGGCGAAGATTTTGGCCTGGTACTGGCTACCTTGGTCGCAAAACTGGCCCCGATCATCCACCGGATCTACATTGCGCCAAAACACCTCCAGCAGCTTGTCGTAGCTCACTTTTGTAGAGTCGTAAACCACCTGTACCGCCTCTACATGGCCTGTGCCCCCAGCGGACACCTCATAATAGCTGGGGTCAACCGCAGTGCCCCCGGTATAGCCCGAGGTGGTAGACAAGACACCCTCTAACTCATCAAAGGGCTTTTCCATACACCAAAAGCAGCCGCCGGCAAAGGTGGCGATCGCCTGGTTGGCGGCAGGAACCTCATCAGTGGCCTCGGGCATAGAGTCGGCGGTGGCGTAAAAAGGCAGGGCATCCCAAACCAACCCGAGGGTGGCAAACAGTAGTAGACCCAGTAACAACCTGCGCATCATCGATTTATCACACTTTCTCGTCATTCATCAGCTTACGGCAATGAGCTGAGAATCGCCTTAGCGCGGCCCGGCACTGAGGCGAATAACACCTTACCAGTCGGGGTTATCGGGGATCGAGCGTCACAACTGCCGTACTCTGTGGTGGCTTTGTCCTGCCCATTCCTGGTCGGTCATACAGTCAAAAGAACAACATCGCTACCGGTAAAAATACTAAGCTGCGGCTGCTATAAAAAGATTGACCTGAGCATTTCTAGTGATCAGACGGTATTTTGAGCCGCTTGCACAACTGGAAAAGGGCGATAAAAATCCTCTTTTTTGACTCACTTTGTATGATTAGGAGGATTGCTGTTAGGTTAGTAGGCCCAGGCACAGCGATTGCGGTAGATCACCGTTTATTCTGCTTCAGAGGTTTAGCCCCCTGTGATTTTGTCGTCCCCCCCCTCTATTAATCGTGGTAAGTCTCTCTACGAGCAGGTTTATCAGGCGTTGCGATCGGCAATTTTGGCGGGCTCGCTGCCGCCCGGCGATCGCTTAGTCGAAACCCAGCTGGCCGAGTGGCTCCAGGTGAGTCGTACCCCATTGCGAGAGGCGCTGCGCCAGCTTCAGCAGGATGGGTTGGTGACCGCCGATGTCAGCGGTGGCCTGCGGGTAACGACCATTACCGCTGACGACGCTGAAGAGCTCTACGACTGTCGGTTGGCCCTGGAGGCGCTGGCGGTAGCGGGAGCCTGCGCAAATGCCACCCCCAAGCAGCTGGAGGCAATCGCCGCCTGCGTGGTCAAGGCCGAAGGCGCTATCGCCAACAGCCACGGCAGCCTACCGCCCGAGAGTTTGCTCGATGTCGACTACCAATTTCACCACCTGATTGCCGAAAGCTCGGGCAACCGACGCCTGGTGTCGCTGCTCGATTCGCTGTTTGATGCGATGGCGCTGCTGAGGATTCAAACGCTCCAGCAAAACCCCAACGTGCTGGATATTCGCCTGGAACATCGGCAGATTTACGAGGCTATTCTCACAGGTGACCCGGCGGTGGCGGTGGCGGCTATTACCGAGCATTTGAAGGCCAGTAAAGTTAGAGTGGTTACCGAGATTGAGAGCACCCAGGCCGCCACAGTAGCGAAGGCCTGAGGGGAGCGCAGTCTGGTAGGATTTTTTGAGGCCAGAACCATTACTCAGGACTTGTCGCTATGTCTCAGCCTTCTACTACCGGGGCCGATGCTGTCGATGCCGCGATCGCCCAGGGGATTGACCTCGACGGTACGCCAATTCCGGCGGCTAAGCTCGATCTGTACAATACGGTGATGGCGAAGGAGGCGGCACGGCAGCGGAGTGGGGTGATCACTTCGATGCGATCGCGCATCGTGCGCATTGGGGCGAAGCATTTTTCCCAGGATGAGCTGAATGCAATGCTGGCGGAAGCAGAGTTTCCGCCGCTGAAAGATAAGGAGATCGCCTATTTTTACGGCGGCAAGTAACGGCAAACGGTTGTTTGCTCATACAGGGCTCTGTTTTGAATCGGGGCCGTTGGGGTTGGGTTCAGTTTAATGACAAGGGTTGATCTAACAGACACAAGCCCTTGGTGGTGCAGAAAACTCCTGAAACCCCTATGAATCAAGGATTCTCACTGAGACAGCGATCTTGAGGGCTCTCAGGCAAACGAACGAGGGCAATAGGTTTCAGCCGCTGTTTTTGTCGTCTAGGTCATCCATCATGAGACTCAAAAAAATTTTCTGCACCACTCAGGACACAAGCCTATCGCGAAGGCATTCCGATGCTCCTCAGATTCTGTCGACTAGAGACCGTTACCCCTGATAGGTACCAACAAAACCCTGCCGCCCTGGACCCAGGGGATGTCAAATCACTATGGTGAGTAATGGGTAGAGCAGCCCTAGCAGATATAAAGCCCTATACGCCAAACAACACTAGCCAAGGTACGCAAATTCGTTGAGTTATAACAAACCCTAGATTTTCCCCTATTGTCCAAGATATAGCTATTGGTAATGCGCTCAGCGGATAGATTCTTACCTGGAAATCCTTGGCTGTTTACCTAAGGCATCTTACTCCAGGTACGTCGGGCATTCTACGAAAAGGCTAAGTAACCGAGTGCCTTGCTCTACATTATGACTGCCACCCGCATCCTCACTATCCGAGAAACCTCGGCCTCGCTTGCGACCGTTGTTGGTAGAGCAAACATCAGCGTTCTACCTCTATTGACTCTGACACAGATAGCAAAGAAACGTGTTCACAATAAGAAAAGGGCTTGAGCCAATTTAGACTCAAGCCCTAGATCTCAAGCGGCGGGCAACTTCTACAGCAGAGCAAAAAGAAAGATAACTCCAAAAAATGCTGCAATAAAGCCGCCAGGGCCACCCCCATTCCCCGAAACATCGTGGCGAAAACCACATTGTTGATCAAGGCAGACATAAGTGCTGTCGCCATGCAAAACGACAGTTCTTTTACCACACCGGGGGCAGACGAGCCCTTCGTGATCATGATGGGGCCGATACTCAGCAAGCATCATCAGAAGCCTCCTTAATAAATGCAGGGCAAAAACCTCATCCATGAATAACTATAACACGATTTACCTAAAGTTCTTTAGGGTAAATTATTTGCGCACGAATCTTTACTTAAAGCCAGGTAGGGTTTATACTGTCTATAAGATCCTTTAGGCAAAGGAGCGCTATCATGCCTCCTAGAGGTTATAGCGATAGAGGTTATTCAATGGATTGGGAGTGTACTTCGAAAATTGAGGCTTTAAGAAAAAGCAAAAAACTAACCCAGTTAGAACTAGCCCAGCAAGTGGGAGTGACAGAGACCACCATCGCCAATTGGGAGAAGGGAAGAAGCGGTATTGAGTGGATAGATAGACTTATCCGTCTATGTGCTGCCCTTGAATGCACTCCTGAAGATCTACTGAACTACATTCCCAAGCCTACAGAAGGTGAAGGTTCATTTAGCGAAATAGTCCAACTTATAGCAGGTATACAGCGAGATGACCAACACTCTTCTAGTGCTATAGAGAACAGTCTTAGTTCAGAAGCCATTAAAAAAATTGAAGCAAAGGGAGGAAGTTTCTCAGAAATTGTTAGCCTCATCCAGACTGGACAGAAAGCACAAGCTATGCAATTCACCGTGCGCACAATACCTACCCCAGTCAAGAACTCAGCAAGACATCAAACGACTGAGGGCACAACCTCCAAATCTTAGTATCTTGGCCGTCTTAATCGAGAATCCAGTTTCATGCTTTCTCCTGACTGCCTAAACAGCTAGCTCAAATATCCCAAATTAGCTTGGAGTGTCACAGATAATTAGCCTCTATCAGCGAATAGGAGTTCCTATGAACATTCTGGCTCACTACACAACTCTGCTCAACATCCTGTTTCAATATGGCACTCAACCGCCGATGGAGCTTATGGATAGGCTCTGGGAAGAGCTTAAAGCTAGCGATTTAAAAGTTTATATTTCTAAACGGGGACTTGAAATCATTGAGCATGAGATTTCCGTTGCGAAAGGTAAGCGCCTTTCTCAAGAAGTTATGACAAAGCTTATGCGTGGCTTTAAGGTTTGCCCAAGACCCAACGACCAAAAAATAAAAGAGTTCCTCCCTGTCTATGGCGGAAAAAACTACGAAGAAGCATTAGAAATCGGCAGTGCCCATTTAAATTTTATAGACTATATCCTTTCTGATATTCCTTATTCCTT
Organism: Nodosilinea sp. LEGE 07088; assembly: GCF_015207395.1. GTDB lineage: Bacteria > Cyanobacteriota > Cyanobacteriia > Phormidesmidales > Phormidesmidaceae > Nodosilinea. The sequence goes on from NZ_JADEWX010000033.1 coordinate 30,952, forward strand.
TCATTCATTTGGGCTGGAAGAAATTAAATTAAATTAAATCAAAACATTGGGATGATTCTATCAGAAAGACACAATACTTTGTCACCGTTTCCTATTCTATTGAGAGGCGATTTCTCAGATATTTGGTTGCTTATTAATGCTATGCAAGGGGCAGGTAAGTCTGATTCTGGTCAAGAACCGATGAGTCCTGATAAAACAACTAGAGCTTTGAAGGAAAATGTTGCTAATCAACAAAAACGAGCCCTAACAAATTTAGATTTAGTTGGCCTAAGCCAGTGGTTTTATAGTAGCAGTTCTGAAGAAGACTGGCACTCTCCTCAATCTATTGGCGTACAGTCTCATGTTGAAGCTGTATCTAGAAGTAGAGTGTTTAGCCGTGCCAAGCTTATTCGCTTAACGGTACTAGGTCAGCAAGATCCTATTACTGTAGGTCTAATCATTTCAGTTGGCAACCCTTCACGAGATTTTAATGTAACTGTGGAACTTGTGCCTGTCAATGACAGTTTAGTGCTTCCGAATTCTCTAAGATTTCAAATCCTAGACGCGATGGGAGCATGCGTTGAAGAAGAAGTTGCTTATAATACGCCAAATATTGCAATGCAGATAGAAGGAGAAGAGACTGAAACATTCAATATTCTTCTTCAATATTATGGCTTTGAACATAGAGAAAGCTTCGTCCTTTAAGTAATCTTTTAGCAAGCTTAGGTGTTTCTTATGAATAAGCTAGTTGTTTTAAGGATTAGCTGCCAATCAAGTAATGGCCAATATCAGGTCATTGCTGAAATCGGTAACGAAAGAAAAGCTTCTGATCTTGAAGTTACAGGTTGGCTGCCTAAGCTTTCGAATAGTTTTTTGCAAGCACTAAAAGACTGGAAGCTAGCTTTCAGAAATTTAGACACTCCAAGGCGACTTAAGGTAAAAAAGCTTTCTATAGATAAATCTGTTATAGGTGATTCTAAAAATCTATTATATTCAGACTTGGATGAGCCAAGGATTTCATGGAATGAGATTTGTGGAGAACTTGCTGAAAAACTAAATATAGAAATGAATTCTTGGTTGAGCTTTGGTGGCTTTCAGAAAATCATAGATAAACTAAGTCAAGAACTCAGTCCTGAAGACAACATCCAAATCATTGTTTGCACTAATGAAGAAGTAATTTATAATTTGCCTTGGAATTGTTGGAGCATTTTAAAGAACCTTAAAAAATCAGAGGTTTGTTTCAGCTTGGCGGACGAAAGCTGTTCTGCATCTTCAAGACAAGAAAACCGACTTGAAGGCTTGAAAATATTAGTTGCATTGGGAGATGATGAAGGGATTGATCTAGAAAGAGACAAATGGATATTAGGTGATCAGCTTTCTGGTAAGACAGATATCTTCACAAAACTACTAGTGCAACCTTCTAAAGCAGAACTTGAAACAGCTCTAGAAACTGGCACCTGGGACTTGTTGTTTTTCTCTGGCCACAGTGAAACATTCAAAAACGAAGGGGTTTTATACCTGAAAGGCGGAAACCCTATATATTTATCTAAACTTGAATTTAGCTTTAAAAGAGCAATATCAAATGGTTTGAAGTTAGCCATCTTTAATTCCTGTGATGGTGTAGGAATTGCTAGAACACTTCAGAAGTTACAGATTCCTCAGATTATTGTCATGCGTGAACCTATTCCGGACAAAGTGGCGCATGATTTTCTGACTAGCTACATCGAAAGTCTTCAATCTCTTGATAGCGGTTCGCCCTTATATCTGGCAGAAAGATATGCCAGAGAGAGTGTGAAAAGCAGTATGACCTGTGCTGATTGGCTACCAGTCGTATTTCAGAACCACAAGGTAGCATCTCCAGTTCGAGGGTTTATTGAGAAATCAAGTTTTAGCATGTCTAACGATAAGATACCAAGCTTGCATGCTTCAATTGGTATTGTGCCTGAGCTTCAATTTGAAGAACGAATCTACGGGAGCAAGAAAAGTTATAAGGTTACAGTTATTGACCCCATCAGCGAGAACTCAATTGGAAAGATTCAATATAGGGGGGGCTATGGAAAGCCAAAATATTTCCCCTAAATAGGTTCTCGATTGACACCCATAAGACAACCATCTCAATTTTCCCTGGTGATGATGTTTGTGTTGTTGCTAGAGAAGGCAGTATTTACTTCGTTTTGCCTCGGGATCTGGCTGCCTCAAGTTCATTGAGTCAGATGAAGGCAAGCATAGGAGCTGGCATTCAACAAGGTGGAAAAGGTCAGATAAGAGAGTCTCACAAATTTCTGAAGCATAAGACCAAAGGAAAACAGCTAAGAAAGCCTTACACGTTTCTCGGCAGTGAAAATAAATTTTCTGATCGCATTAGACCTTTACTTCTGGGTTGGTTCTTGGCATTTTTCTTCCTAGGATGTGCTCTTAATTTAACGTCAGTTGGAGGCGGAAATAGGCTAAATATACCTGAGGCAAGAAATTCTGTCGGCTTACAAAATGATTTGTAACTCAAAGAAATATGCCTTGAATAACTTAATAGATCCTAGATAAAGCAACTTTTTTGCTTAGCACTCCTAACAAGCTGGAAGTGTTCAATGTGTGCTTAGACAGGGGCTATATATGCCGCCTAGCATCGAAGCTATAGTCATATGAGGTTCATCTGCCCAGTGATGTACCGTTTAGGGATCTCAATCTCCCAAAGCCAGCCGAGCACCAATGGCAAGAGCCTTGAGGTCATCCAAGGTAGGCACTTCATTCTCCTGCCCCTCTCCCGCCTCTACCAGCCACAGCAGATACTCAATATTGCCAGCCGGGCCAACCAGGGGCGACCAGGTGAGGCCACGGTAGGCCCAGCCGAGGGTTTGGGCGGTTTCCAGAACGGCGGCGATCGCACCGGCCTGATCCCCAGGGTCGCGGACGACGCCTTTCTTGCCGACGCGATCGCGCCCCACCTCAAACTGCGGTTTCACCAGCAGCACGGCTTCGCGGGGGGGCATCAGCAGCGCCCAAAATGCAGGCAGCACTTTGGTGAGGGAAATAAACGACAGGTCCATGACGCCCAGGTCGGGGCGGCGATCGTTCTCGCCATAGAGCTGTTCAGGGGTGAGGTGGCGCAGGTTGGTGCGCTCGCGCAACACCACGCGGGAATCCTGGCGCAGGGCCCAGGCCACCTGGCCGTAGCCCACATCAATGCCGTAGACCCGCTCGGCCCCGGCCTGGAGCAGGCAGTCGGTGAAGCCGCCGGTCGAAATGCCGCCGTCTAGCGCAATTCTGCCGGGGATGACGATGGGAAACTCAGTCAGGGCCTTGGCCAGCTTTTCGCCGCCGCGTGAGACAAAGGGCGATCGCGCCTTTACCAGTACATCCACATCCGCCGTGAAGGCAGTGCCGGGTTTATCGACCACCGCGTGGTTGACCTGCACGTCTCCGGCCCGAATCAACCGCTGGGCCTGCTGGCGCGAGTCGCACAGGCCCCGTTCCACCAGCAGAGCATCTAGACGCTGTTTGGCCATTGCCCCCGCTCCTAGTCCTTGGCGCCAGGTTTGACGCCCCGCCGCCCAGCGATCTGTTCGAGCTGCTGTTTGACCAGGTCGAGGCGGGGTTTGGTGCCCTGGCGATCGTAGCGATCGCTGGCTTTGAGCAATCCCTGTACGGCCATGCTGTCGGTGCCCATATTGGCGTAGGCCAAACCGCCATTGTGAAAGGCCTCGGCACAGTCAGGCTCGGCCACCATCACGTTGGTGAACTGATCGATCGCCGCCGGGTAGCGGCCCGCCGCAAAGGCGGCGCAGCCCGCTTCAAACTGGGCTCTAGCCCCATCGCTAATCGGCACCGATAGCTCCGTTACCGGCGTCGGAAACAGGGCACTATTGCCCAGGGGGCGACGGTAGGCCCACACCATCGCCCCCATGCCCAGGCCGAGGATGGTGAGTACAACCGAGAGCCAAATCACCAGTTCCACAGGGTTCGATCTCCAAATAGATAAAACAAAACTGCCCACATGCTGGTGCTAACCGCCCTGGTCAACACCACCCGCACTGGCGGGCATGGCTGATTAATCGCCACTATTACCTTACGCCTGACCGGATTGTTGGTGCACCGGGCTGAAGAAATTAGAGAATACCGCGGCTTTTATCTCCCTGAATGACACTATCACCATGTACTCTCTCCCCAATCCGATCGCGCCTACCGTCAACCTGAGGGCGTTTGCCCTACCGCTGCTATTGGTGATAGGCGTGATGGGCTGCCAAGCCACCCCGCCACCAGCGCCGCTCCCGGGGGATTCAACTACTACAGTTACCGACGACGCAGCGGCCAACATCGCCACCATTCAAGCCATTGTTGCCGAGCCGGTCTCGGTCACGCTGGGCCAGAATGCCCCGGCTCCGGCCCAGCTGAACCAGGCCCTTGCCTACGGCGATCGCATTCGCACCGTAGACCAGGCCCTCGCCGAGGTAGGGCTAGAGACTGGCCCAGTATTCCGCATTGGCGGCGATGCAACCTTAACCCTACAACCCAACCAGCTCGTGCTCAATACTGGGCAAATGATCACCTGGGTAGAGGGTAAAGCGGCAGAACCGGTGGAGATCGTCACCCCCGCTGGCATCGCTGGCATTCGCGGCACCACGGTGTTTGTCAATATTATTGATGCCCCGGCGGCCCCCATCGAAATTTTTTCCTGGGAGGGCGAGGTGGCATTTCGGCTGCCCGGCAGTGCCGAGGAAATCGTTCTGAACAGTGGTGAACAGCTGTTTATCACCCCTGGCGAGCAAGATATCGCCTCCCTCAGGCAGCGGGTGCAGACCCTCGATCGCGCTACGGCATTGCAGCGCCTGGAGAATAGCGAGTTAATCAATGGCTTTAACCGCCCCATACCGACCCGAGATGCGATCGAAGCCACGGTAGAGGAGCTGCAATAACGCAAGCGCCCGACCCGCAGGGCAGATAGCATGGCTTGATTGTAGGCCTATTTTCTCTAAAGCCTCCCCCCGGTAGATTGTGCCTACTGGGGGGATGTTGGCGTTTAGCCCGTGCTGGTTTGCCCCCTCGCGGCGTCGAAGCTGGCTGCGGCTAGAAACCGGGTTTCTTTGGCGGGTGCAGGCACGATTTGATTTGGCCTCTGATACCGAATCCTGGTTGGCGAAAGGAGATTTTGCCCCAGCTCCCTGAACCAGGTTTTAGGGTTGTGCAAAGTGTCTACCCTCAAGGCTGCGATCGCCCCGGTCAAATTAGATGATCACGTCCGCAGGTTGACCTTGTTGACTCAGCTCATCAACAACAGCGCCGATTTGGCGATACTCTAGCGAAAACTTACGTTTCAAGGTATTGACAGTTTCATTCAAAACCTGCGTGCTAATCCATGATTCATGAGTTTGAGTACATTCACGGGCTTGTTGCTGTTTGTCTGGCTCATCTTGGGAATAGCCGTAGATAACAATGTTGGTATCGAGAAATGCTTTAGCGCTCATTGGCTTCATCTCGGTTGAATTTGAAGCCTTTAGTATTTAGAGATACGGCTTGAAATCTGGCACCGTTGGAAATGGTCTGCGCAGACGAGCTGGCTAAAGCACGTTGATGAATAAACTCAGCAAACACCAGAACTAGGCTGGCCTCTGCTTCAGGTAGCGTTTTTACCAGTTCATAAATGCTTTCTGCTGTGCTCATTAGTCTCTCCTATTTGAAAAGTAGGGTGGGCATTGCCCACCGTCCAACTGTTACGTGAAACTATCTCAGCTTTTCTTCATCGTAGGATTTTTTAGTGATCGGGCAAGGGCAGAGCTAGAGGGGCATAGCGTTATCAGAGAGATAGTGGTTTGTGCCTTGGATGAGCGGTGGGCAATGCCCTACGGCGATCGCTTGACGCCCAGTGCAGCCCCCAGTACACCGCCATGGAATGGGTTTCTGGCTCTGGCATCGAGCCCCTGCCCACGGTGCCAGAGCGCCGCCCATAGGCCAGCCACAGCCGCTACAACAATGGTAGTTTGTTGCCATATGGGTATGCTGCCCAGGGGAGAAACCTGAGCGAGAAAGTCGTAGAGCGCCCAGGTGCCCAGGGTAGTGACAATTGGCAACCAGCAAAACCAGGGAAACGCGAAGAGAGCCAGCACCTGCAACCACTTTTTCTCAGGCGTTAATTTAAGCTGATGCCAAGCACCAAGGCCAGCGCCAGCGAAAGCGAAGTTTTATGGACAGGCTGAAAATTCTGCAAGCATCCAATCAAACCAGCTGGGACTATGACGATGAAGCGGATATCTTGTATCTATCGGTTGGTGAGCCTCGCCCTGCAGTTGGGATCGGCATTGGCGATGGTGTGGTACTTTGCTATGACGAAGCCACTCAAGAAGCAGTCGGACTAACGGTTGTTGGGGCGCGGGCTAAGCTTGCAAAAGCTGCCTAGCACAGGATCTGTTGCAGCAAGGGAATTAGAGATAATGAGCAACCTGCGTTATGAGATGATTATTGTCTGGTCAGAAGAGGAGGATTGCTTTCTGGTGCATCTGCCCGATTTTCCTGAACAGACCTATCGCACCCACGGCAGCAGCTACGAAGAAGCGGTCCGCAACGGGCGAGAGGTTTTACAGCTTCTGCTAGAGGAAGATGGGCTGCCCCTGCCAGAACCTAAATTTTCTGTTGCTCAATAGCTAATGGTGGGTACTGCTCAACCTACGGCACATCAAGGCTTTTGGCGATTCGCCAGATTTCTTATTTGCGGTTTGCAGATAAGCACTGAGGATACTCCTGCTGAAATCTGAGTGCGAAGCTTCGATGCAAGCATTAGAGCAGGGTCGTGAGGGGGGAGCCTTTGTCTAAGAAGAAGTTTCGCAAGTCCGTTGAAAGTATTCGTAGACAGGTTGAGATTCACTACGAGAAAATAGCCACTGAACAACAGAAGCCAGCACCAGATGAAAACTTGATTAGATATTGGCACAAAGAAATCTCAGGGCTTCAGAAAAGTTTGGCTAGAGCAGAAAAGCGATTGAGGCGAGGGCAATGATTTCTAATATTCAACAGCCTTTACAGGTAAATCCAACTCTTTCAACGATTCTGACCGAATTAGGTGAAGAATGTGAGAAGGTGACGTTCTTGCTCAGTCAACTTAAGTTAGCCAACTTAACTGATGATCAAAAGGGAGACATTCTTGCGGAACTTACGGGCTCCGTTAGCCACCTGCACGTCCATACCGAAGATTTACCAGAGCTTATTCAAGACGAAATTTTCGCATTACCGAGTGACTTGGAAAACGACTAGCTGTAGGTTGAGTTGAGCGCGCGAAACCCGTCACATACTCAGAATTTTCACCCCGTACCAACCGTCTCCGGCAACAAATCTCATCTCTGATTTCTGGGTTACTAAAGATACATCTCTTGCTCAAGATAGCGATAAAAGCTTAAAACGGGCCAATCTCGAGAGGCGTTTACCCAGCCAATGCTGAGCCTCAGGTTTCGCCAACTCAACCCAGCCTATGAGCTGCTAGCATAGACCCTATGAGCGTTCTACTTCCCCCTCACCTTCAAACCCTCCCGGCCTCTCTACCCGTCGAGGGTGCCGTTAATATTGTGGTTGAAGAAGGTATTCCTATCTTTCGAGCCTCTCAAATTGTTCAGCAGCGTATAGAAGCCTTACTTGATAAGCAAGTAGATAATAGTCTTAGCTCAGAAGAAGTCGCCGAACTAGATCGCTACGAAGAGATAGACGACTATTTGAGCTTCGTAAACCGCACCATTCGCAACCTTTACCTCAAACGGTAGGTCGCCATCCCCCTACGGACGATCCTGTCCAAAACTAGTAAATTCATCACTGTTCTCATCGGCTTCAAACGCTTGACACCCCTGATGTTCAAAGGTCAGCAAACTGGCTCTGGGGCTGGCAGGGTTCGCGCAAACGCCCCAAGCCATACCCAGTTGCCCCTCATAACGGCAGAAAATACTTGCAGCCGCAACAACCGAGGCCCCAGTCATGATCGCGATCGCAGTTGATCAGCATCTTAAACAATGGCCAGAGCTAACCCTGTATTATAGGAATTAGTTACATGTCGTTACATTACTGACTATGGTCGCTGAACTGGTTCCCCTGTCGCTGACAGCCATCGAAAAGCACACCTGGGTATGGCAGGGCCACACCATTGCCTACACCGTTACCGAAGAGGGCACCGGAAACGGCACGCCCATCGTCCTGATCCACGGCTTCGGCGCATCGCTGGGCCACTGGCGCAAGAATATCCCGGCCCTGGCGGCAGCAGGCAACCGGGTCTATGCCATCGACCTGCTGGGCTTTGGCGACTCCGACCAGCCCGAGCTACCCTACACCCTCGACCTCTGGCAAGACCTGCTGGCCGACTTTTGGAGCGAGTTCATTGGCACTCCCGCCATCTACGTCGGCAACTCCATCGGCGGCCTGCTCACCCTCATGCTGCTGGCCAACCACCCCGACAAAGCCCAGGCCGGGGCCGTGCTCAACTGCGCCGGGGGCCTCAACCACCGCCCCGAAGAGCTGCACCCGCCCCTGAACTGGGTAATGGGGGCCTTTACCTGGCTGGTCAGTTCACCCACGGTGGGGCCGATCGTCTTTAACCAGGTGCGCCGCAAAGGCCGCATTCGCAGCTCGCTCAAGCAGGTTTACCGCAACCCCGAGGCGATCACCGACGAGCTGGTCGATATGCTCTACACCCCGGCCTGTCGGCCCACCGCTCAGAAGGTGTTTGCCTCGGTCGTCACCGCGCCGCCGGGGCCAAAACCCGAAGACCTGCTGCCCCATATTGCCCAGCCCCTCTTGGTGTTGTGGGGTGAAAATGATCCCTGGACGCCGATCGCAGGAGCCAAAATCTACGGTGATTTGGCCGCAGAGAGCGATCGCGTCACGTTCCACAGCATTGCCGACACCGGCCACTGCCCCCACGACGAGCGCCCTGAGGTGGTCAATCCGCTGTTGCTAGACTGGCTGGGCAGCTTGTCTAGCCAATAGCCGTATGATCACAGTCGAATCAACTTGGGTTTAGGGGGAATGCTGGTGTCTACCTGTTTCTAACCTGGAGATAGACCGATGTCTGCAAGCCGCGCCAACGCCAACGCGAGTTTTCAAGCCGCCCTGAAGGAGGTTGAATCGCTATTTGATACAGCCTGTGGGGTATCTGGCTGTACCGATCTGGAAACCTGCAATACCGCGATCGCCCCTCACGCAGAAGCCAATGGTGACAAGAACCTCAAGGCTGCCACCAAACCTGACCACGACGAACCCAATCCAGCCTAGCAATCCGTCATACTGCATCGAGCCACCGATCTGAGAATTCTGCCATGTCTCTTTCGCTGGTCTGGTCAATTGCCCCTAGAGTAGGTTACAACCCGATTAACTCTGACCTGCCGTTGCTCCTATAGCCATAATTGCTTATGTCTTCAGCCTCCCTCCAGGAACGGCTCGATCGCTACTATCACGAGATCAAAACCGTGATTTTGGCTCGTCAGCATCCGGTTAGCGGCCTGCTGCCCGCCAGTACGGCGGTGAATGTGCATGGCGACTACACCGATGCCTGGGTGCGCGACAACGTCTACAGCATTTTGGCGGTGTGGGGGGTAGCGCTGGCCTACCGCCACCTCGACGACGACCAGGGCCGCACTGTTGAGCTTGAGCAGAGCGTCGTCAAGCTGATGCGGGGGCTGCTCATGGCCATGACTCGTCAGGCGGAGAAGGTCGAGCAATTCAAAGAACGGCAAGATCCACTCCAAGCACTCCATGCCAAGTACGACACCGGCAGCGGGCTACCGGTGGTGGGCGACGACGAATGGGGGCACTTGCAAATTGACGCCACCTCGGTGTTTTTGCTGATGCTGGCGCAGATGACGGCCTCGGGGCTGCAAATCATCTTCACCCAGGATGAAGTCAACGTTGTGCAAAACCTGGTCTATTACATTGGCCGGGCCTACCGTACCCCCGACTACGGTATTTGGGAGCGGGGCAACAAAATCAACCACGGCAAGCCCGAGCTCAACGCCAGTTCGGTGGGTATGGCCAAGGCGGCCCTAGAGGCGCTGCGGGGCTTCAACCTCTTTGGCATGCGTGGTGGGCAGGCCTCGATGATTCACGTGCTCACCGATGAGATCGCCCGAGCTCGAATTACGTTAGAGTCGCTGCTGCCCCGCGAGTCGGGCTCTAAAGAAGTGGATGCGGCGCTGTTGAGTATTGTGGGCTATCCCGGCTTTGCCATCGACGACGACCAACTGGCTCGCAAGACGCGGCAGAAAATTATCGACAAGCTGCAGGGCAACTACGGCTGCAAACGGTTTTTGCGCGATGGCCACCAGACCGTGATCGAAGACACCACTCGCCTCCATTACGAGCCCGAAGAGCTGAAGCAATTTGAGCACATTGAGTGCGAATGGCCGCTGTTTTTCACCTACCTGTGGCTAGATAGCTTGTTTGCCGGCGACAAAGACCAAATTCGCGTTTACCAAGAGCGGCTGGCGGCGCTCACGGTCGATCGCGATGGTCTGGGATTGCTGCCCGAGCTATACTACGTGCCCGAAGACGGCCTGGAGGCCGAGCGCGAAACGCCCGGCAGTCAATCTCGGTTGCCCAATGAGAACCTGCCCCTGGTCTGGGCCCAGAGCCTCTATTTGTTGGGGCAATTGCTGCAAGACGGGCTGCTCAAACCCAGCGATATCGACCCCCTGGGGCGGTACCGCGTTTTGGGCGATCACCGCTATCCGGTGGTGCAGGTGGCCCTGCTGGCCGAAGACAAGGCCCTGCAAACGGAGCTAGCCACCTACGGCCTAGCCACCCAAACCCTAGAAGAAATTGACCCGGTACAGGTCTATCCAGCCAGTGAACTGTCGTCGATCTATGCCGAGATTGGCAAAAACGACAAGCTGGGCCTCAGCGGTCGCCCGGTGCGGCGGCTGCGCAGCCTGACCACCTCGCGGATGTTTCGCATTCAGGGCGAGTCGGTGGTGTTTTTGCCGTCATTCTTAGACCAGCAGCGGTTTTACCTCACCCTCGACTACCACTTTTTGGTGGCTCAGATGCGCAGCGAGCTGGCCTATATCTACGACCACTGGCGCGAGCCGGGGCGACCCACGGTGACGCTGCTGCTCACCCACGCCATGTTTCAGCTGGGTCATAAGCCGATCTACGAATCGCCGCTGATGGCGCTGATGAAGGAGCTAATGGGCGATCGCTGCGATCACGTGCCGGTCAAAATCGGCCCTCTGCACCAGCTGATGATGACCACCAGCCTAGAGCGCATTGACAACGTCAACGCCTATCAGTTGGGTCACGCCTCCATTGGCTACTCGCCTCTGTGGACGGCCTATCTGGGCTTTGAACCCGGCCACGATGGCCCCCTGTCGCTGCTCGAAGAGTACGACGTCGAGCACGAAACTGACCTCGATCGCCTGCTTACTCAGCTGGGCGAATCGAACAATGTCTACGAGCAAATTGAACTACTCAGCACCCTCAAGCACCTGCATGGCTTGAATTTCAACACCGGCTTGGGCGGCTCTAGTCGAGCCGTTACCGTTGAGAATTTGCTGAATGAGGTCTATGCCAAGGCCAGCCAGCTCGAGCAGTGGGGCATTTTGCGCCGCGCCGCCGGGCTGCTGGGCAAGGCCGACATTACCCTGTCAGATGCAGTGACCGAGCTGCTGGTACGCCAGAAGCAGATCTCGGTAGGCAAGGCCTACAGCGAGGCATCGCTAATCACCGAGCCTATGAGCCACAGCGAGATCATCGAAACAATTCGCGCCCTCTGCGGCGACGATGTGCGCGACCATGTGCTCAACCAGGAGGTGCTGATCGATCTGAGCATTTTGATCAAGGCCGAGCCCAGCCTGTTTGACGGGCTGCTGACCCTGCGGGTGGGCTACCTGCTGCTGTTGATTACCAGCGAGTTGGCCCGCGAGCGCCACATTCCCCAAGATGAGGCCTACGCCCAGCTGGTTGACCTCAGCCCCTTTGAACTCAAAACCCGCCTGCGCCAGGTGCTAGCCGGGTTTGACGGACTCAACCAGTCGATCTTTCGCCGCGAGTCGCTACACGTTAAGCCCCATAACCCGATTAACTGGCAAGTGGTGCCCGACGCCGCTGCTCTAGAGCTTGAACCCACCGAGCCAGTCCAAGACTGGTTGCGCAAGCGTATGATCGATGGCGAGATTGCTCGCATTCCGCCAGAGTTTTATACCCAGGTATGGGAGGTGCTGAAGCACTCTAAGGGCATCGTCATCGGCAATAAGTTTGACCGCAAAAACCGAATCGACAGCGATCGCATTCTCTCGGAGATGACCCCCGGCGAACAAAACTTTGAGCGCCGCATCACCCACCTGCTGAACAAAATCCAGGCCCCAGAGTATCGCCACGTCAACCTCGAAGCTCTGCGAGAAATGGGCGAGATCTTTAAGGTCAACCCCGACCTGTACTTCGAAGATTATCTCTACCTAGACGTGCTGATTGGCCACGCGGTGCGCCTGGGCTGGCTCGACCAGCAGCCCGATCGCATCTCCCACTACGATGCCGATCGGGCCGCTGCCTGGCACTCGTTTTACCAGTTGCCGCCGACCCAGTGCGCCATCTATATTGCCATGGCGCTCCAGTTTCTCACGGTACTGGGTGAGACCGAGCCCGAGCCCGAGCCCGAGATGGTGGAAGAGGTGGTTTAGGGGACTGGGACTTGAGGCATACTCTCTAGCTCCCCATTTCCCCTGCCCCCAGCAACAGTTGTAAGTCTATAAATGAAATCCTTTAGCCGTGCCGCGCCCCGAGAGCGTCATGGCAAACCAGGCGGTCAATAGCGTCAGCGCTCCGGCAATCCAAAACGGGAAGCTGTAGCTGACGCTGACCAGCAGCCCTGCCGTCGCCGGGCCGATGGCATTGGAAATACTCAGGTACGAGGCATTTAGCCCCAGCACCTCGCCCTGTTCGCGGGGACCGCTGGTGAGCGATAGCAGCGCATCGATCAGTGGCATGGGGAAGGCATTGACGACGCTAAACACCACGGCGATCGCCGCAAAGGCGACGATGCTCGGGAACGTCGGCATCAGCAGAAACAAAATGCCCCGCATAGCCAGCGCCCCCACCAGCAGCTGCACCAGGCCAAAGCGCCGCCGCATCGGTTCGAGGGCAAACACCTGGGTGACAAAGCCGATAACGCCGACCGCTGCAAACATAATCGCCAGGTTGCGGGCATCTTGCCCCAGCACCTTGAGAAAGAAGGGCTGAAAGGCAAAGGTGAAGATCGTAAAGGTGAAGCCGCTGAAAAACGTCAGCCAGAAAATGCGGCTAAACCGCGTATCGGTGGCGGAACGGGCCAGCCGCCCAAAGCCAAAATCTCGCCAGGAGAGCTGAAAGGTCTCGCAGCAGTTTTCCAGGGTTTCAGGCAGCAGCACCAGGCAGAGCAGGGTGGCGATCAGGGCGATCGCCGCTGAAAACAAAAACCCCATGCCCAGGCTGGTAAACCCCGGCAGCGGTGGCACCAGCTGGGCTACGTAGCTCAAGGGCGGCCCCACCACAAACCCGAGTCGAAACATCGCCCCAAAAATGCCGTAGGCCCGCGCCCGTTGGTCAGGAGTCGTAATGTCGCTGACAATCGCCTGGGCAATGGAGGTATTGCCGCCAGTGATTCCGTCGAGCAGCCGGGCCGCAAACAGCACCCAGGCCACCGGGGCCAGCCCCGCCATTAGGTTGGCTGCCACCGTGCCCAGCAGGCTGACAATCAGCAGCGGTTTGCGCCCGATGCGGTCAGACAGACGGCCCAAAATTGGCGTGGCCAAAAACTGCGCAGCGGCGTAGGCGGTCGTCAGCAGGCTAGCCTGAAAATCGCTGAGGCCAAATTCCACCGCGTAGGGGTAAATCAGTGGAATAATCAGCGTAAACCCCACCGCGTTGATAAACGCCACCAGAGCGGCAATCCAAAACCGCAGCGGCAAGCGCGACGAATTGGCAGAAGTCATACAGTAAAACCCTATGAAAAAAATCTTGTTGGTGGTAGGTCTGGCCCTAGGGCTACCCGTAGCCGCATTGGTGGGCACGTTCTTTTATATCAGCGCGCCCAACTGGGCTGAGGCCGACTACGACAATCTGATCACCTACGACACCTACAGCCCTGGCGTTGCCAACCCTGAGCAGCTTAGCGTAGTCAGCTACAACATTGGCTATCTGTCGGGACTGACCAACCAGCAGGCGGTCGTGCGCGATCGCACCCTCTACGACACCAACCAGGCCACCGCCATTCAGGCCCTAGGAGCCCTAGAACCCGACATTCTGGCGCTGCAAGAAATTGACTTTGATGCCTACCGATCCTTCAACGTCAACCAGCAGTACGCAGTATCCGCAGCGCTGGAAATGAGCTACGGTGCGATCGCCGTCAACTGGGACAAGCGCTACGTGCCCTTTCCCTACTGGCCACCCCAGGCCCACTATCGGCAGCTAATCTCCGGACAGGCCGTGTTGAGTCGCTACCCCATTACCCGCAACGAGCGTCTGGTGCTCGAAAAAGTACCCTCTAACCCCTTCTTCTACAACGCCCTCTACCTCGACCGGGTAGCCCAGGTCAGCGAAATTGATCTCTCAGGCCAATCCTTAGTCGTCATCAACGCTCACCTCGAAGCCTTCGACGGCCCTACCCGCACCCGTCAAACCCAGGTGGTACGCGACCTGGCTGAGGGCTATGCCGAAGATTCTCCGGTGCTGCTGCTGGGCGACTTCAACAGCAGCCTTAGCCGCGATGCGGAGGCTGAACCCCGCTCAATCCAACTGTTGCTCGACTCCCCGGTGCTGGCCTCGGCCATAGACCCAGAACCCACCGTCCCAACCTTTCCCTCTGACCAGCCCAAATACACCCTCGACTATATCTTTTACACCCCCGCCACCCTGGAGGTGGTCGAGGCTGGGATCGTCACCCAGGCTGCCCAGGCCTCTGACCACCTGCCGATCCAGGCCCAGGTCAAGCTGCGTTGATCGTTACGTAGATGCCACCGTTTCAATGGGTGTCATTTATGACACCCATTGGGCGTTGCTGAATTAAGGGATGAACCCGGCAGGGACTGGAACATCGTCGAACTTGAGGTAGTGAAGTAACAATCGAACGGAGTGAGCCAGCATTTCTACGGACTTGGAATAGCAGAGCGTTTTGCGATGCAGCCGAGCCAGATAGTGAGTTAATCATTGGCTTTCTCTAGAGAGCCTGAACGCAGATTAGATTACCTGTCCACTTTATTGAGTCAAGATCAGTTCAAGATAGCCCTACCCACATCAGTATTCTGCCAAGCGCTACAATGCTTTTAGAGAAATACGAGGCAGCACTGGCAAATACCCAGAACGATTGGGAAAGAGTTGAGTAGTCTGATATCGACACCTGGAGCCCATTGTGATGGCATGGATATTTAGTCTATCGGCAGAATGCGGTTCAGATGAAATCAAGGCAAAGCTATTCGCCGAGTATTTTGAGGGAGCGACTTGGAGCCTCTCCAATGGGCACCCATGCCAATGTCGAACCGCCACTTTCCAGGATATTGATGAGAACTGGTGGTGCAGGGTCTGTCCTAACAATATTAGTGAGATTGGGATCGAGTCTCCTGAAAGTGCCTATCTAATGACAGAGTTAGGCATTCTCTTTTGCCAACATCTGCGTTCCGCTCCCGAATTTCGATATGCCCTGGTTGGGGTCGAAGTCGATGAATTCAGGACTTACAGCGAGTTGTTGGAAGATTTTTCTGAGTTGTCTGTTCCAGGCTTAGTTTTAGCCATTGAGGTTGGACAAAAGATGGAATTATCTCCAGCTTATCGCCCCTTCAGTCCTGGCTACATTTGGCTGCCGTATGAGAGTGAAATTTATAATCCACCGCCAATTCAAATCTGAAGTGCATCAGCGTCTGATTTATCTGAATAGAATACTTCAAATGGCGTTTTATAGTCAAGCGATTTTCTTGGTCTTTTGTTAATCAACATGACGGCTCTTTCTAATGTCTCCGGTTTGACGATTTTGAAATTTGTCTGCTTTGGAAAAAACTGTCTTAATAATCCATTCGTATGTTCATTGAGACCTCGCTCCCAGGAATGATAAGGATTAGCAAAGTAACACAATAGTTCCAACTCCTTACTCAGCTCTGCATGATTACTAAACTCTTTGCCATTGTCGAATGTCATCGTTTTTCGCTGGGTCTTTGGAATCTCTGTGAAGCGCCTAATCGTTACCTGATTAACTTCAGAAGACGTTTTATTTTTACCTAAA